>JAURJU010000049.1 GCA_030832085.1 Chitinophagales bacterium | reverse complement strand
CAGGATCAAACTCTCCATTGTAAATAATGTAGAAATTGATTGCTCAAATTCAAAAATAATAATTGCGTCTTATCTTACCTCTAACCATCTTACGACGGTTATTTGAGTGTTACTGCTTTCCAAACTTTCAAAGATCTTTCAGCCTCTCGCGAAACCGCCCAACGAATTGGGAGTGCAAAATTAGGGGTTTTGTTTCATACAGTTGTTATTTAAACCAAGTATTTTGAAAAATAAATCCGCAAAATATATTTGGAAATGAACACAAGTGATTGAAAGTGTTGATTTTATTGAGTCCTGGCCTATCAGTCCCTTCAAAGAAAAGTAAAAAATAAATTGAAAAGCCAATCGGGCAGCACATGAGCAGTATCAGCACCAAGGTTTGTTGTTTGCCCTGTCGCTTGCAATGGTCGGATATGATAACACCCTGGCGTTCCAACAAGCCATCAATTGTTATTAACTTTAACAGATAAAAAGGAGTTGGTTTTTAAAAATGAATGAACTTAGAACAAAGAACATCCTTGCTCAAAAGCCAGTTCCTAAAACACAAAACAATTCAAAAAATCACACCATCCGGCCTTCGGTTTGAAAACCGCTTGGTGGCTGACAGGTTCAGCCACTTAAAACCCTTGGCCTTCGGTCTACCAACCCCAGGTTGGCAGACAAGTCAACACAGTTTAACCCCTGCCCATGGCGAATTTTGAAAATGAAAAAAACCTCAAGGCAACGGCCTATACCCTGTTGATCGTGGGAGCAATGCTGGCGCTTTGCTTTATGATATCCTGGGCCCCGCCGGTAGCTCCACCCGTTCCTGATGAGGAGGGAATGGAAGTAAACCTCGGCGATGGTGAAACCGGACAAGGGGACATTCAGCCGCTTGTACCAGGAGAACCTTCAGCTTCAACAGACGCGTCCTCCGCTGCAATACCAGAACAACAAACGCCTGTTCAATCTGCAGAAAAAGAAGTCGAAACGAATGACGATGACAAGGAAGCCCCTCCCATCATCGCCAACACACCAAAAACAAAACCAAAGGAAAAGTCAGCACCAAAACCTGTGCCGGAACCGGTTAGGGAAAAGCCAACATCAAAACCTGTGACCGAAGCCATCAAGGAAAAGCCAACACCCAAAGCAGAGGCAACACCCGTAGAAACACCCCCTGCACCAAAGCCGAAATATGTATACAAGGGAACCGCGGCCGGCCAGGGAGGAAACAATGCAACGGTACTGCAGCAAAGCGGTGGCCAGGGGATCGCAGGTGGCAAAGGCGATCAGGGAAAAATCAATGGCGATCCCAATTCCGACAGCTATACAGGAAATGGTGGATCGGGGACGGGAGGTGTTTCGGTTTCAAGAGGACTTCAGGGCAGAAAAATCAACCGCTATCCATCGTTTGAAGATGATTTCAGTGAGAATGCAAAAGTGGCTGTAGACATCAAGGTGGACGACAAGGGCAATGTGATTTCAGCATCCATTCAACCGCGGGGAACCACCACCAGCAACGCTTCCATGAAATCCATTGCACTGCAGAAAGCCCGACAACTGAAGTTCAACAGCAATGATGGCGGACCCGAAGAAGACCTGGGAACAATTGTTTTTAATTTCAGAATCAGGAATTAAATTATTTCCGATATTTGCAGCAGTAAAAAAATCTACCATGGACAAAAGAATACATACGCTGATTTTCCTGTTTGTTATCTACTTCATCATTGCAGTTACGGCAGTTCTGTTTGTTCCCTTTCAAAAGTTCATCACGATGTTCCTTTTCGGAACCTCAGGCATATTGATTTTCCTGGGATTCTTTGGCCTTTGGCTCCTCAAAAGCCAGAAAGACTGATTGACCCTTCTCAGACATCACACCTCATCTAAAAAAAGACCATGCCGAAACATGGTCTTTTTTTATGGAATAAACCGGGACATAAAAAAATGCCCTGATGAAAACCATCAGGGCATTGACAATAAAATATCAGTGGATCAGAGTTCCAATTTCCATCCTTCCCTATAATCCCTTTTCACAAATTGGTTGGCCGGATCAAAGTTGGTGATCTGCATGTTTTTTGCATCCCAGAGCAACTTCTTCCTTCCCAGGTATTTGTCTGTCCAGCCTTTCAAGTTGGGATTTTTCATCATCCAACTCCTGATGGCAAGGTTTCCAATCAAAATACTTTCTGTAAATGGACCGGCAAATTCAAACGGTGAACTGGTTTTGCCTTTTCCGTAGCCAGCAATACATGCATTGACCCATTGCAGGTAGTGCCCCTCTGGAACACGCTGTATGGTTTGCTTTGGCATGGTAACATCTTTCATCAGTTTGGTGGGCAACAGCCTTGGATTTGCACCATAGCAATCCGCAAGGAGCTTTCCTTTTGTTCCAATGAACAAGACACCGCCATCCCAGTTTCCAAACGCCTCTTCAGGAAGCAATTCATCAGGACGCTGTGGCAACAATCCGCCATCGTACCATGAAACCTTGATGTCTCCTTTCTTTCCGTCAGTCCTGGGGTAAGTAAGGTGTATGATGGTTGACGGAGGACAAGCATCCGTATTGGCGGTATCGTCCCACATTCCTTTCCAGATGGATGCTACAGAACATTCCACATCAGAAGGATAAAGAATGGGGAGGCAACGAAAAACAGGATCCATGATATGGCAGGCCATATCACCCAATGAACCGGTGCCGAAGGCCCACCATCCTCTCCAGTTGAATGGAAGGTAAGCGGGATTGTATTCAATGGATTTGGCAGGCCCGAGCCAGAGGTCCCAATTCAATTCTTTTGGTATGTCAAACTTTCCAGTTGGTGTTGGAATTCCCTGGGGCCATACCGGCCTGTTGGTCCAGCATTGCACGTGGGTCACTTCACCAATCATGCCCGCCTGGATCATCTCTTGTGATGTCCTTACACCATCTCCGGATCCGCCCTGGTTGCCCATTTGGGTAACCACTTTGTATTTCTTGGCAGCTTCCGTCAAGATGCGTGCCTCATAGATGTCGTGCGTGAGGGGCTTTTGCGTGTAAACATGTTTGCCCAATTGCATTGCAGCAATGGTAGCAACTGCGTGGGTATTGTCGGGTGTTGAAATCGAACAAGCATCAATGTTGTTCTTTTCCTTTTCCAGCATTTCACGGAAATCGTGGTAGTAGTTGGCGTTGGGATATGCTTTTCTGCTTTTGGCAGCTGCACGATCATCCACGTCAGCCATGGCAACAATTTCTACGTTCGGGCTCTTGGCAAATTCAGAAAGATCACTCTCCCCTTTTCCACCTGCACCGATGCCTGCAATGCGCAACTTGTCGCTTGGCGCAACGTGGCCTTTGCCAAGCACATGGCGTGGAACAATGGTGAAAGCAGCCATTCCCATGGCACCTGCCTGGATGAATTTTCTTCTTTGGAGTTTTTTGTTGGACATGATAATCGTTGATTGAAGGTATATGTTGGGATTAAAGAACCAGTTGAATGGAAAAGTTTATTCCGCGCTGTATTTGACGCATTCCTTGTTTTCCTTTTCCGTATAGGCCACGCCATATTGTTTCATCACTTCATCCGGCACACCGTTCCATTGGTTGGGTTGATTGCCTTGATATCCTACATCAGCAACACCAATTTGTGAAGTGTAAAATCCAGTAGCCGTAAGGTTTCTCATCAGGCTAAAAAAGGCAACACCTTGCGCAACTTCTTTTGCTGCCTTGTTGGGATAAGCAATCTCATCCACAATGCCGATTTGCTGCTCCTTGGAACAATCCTTGAAATTCTTTCCGTGCTTTTTGAATGCATGCCTGTCGATCCACATCAAACCACCTCTCATGGGTGTCTGGTGTTCGGGCATGTCCTTCACAATGAACTCGATGAATTCTGGGACCTTTGCATCAGATGCACTTCCACTGACATCGTCTTTAGGAATGATGATGTCGCCCAGCAACGTGATGGTAGCCATCTCATGCTTTGTAAAAAATGTTCCTGAAATGACCTTGTCATATTGGGCAAGTTCTTCAGGTTGTCTGTCCAAGGTAAATCCCGCTGCCAATGAACTGTTTGCTGCGACCTTCTTGTCGGCCTCTGACTTACAGGCATCGAGCAATGCGGCGGTCCCGAAAGTTCCTATGGCAATGGCTTTGAGCGATTTTCTTCTGTCCATTTTTATACATTTATTGTTGCGGATGTGTAGATTCAGCAAACTAAATGCCGAACTGCAACATTCACTTTAAATATTTCTTTTTTTCATTTCGTCCATCAAATATTCTGATGCACGCATTGACAAGGCGAGGATGGTCCAGGTAATGTTTTTATCGGCCTGTGACACAAAAGCACCACCATCAACCACAAAAAGATTTTTGCAATCATGTGCCTGGTTGTGCTTGTTAAGTGCAGAGCTTTTTGCATCATTGCCCATGCGCACGGTTCCTGCTTCGTGAATGATCTTGCCGGGAGACTCAAGTCCATAGCTGTTCTCCGGACCATCGTCTCCACCCCAGGTGATAACAGCTCCCATGGAATGCATGATCTCCTTGAAGGTCTCCTTCATGTGCTTGGCCTGCTTCACTTCATGGTCTGACCACTTGACATTGAATTTCAATACAGGAATACCATATTTGTCCACCACATTGGGATCGATTTCACAGTAGTTGGTGGCTACGGGAATGGCTTCACCCCTGCCGGCCATGCCAACACCAGCACCATAAAAATAGCGGTAGTCTTGCTTAAGGGAAGCACCATATCCACCCGCTTCCTTTTGCGTGCCGTTGACAGGATATTTTCCGTTGAGGCCTTCAATTCCCCAACCAAATCCATAAGCGGGCTGGCCCATGCCTCCCCAATACTCAATGTGATAACCACGCGGGAAATCAAGCTTTTTGTTGTCGCCCCACCATGGTGAGTAAACGTGCATTCCACCAACACCATCTTCGTTGTAACGCTTGCGGTCAAAGAGTTCTGGAAGAATTCCCCCCATGGCAGCGCCGGTAGAATCGTGCAAGTATTTTCCAACAACATTGCTGTTGTTCGCCAATCCGTTGGGATGCCTTGCTGACTTTGAATTCAAGAGCAACCTGGACGATTCGCAGGCACTTGCTGCAAGCACCACAACCCTTCCCTTCACTTCATATTCGAGCAGGTCGTGCTTGTTGACGTAGGAAATACCCGTTGCCAGGCCTTCGCTGTTGGTCAACACTTCCCTGGCCATTGCTCCAGTGATCATGTCAACATTGCCTGTTTTTACTGCAGGCTTGACCAAGACAGACGATGATGAAAAATCCCCGTATACGGTACAGCCCCTATTGCACTGTGCACAATAGAAACATTGACCTCGGTCATCGTTGATTTTTTGTGTGAGGATGGACAAGCGTGAAGGAATGACCGGCACACCAACCTTGTTGGCCGCATTCTTGATGAACACCTCATGCAGCCTGGGTTTTGGAGGAGGAAGGAAAAATCCATCAGGATCATTGGGCAGGCCTTCATTGGTGCCAAATACCCCAATCATCTTGTCAATCCTATCGTAATAAGGCTTTACATCTTCATATCCAATGGGCCAATCGTCACCAAGGCCATCAATGCTTTTGCGTTTGAAATCTTTTGGACCGAACCGGAGTGAAATCCTGCCCCAGTGATTGGTTCTGCCACCGACCATTCTTGATCTCCACCAATCCCACTGTGTTCCAGCTGCCTTGGTATAAGGCTCTCCTTCAATTTCCCAACCCCAGTAACTCGCATCAAAATCACCAAAAGGCCTGAACTTGGTGCTTGCACCACGGCGGGGTGAATCCCAAGGATTCTTCAGCTGGGTGATGTTTTTTGCAGGATCATAGTCAGCGCCTGCCTCAAGGAGACAGACTTTCAAGCCTTGGTTGGCCAGCATATAGGCTGCCATTCCACCGCCAGCTCCTGAACCAACAATCACAACATCATATTCCTTGGTCGTTTTTTTTATTGAAAAATCCGGCATGGTTCAATAGTTTTTTTCTTCACTTTTATGAGAACGGAAATTAATGAATAATTCAATTCGCTGGAGGTTTTGTTGGGGGAAATAGTTGCAAACCTCTTTACCCTCTGCTCTTCACAAAATCAGTGACCAAAAATGCGATCAGCTTGGCCAACTGCTGGGAATCGCCATGGAGCTGTGCCGTAGCCCCTTCGCAAACATGAAGACTGCATATGTTGGGATAGTGTCCAGAAAAACGCATGAACTGTCTGGCTTCATTGACCGAAATCCCCGAAGGGTTTTGACCACTTGAGCTTACACTACTCACCACATCCAGGTCAAGCTCCATGCAAATGGGGTGGTCGTCTATGAAAGAAAAAGATTGAGAAACAGATTGGATAAAATTCAGGCGTTCCTCGACAAAAATCTCTTCGTAGGTATGGTAATGTATGTTGATATTGCCATAAAGATCATCCATCATGCTTTGTGGATTGACGTTCTCCTGCAAACCTATCACTGCATACCGGTTGAGGTATCCTTCTTCCATAGCATACCGGAAAGGATTGCCACTATGCCTACCCTCCATTATCTTATAATCAGCTGTTGCAGCAAGATTGATCACATTCACAAAAGATTTGGGATTCTTTTCCAATTTGAAAAGGGATTTGGCACTGGCTTTGATGATGGGATATGCGTTGTTGTGGCCACCGCCGATCACAACCGGAATCTTCCCTGACATCACCACCCATTTCACCAATTCTTCCACCTCTTCGTCAATAATATTGGCGACAGCATGCCTGCATGCATTGATGCGTTCCTCTGAATTGCTAAAATTACCTTCAATGATATTCATCACAGGACTGAAATCAAAATATCCTGCAAGGATTATTTCATCTCCACTGCATTGGTCTGAACTTTGTAAGTTGAGGAATGAGTTTACAAAATGAAACCAGGTGCTTTCAGCCCCTCTGGTGCCATGATCCCCCAAGATGCCAATGCTTTCTGGGATTCCAAAGCAGACATATTTTGCATCAGTGTGCAAAGCAATAGACTCCTTTCCCGATTCGAGCACCCGCAACCGCTCGCCTAACTTGGTCTCGTATTTTCTCAGCTTTACCTGATCCAGCAATTCCTGCTTGGTGTAGTAATGGAAATGTGACATATTCCTAAGTTAAGGAAAAAAGTAGTACTGCCAGATGCTCTGTCCCCTCATCCCTTTATCTTTCCCTCATCCCTTGTGGCTCCCACCTACAACTCTTGCCAAACCTGCTTTGCGAAATCCCCCAGTGATGGATCTCTGGCGCCCATCAACAAGACTGTGGTAGATGTCGTAAAATGAGGCCTCATTGTATTGAGGAGTTCCTTACGGTCTTCTACAAAAAATGCGTTGACCCCTTTGGCTTTCAGGTCTTCAATCAGATCATTTGCGGAGATATCCTTGACTGCAGTTCCACCTGCATAATAAATTTCACTCATCCAGATCTCATCTTGAGGGCGAAGGACTTTTGCGATTTCTTCCACAAAATCATGGCGCAGAAAGCGTGTGGGACCATATCCATGGGGTTGAAACCATGCGATTAATTTTTTGGCAAGCGGTTGGCAGGCCTCAATTGACCTTGCACATTTCACCGGATTGTGGGCAAAATCATCCACCAAAATAACTCCCTTTTTTTCTCCATACACCTGGTGTCTTCTGTAGATCCCCTGATAGTTGCGCAATGCATCAGCACAGAGTTCCCATTGGATCCCCATACTATGGGCTACAGAAAGGGCGGCCATGGCATTCTCCATGGTATGCCTTCCTGGGCTGTGCACTACAAAAGAATGGCCTTCAACATAAAAGGCAATCATCGAACCTTTCTGATGAAAGCCAGTAGCGTTCATGTAAGCTTTTGATTGTTCGTTGCAATCAAAATCAAATATCGATTTTTTTGAAAGGCTTGCTGAGAGTGGATGAGAGAGGTTGGTTATAAAATGATGAGAATGGGTCCTGAAAATGCTGAAAAGCCTGACCAGCTCTTCAAGGTCTTGATGATCTTTGTCAATGTTCAGCAAAACACCAATTTCTGGCCTATACTGCACAATGGAGCCATCACTTTCATCTGCCTCAAT
>JAURJU010000048.1 GCA_030832085.1 Chitinophagales bacterium | reverse complement strand
TTGTGCACCCCCGTAAATTACACCAGGTACCAGGTCTTGAGAGCGCAACCGGCGGGTGGCTGTTTTGCCAGTTTCGGTCCTCAATTGTCCTTCGATTGTAATCGTCTTCATTGTATTGTGTTTAAATAATGACTTTTTTGAGAGCTTTATTTATTCCTCAGCTGCGAATGAATGAATAAACTGGTTATGCTCTGGTTTTCATAGGCATTTTTGATGGCAGAAGCGAAAAGGCTCGCTACACTCAATACCTTCAACTTGGATGATTGTCCACGCAAAGGGATTGTATCACATACCACCAACTCTTCCAACACACTGTTCTCGATATTCGTGTACGCATTCCCACTCAAGACAGGATGTGTACACAGGGCCCTTACGCTCCTTGCCCCCTTGTCTTTCAACAATTTGGCAGCTTTTGTAAGGGTGCCTGCAGTATCGCAGATGTCATCAATCAGCACAATGTCCCTGTCCGCTACTTCCCCAATCACCACCATGCTGGCTATCTCATTTGCACGCTTCCTGTGCTTGTCACAAATCACCATTTCCACATTGAAATAGCTGGCCACCTCACGGATCCTGTTGGCACTTCCCACGTCAGGGGCGGCAAAGGTAAGGTTTTCAAGCTGAAGATCACGTATATAAGGTATAAAAATTGCCGAACTGTCCAGGTGATCAACCGGGATGTCAAAGTAACCCTGAATTTGTGGAGCATGCAGGTCCATGGTGACGACCCTGTCCGCCCCTGCTGCAGTAAGGATGTTTGCCACCATTTTTGAACCAATGGCCACCCTGGGCTTATCCTTCCTGTCTTGACGGGCATAGCCGTAATATGGCATGACGGCAATGATCTTATAGGCAGAAGCGCGCTTTGCAGCATCGATCATTAACAGCAATTCGAGGAGATTATCCCCCGGTGCAAACGTGCTTTGCACAAGGAAAACATAATCGCCTCGTATACTTTCGAGAAAAATTGGCTGTATCTCACCATCGCTGAACTTTTGGATGCTGATTTTGCCAAGGGTACCGCCATTTGCGGCGGCAATTTTCTCGGCCAGGTACTGTGAGCTAGTACCGGAGAAGATCTTGCAGGAAGGACCAACGCGTTGCATATTGAAGATTGTAGGGCGAAGATAACAAAATGATGATAGCCCTGTGGGCTTGCGCCGGATATGTTAGAGGATTGTGGAAAATGAAATGAAAAAATGAAACAGATCAAAAACTGGTCTCCGGAAGACCGCCCAAGGGAAAAATTGAAAAACAAGGGAGCTGCACAGTTGAGTGAAACGGAATTGCTTACCATCCTGATCCAGAATGGAACCAAAGAAAGGTCAGCCATGGACTTGGCACAGGAACTGGTGGACAGGAGCAAAAACAGGCTTGCTGAGTTGGCAAGAATGTCAACCAGAGAGCTCATGAAGACGAAAGGAATTGGTATGGCCAAGGCAATTTCCATCCAGGCTGCCCTTGAACTGGGCAGAAGACGAATGGCAGCAGAGAACCTCAAATCCGATGTCATCACAGGAAGCACTGAGGTGGCTAAATTTTTGCAAGCAAAGCTGATGGACCTTCCCCATGAAGTTTTCGCAGTGCTTTTTCTCAACAGGGCCAACCGGATTCGGCATTTCGAGATCATCAGCTCAGGGGGAATGACCGGCACTGTGGCAGACCCTAGAATCATCCTTAAAAAAGCATTGGAAGAGGAAGCAGTTAGCATCATCCTTTGCCACAACCATCCCTCAGGGAACCTTAGACCATCAAGGGCCGATGAAGAACTCACGAACAAGATCAGGCATGCCGCAAAATATTTTGACATCCAGGTATTGGACCATATCATCGTGAGTACAGATGGGTATTATAGTTTTGCGGATGAGGGTTGGTTTACAATGTTGTTGTAACTTGTGAAGCATTAGATACGCAGATTCAGTACCTATACATCAAATACCATGCATTCAGAAACCATCAACCCCCAAATTTTCATAGACAACCGGAAACGCTTTGTCGCCGCCATGGAGAAAAACAGCATTGCCATTTTCAACAGCAATGACGAAATCCCGAGCAATGGTGACGCATTGTACCCCTTCAAGCAGAATACAGACCTTTATTGGCTGACCGGCATCAAACAGGAAGATTCGATGCTGATTCTGTTCCCCAACCATCCTGATCGGAAGTTGAGAGAAGTGCTCGTACTGGTAAGGCCCAATGAACTGAAGGAAAAGTGGGATGGCAAAAGGCACCGATCGCACGAAGCAACTGCACTTTCAGGGATTCAAACCATCATATGGTTGGACAGTTTGGACGGCGTGCTCCAACCCATGGTTCATTTGGCAGATACCATCTACCTGAACACCAACGAAAACGACAGAAAGGCCAACCAGCTTGCTGTACGCGATTATCGTTTTGCAAAGGAAATGCAAGACCGCTATCCCCTGCACAACTACAAACGGGCTGCAAGGATCATGCGGGACCTTCGTGCCATCAAATCGCCGCTTGAAGTGGACGTACTTCAGCAGGCCATTGACATCACTGAAAAAACATTCAGAAGACTCTTAAAATTCATCCAACCCGGTGTTTGGGAAAACCAGATTGAAGCTGAAATCTACCACGAGTTCATGATGAACCGTTCCGCAGGACCAGCATACACTTCGATCATCGCAGGTGGAGACAGGGCCCGCACCTTGCACTATATTGCCAACAACCAGCAATGCAAGGATGGAGAATTGGTATTGATGGACTTTGGTGCAGAGTACGGAGGATACTGCGCAGACCTTACAAGAACTGTTCCTGTCAATGGCAAGTTCACAAAAAGGCAGAAAGAAGTTTACAATGCCTGCCTTCACCTGCACGACTACGCCAAAAGCCTGCTGAAGCCTGGCATCACCATTTTGAAATACACGGACATGGTGGGCGATGAGGCGAGCAAAACCTTCCTGAAAATAGGACTGATCAGCAAATCGGACATCAAGAATGAGACAGCTGAAAACCGCGCCTACCGCAAATACCTTTACCACGGCATCTCGCACCACCTTGGCATAGATGTGCATGACCTGGGAACGAAAACCGAGCCCATCAAGGCCGGAATGGTTTTTACGGTTGAGCCAGGCATCTATATCGAAGAGGAACAAATGGGTGTTCGGATTGAAAACAATATCTGGATTACGAAAACAGGCAACAAAGACCTTTTCAAAAATATTCCGATCAAGGCAGAAGAGATTGAGCAATTGATGAAGGGCTGACCATGAAAGCGCATGTCATGAATTGAAAAATGAGCAATGGCATTGCGCGTCCGATAAATTCAAAATACAATTAGGATGAAACAGATTCCCAATATTTTCACATTGCTGAACCTTGTTGCAGGTTTCATCGCCATCATCCTCACGTTGCAAACAGGTGAAACCATCCTGAACATGCAGGATGGAGAATGGAAGATTTATCTTCCAGAGAAAATATGGTGGGCCTCCATCTTTCTTGGCATTGCCGCTGTGATTGATTTTCTGGATGGATTTGTTGCAAGGCTTTTCAAGGCCACTTCCGAAATGGGCAAACAGCTGGATTCATTGGCCGATGTGGTTTCATTTGGCGTAGCTCCGGGGTTGATTCTTTTTCAACTGCTCAGGATATCTTTTGCGCAAGAGCCGGATGGACTGGACACATCCGTATTTTGGCTGATGCCCTGCATCCTTTTCCCCATGGCTTCTGCCTGGAGACTGGCCAGGTTCAACCTTGACAGTTCACAGCGCAACCATTTCGAAGGTCTTCCAACACCAGCTGCGGGGCTGCTGGTTGCTTCCTTCCCCCTCTTGTTGCTCTACAACCCCCTTGGAATACAATCTATCCTGCTCAACCATTGGGTTCTCATTGCGTTATGTTTGCTCATCCCCTGGCTGATGGTGTCTAAAATCGCCCTGCTCAACCTCAAATTCAAATCATTTTCTTTCGCCGAGAACAAGGCCCGTTTCATTTTGTTGGGCATTGCCCTGGTTTCAATCGTACTGTTGGGATGGCTTTCCATTCCTGCAATTTTCATCTGCTATATTCTAGTATCTTTGCTCTTTAAAAATCAGATCAAATGACCTATACTATTGCGATCAATGTGATGCCACTCAAAGACCTGCTGGACCCGCAAGGAAAGGCCGTTTTGGGTGGACTGCACAACCTTGGACTGAACAATGTGCAAGATGTGAGAATTGGCAAGCGAATCACCATGCTGGTTGAAGCAGACAATGAAGGTGCTGCGCTGCAGGCTGGTGAAGAAGCCGCAAAAAAGCTATTGGCCAACCAGGTCATGGAACAGTTTGAGGTCAGCATTCTCCAGTAGAATACCCATATTAAAAGGCTTACATGCTGTATATCGTTCCCACTCCGATAGGCAATCTTGCAGACATGACCTATCGGGCAGTCACCATACTGAACGAGGTGGATACGGTGCTGGCTGAAGATACCCGCACTTCTGGCGTCTTGCTGAAACATTACGGGGTCAGCAAAAGCATGCTTCCCTATCACCAACACAACGAACACAAGATCACCGAAAGGCTGGTGGAAGAAATGTTGGCAGGAAAAACAATGGCATTGCTCACCGACGCAGGAACTCCCGGCATTTCAGACCCTGCATTTTTCATTGTACGCGAGTGCATCAAGAACAATATCCGGGTAGAATGCCTCCCGGGATCAACAGCATTTGTGCCTGCACTGGTCAACAGCGGCCTCCCTACCGACAGCTTTTGTTTTGAGGGGTTTCTTCCCCTGAAAAAAGGAAGGCATACCCTGCTGACGGCCCTTTCCAATGAAGCAAGAACAATCGTACTTTACGAATCACCTGTGAGGCTTGTAAAAACGCTAAAACAACTGGGAGAATATTTTGGAGAAGACCGCCAATGCTCGGTTTCAAGAGAACTCAGTAAAAAGTTTGAAGAGAATTTTCGTGGCACCATCAGGGAAGTCCATGATCATTTTGAAGCAAAAGGGGTAAGGGGTGAAATTGTCATCGTGATTGCAGGAAAGACAGTTTCAAAAAAATCAAGCGCCGCCTCCCCACTTCTTGATGACCAAGACAATTGGCCTGATGAAGCTGATGAAAGGGATGATGACTAATCCAGTTTGAAACAGGACCAAATCATATCTGACTGGTTGCATCAAAAGGGATGGGCTGCCTTCCCTTTTCAAGCCCTTGCCTGGGAGCATATCCTTGCACACAAAAGTGGTCTGGTCAATGCTCCTACAGGTTGTGGGAAAACCTACTCTGTTTTCATCGGCGCCATCATCAAGTTCATCCATGCGCATCCTGAAGACTGGAACACCAGAAAAAACAATGGACTTCGTTTGATTTGGGTCACTCCCCTTCGTGCCCTGGCAAAAGATATCGGTCGGGCAATGGAAGAAGCCATCGCAGAATTGGGCATGCAATGGAAGGTTGGTATCCGCAATGGAGACAGTGCAACATCAGAAAAGCAACAACAAAAAAAATCGCCCCCGGAAATATTGTTGATCACACCCGAAAGTCTTCATTTGTTGCTTTCGGGAAAAGACCATGAAAAATATTTTGAGCACCTGGACGTCATAGCAGTCGACGAATGGCATGAATTGCTGGGATCCAAAAGGGGTGTGCAGATGGAGCTGGCCATCAGCAGGCTGATTCATTGTAACAAAATAAAACCTCCATGTGTATGGGGAATATCAGCCACCATTGGAAACCTTGAAGAGGCAAAAGATGTATTGCTTTCTCCCATGCTGATCAACGAACCTGGTAATGAAAATGGTGTCATCGTTTCGGCAGAAATGGACAAGAACATAGAAGTCATTCCCATTTTCCCTGCAGAGATTGAAAAATATCCCTGGGCTGGACACCTTGGCATAAAACTGGCCCATGAAGTGATCCCTATCATTGGGAAAAGCAGGTCCACCTTGATTTTCATCAACACCAGGGGAATGAGCGAAACATGGTACCAGACTTTGCTGGACATCGCGCCGGAACTCGCCGGAACAATTGCACTGCACCATGGAAGCATTGACCGGGAACTGCGGCTCTGGGTAGAGGATGCGCTGCATGCTGGAAAACTGAAGGCAGTTGTATGTACTGCCAGCCTAGATCTTGGCGTGGATTTTCGACCTGTCGAAACGGTCATACAAGTGGGTTCACCAAAGGGAATTGCTAGATTTCTTCAACGGGCAGGAAGAAGTGGTCATGCTCCTGGAGAGACAAGCAGGATTTATTTTCTGCCCACCCATTCGCTGGAACTGCTGGAAGCGGCATCCCTTAAGGAAGCCCTGAAAGAAAAGAAAGTTGAATCAAAACAACCATTGGTAGGATGTTTTGATGTGCTGGTCCAATACCTCTGCACACTTGCAGCTGGCGATGGATTTGACATGCGCAAAACATTCAAAGAGATCTCTTCCACTTTTTGCTTTCGGGAAATTTTGGAAGAGGAATGGATACAGGTGATTCAATTCATCACCACTGGTGGAAATGCATTGCAGCAATACGATGAGTTCCAAAAAATAACGTTGGAAGATGGGATATACCGCATGAATGGCAGAAGAAACATCATGCGACACCGCATGCACATCGGCACCATTGTGAGTGATGCGATGATGAAAGTAAAATGGGTGACTGGAGGCCTTGTGGGCGTCATTGAAGAATGGTTCATATCGAAATTAATGCCAGGAGATGTGTTCACGCTTGCAGGAAGAACCCTGGAATTGGTTTCCATAAGGGATATGACGGTGCAGGTTAAAAAAAGCAATTCAAAAAAATCAATTGTACCCAGCTGGATGGGAGGCCGCATGTCCATGACTGCCAATCTTGGAAACCTGATGCGGGAAAAAATATCAGAAGCCGCTTCCTTGGCTTCAAAAGATGAATCCCTGGTCAGGCTTGGCCCTTTGTTGGAACTGCAAACTAAAATTTCATCCATTCCATCTGCAGATGAATTACTGATTGAATTGATCGAAACAAAAGACGGACACCACCTGTTTGCACATACCTTTGAAGGAAGGCTGGTCAATGAAGCGATGGCCGCCATTCTGGCGTGGCGCATCAGCAAAGAACATCCCATCAGTTTCAGCTTTGCCATGAACGATTACAGCTTTGAACTCCTGAGCGACCAGCCCATTCCCATCAATGAGAAAAATGTGCGTGAATTGTTTAGCCCCGAGAACCTGACAGAAACCATCCAGCGCAGTGTCAACGCTACAGAAATGGCGAAACGAAAATTTCGTGACATTGCTGTAATCGGAGGGCTCGTATTTCAGGGCATGCCAGGAGAACAAAAAAAAGCCAGACACCTGCAGTCTTCTGCAGCATTGCTTTTCAACGTTTTCATGGAATACGACAATGAAAACATTTTATTGCGTCAGGCATTTGAAGAAGTCATGCAATCACAGATGGAAGAAGAGCGGCTGCGGGCGATGCTGAAAAGAATTGCCCAAGGAAAAATCATCATCAAAAGACCAAGTCAGCTTACGCCCTTTTCATTTCCCGTAAAGGTTGATTCGATGCGGGAAAGCATGTCTTCTGAAAAACTGGAAGACCGGGTGAAAAGAATGATCAGGGATCTTGGTTTTTAATGCATTCCGTATAGGCAAATGACATGTTCTTATACAGAAAACACCCTTGGATAGTGAATGTCCAAGGGTGCGCAGTATTGAATTTCGGGTATATGTACCCTTTGGTATTTATTTGTACACGCGGATGTAATCCACTTCGAAGGTTGCATTGGTAAAAGCAGGATCAACAGGTCCTCCAAATCCACCGCCCATGGCCAAATTCACCAGAAAAAAGAAATTCTTGTTGTAGGGAATGGAGGCATTGTTCGCAACGGTATGAAACAGCTTGCCATCCACGAAAAACTGCATGGAAGTGCTGGTCCAATCAAACTTGTATACATGAAATTCGGTCGAGGCATTTTGAACAACCGTTTGACCTTTTACAGGATTGCCACCAGACCTGCCAGGATAATGCAAGGCTGCAACAATTGTATTGAGCTCTGATCCCCTGTGTTCCAGGATATCCGTTTCGCCACAGGCAGGCCACCCAACAGTTGGAAAATCAAACCCCAGCATCCATACTGCGGGCCATGTACCAACTGCAGCAGGAACTTTAGCCCGGATTTCCACGGTGCCGTATTTAAATTCGTATTTGCCCCGGGTAAGCAAACGGGCTGAGGTATATGCACTTCCACTGAAATTCTCCTTGATTGCCTTGATTTTCAAGAATCCGTTTTCAACGACTGCATTCTCCAATCTGTTGGTATAATACTGCAGTTCATTGTTGCCCCACCCACTTGCACCTGTGCCGATGTCATAGATCCATTTTGTAGGATCTGGTGCGCCATTTTTATCAAATTCATCAGACCAAACAAGGCTTGGAATGGATGGCGTGACTGTGACGGAAATGGTCTTCTTTGCGCTGGCTGTCAATCCTGCAGCACTTTTTGCAGTAACCGTAACAGTATATTCAATTGTACCTGCAGTGGAATACTTGTAGGTAATCATTCCGCTCGGAACATCCTGGATTTCACCATTGCCAAATTCAAATGAATAGGTTACTGCATTGTTTGCCTTAACTGAAAAATCAACATTGCCCGAGCCATCGTTGCTTACTATTGCACTGATCACAATATTCGAAGGCGCTGTATTCTTTTGCGTCTCAGCCTTTTTACAGGAAGCAAAAACGTTCAATGAAATAAAAGCCGCAATATTTACCAATAAATACTTCATCATCTATGGTTTAACCTTTAATTTTTGATACCATGCCAAACCATCCTTTCCAATTGTCCGCAGCATCATTGTCGTGGATGTAAGTGAAAGTATTTCATAGTTTGTGCTTCCCATACCAATACAAACAATCCCATTGCCGGGGACAGAAAATTCTATCCTTGTTGAAATGGCAGGGGTGCTAGCTGATGATGCATTCATGAATGCCAATTTCTTTACGCCTTTTGTAACCAGCGGATATTGGCCTTCTGCACCACTTAGGCCATAGAAACCAACTGCGGCACCCAAAACAAAAGTATTTCCCTTATTGTCCACATCCATGGTAACCTGGTTGTTGGCATCTTTTGCAAAGGTGATTTCATCATCATAAAAACCATCTGCAGCCCTTGAATTGGCGCCAGCAGCATACCAAATCGGAGCGAACCCATCATTGGGTCCAACCCCAAAGTGTCCATCTGCATCCTTGTCGCAGGCCCATCTTTTTGATGAACCACCAGTGAGGTTTTGCAGGATGGCTGCAGGTATTTCAAACGCAACATATACTTTCACCTTTTTGCTGATGTTGGAAATTGAACCACCAACACCAACAGCACTGACCGTGATGGTATAATCATTTGTCCCGGGCGTGGTGTACTTGTAGTTGATGGTGCCAGAAGGGACCATCAAAACTTTACCATCACCAAAATCAATCTTGTAAGTTATCACTTTGCTTGCAGTTGTGGTAATCGCAACTGCTCCGGAGCCATTTCCACCTGGATTGGCGGCATCAACTCCTGTTACTGTAGCAGTCAAAGTGAGGTCTGAAGGACTTGCAAGATCCCCAAAGGTATATTCGGTTTTTTGGCAAGAGGCAAATGCAATTGCACTGGCAAAAACCAACAAGGCATTTTTAAAGATATTCTTGTTCATGTTATTACAGTTTCGAGGTTAGTTAACAGTAATGTCATCAAAATAATACGTGAAATTGGCAGACCCATCACCTACAGTTCCTAGGTCGAAAATCAATACCACACGCTGATAGGTGTTTGCAGTATTGATGGCACTGTAGTCAAAGCTGAGCTCTTCCCACTGCCCAGATTTGGTGGTTGCCACTTCTTTTTCAAAACTGATTCCACCGTTGGCCAGGTTCTCCACCTTGAAGAGGAGTTTTGCACCAACCTTTGGAGAAAATACTTTCACCTTCACTGTTTTGCCGGCAGAAAAATCAATGGGAGAGGCAAGTTCAATGAAACTGCCACCCCAAGGTTGTCCACCAGGCCCCTTGACCATCTTGCCGACTTTGTTGCTGGTATTGATGCCTGTCTTGCTTGGGTTGGCTACTACTGATGCATTTCCTCCGTCAAAATTAAAAAATCCATAGGTTAACGCAGAAGATTCAAAATTCAATGGAATTCCCAATTCATCTGCCTTCAGGCTTTGAGAAATATCATCAAAATAGTAGGTATAATTGGCTGACCCATCCCCTGCTGTACCAAGGTCAAAAATTAGAACCACTTTCTGATAACTGTTTGCAGTGTTGATGGCTGTGAAATCAAAAGTCAGTTCCTCCCATGCATTTGCAACAGTCGTAGCTACTTCTTTTTCAAAGAACACTCCTCCATTGGTTTGGTTCTCAACTTTGAGAAGGAGCTTTGCACCAACCCTTGGCGAATGAACCTTCACTTTTATAAATTTCTTGGTAGAAAAATCAATGGGATTGGCAAGGCTGATAAAGCTTCCTGCCCATACTTCGGGAGCACCCTTCACCATCTTTCCAACCTTGGCACTTGTGTTGATGCCAGTGGCATTGGGGTTGTTTACAACAGAAGCATTTGCACCACCAAAATTGACAAAATCGTAATTCAATGCAGTGGATTCAAAACTCATTGGCAATGCCAATTCTTCAATTGTATTTGTTTGCCTGAGGTCATCGAAATAATAAGTAAAGTTGGATGAACCATTGCCTGTTGTTCCAAGATCAAAGATCAACACTACATTGTTGTAGGAATTTGAAGTATTGATTGCCCTGAAGTCGAATGTCAGGTCCTGCCACTGGTTGGCAACGGTTGTTGCAACTTCTTTCTCAAAATTGATGGCATTGTTGGCCGAATTTTCAACCTTCAACAACACTTTTGCACCAACCCTTGGAGAATAAACCTTCAAGCGCATGACCTTATTCACAGAAAAATCAATTGGACTGCTCAGACTGATCAATGAGCCGGCCCATACCTCAGGTGCATTCTTTACCATCTTGCCTACCTTTGCGGAAGTATTGATGGTACCCGGTTTTGGATTGGCAATCACGCTGGCATCTCCACCTCCAAAGTTCACAAATGTATAGGTCTGGCCAACGGTCTCAAAATCCAATGGCAGCACGATGGGCACCTTGATGGTAATTTTTTTAGTTACCGTTGTTGTGGCAACTCCACCACTTAGCGCAACAACGGTGATGGTATAGTCACCTGATTTTGCGTAGGTATGCTTGACGGTTTCTCCTTCGAGGAATGAAGTTGGAACTTCATTTGGTACATCACCCCAGGTAATTTTGAACAGTGTTTCGTAAAGTGCCTTGGCAGTTACATTGATCATGAATGCACTTGATGCATCCACGGCAGTGGTTACTTCCATGTTTTCTGGCGCCCTGAAGGAAACAGTCAGCTTTTGGGTTGCTTCCGCTGTTTTTCCAGTGATGCCAACCCCAACAACACGCACATCGTAGTTGCCTTCAGCATACTTGCGCTGCACACTTTCACCAGCCATTACTTTTACAGGAGCCGCTGTACCATCACCAAAATAAACATTATAATAGGCGACACCATCCCCATTGGGATAAATGGTAACAAGCCCTGTATTGTCTTGTGTGATGTTGAACATGGCAGAAAGCTTTGTTGGAGCAGTTGCAGTTTCAACAAAGGACACATCGTCGTATTGTAGTTTAGAGCATCCTGTGAAAAGGATGGCCAACAACAAGGGGAGATATAGGAAATTCTTCTTTTTCATTTCAATGAATTTATATGATGATGGGATCAATAACCTGTGTTCTGTGTCAGGCCTGATATGTCCACTTCCTGTTGGGGAATGGGGAAGACTTCATTCTTGTTGGCCTTGAAACCTGTGATTTTTGAAGCTGCCTGTCCAGTCCTCACCAGGTCAAAAAACCTGTCTCCTTCCATGGCAAGCTCCAATCTCCTTTCATCCCAAATGGCTTGCTTCAGTGCAGCACCTGTTGACGTGATGTTGTGGAGATTGTCTCCAAAGGCACGTTGCCTGACCTTGTTCAAGTAAGACTGTGCCTTTGTATCGTTGGGTGTTGTTGCACGGTTGTTGGCCTCGGCTGCCATCAGCAGAACATCAGCAAATCGAATTGTTCTGTAGTTGTTGAGATAATTCAACTCAACTTGCCCGGATGTTTCACCCTTTCTTGGGTGGTATTTCTGGTTGTACAATCCCGTATTTTTATAGGGAGCAACCAAGTAGCTGATGTTGAATGCGGGATTGGCTGTCTTATAGGCTTCAATATCCAGGATGGTAACCGCCTTTCTTTTGTCGCCCGCTGCAAACGCGCTGGCCAATTCCTTGGTAGGAAGGTTGATGCTCCAGCCTTGACCATAAGGACTTGTGCCTGCAAGATTCCTTACGCCACACATCTGTACTGCGAGATTTCCCTGTCCTCTGCCTGGATTGGACCAATCATAAAAGGGGCTGATATTGGAATACTGTATTTCAAAAACAGACTCTGAACCGTTTTCCCCTGACTGCAAAAAGATATCACCAAAATTGGTCACCAGTTGAAACGGTCCATTGACAACAGGCTCAAGGATCGCGGCTGCCGCATCAAACTTATTTTGGTACAAAAGCACTTTACCCAACAATGCATGTGCCGCAAATTTTGTCACCCTTCCTTTTTGTGCATTGACGGATGGCAACACTTTGATTGCGTTGTTCAGGTCAAGCTCGATTTGCTTGTATACATCTGCCTTGGGCGCACGGGCAAACTTCCTTGAATCTGACGCACTGAGTCTCTTTTCGGTAAACAGGGGAACATCCCCAAACATCCTGACCAATTCAAAGTAATAGTAAGCCCTCAGGAAATAAACCTCTCCATACAAGGCTTCCTTTCCAGCGAAATCAAGCTTGGCCTTGTTTTCGTGCAGATAATTTGCCCTGTTGATCCCTTCGTAGCAAGATTTCCATGCTTCCGAAAAATAAAAATTATTGGCAGTGATCTGGTAATCATCAATCTGTTGCAATCCAAGTACATCAGTAGCGTTCTCACCTCCAGACACTGAGTTGTCTGAAGCAACATCACCAATTACAGGATTCGCATACAACCATTGCAATGGAGAATACACACCAATGGCCATTTTGTTGAAATCGTCAGCGGTTTTCAAATAATCATTTGCTGTGATCTGATAATCCTCCTGTGGATTATAAGCAACAAACTTTGTACATGCGGCTCCCATGAAGAGGAGTGCAGCAATGCTTATGATGAATTTTAAATTTTTCATGTTGTTCTTTTTTCTTGGTTAGAATTTAAGATCAAGGCCAATGGCAAAACTTCTTGCTTGCGGATATGCACCCCTGTCAATGCCCGTATCAAAGATTCCACCAGAGATTTCCGGATCAAAGCCAGTGTACTTTGTAAGCGTGAAGGCATTTCTTGCCTGTGCATAAATGCGAAGCCTGGAAATATTGGCCTTACGAAGGGCTGCAGATGAAAAATTATATCCCAGTTGGAGGTTTTTTACCTTGATGAAAGAGCCGTCTTCAACATAACGGTCTGATGCCCTTGTATTGTTGTTGGCATCCACAAAGGTGTATCTTGGTGTGGTTGCATCGTTTGTTGACCCACTGCCAGTCCACCTGCCCAATACACTCCTGAACTTGTTGGTCATGGCCAGGTTTCTCTCATACGCACGATACACTTCATTTCCAACGGATGCGTACACAAATGAGTTGAAATCAAAACCCTTGTATTCAAGTGAAAGGTTCCATCCCAACGTAAAATCAGGAAATGGATTTCCGATATCGGTCCTGTCATCTCCATCAATTTTTCCGTCACCGTTCACATCCACAAAACGAATGTCTCCGGGCTGTGCACCAGGTTGGCTGGCATGCTTGGCAACATCTGCTTGTGTTTGGAAAAGCCCATCGGTCTTGAAACCATAAAAATAACCAGGTGCCTTGTCCTTTTCAAATCTTGTAACGGACTGGTAAGGTATGCCATATCCACCACCGGTAATCAAACCATTGTTGGTTTCAGTCACCAGGTTGGTGGCCTTTGTAAAGGTAATGTTTGTGGTAATTCTGAAATTTTTTGAGAGCTGGTCGGTGTATCCGAGGTTCATGTCAACACCGCTCGTTGTTGTAGTACCAATATTGGCAGTAGGCAATGATGCAGTGCCAAGATAGAGGGACAGTGTTGGGGTGAACAACAAACCGCTGATGTCCTTTCTGAAATAGTCTCCACTAAAAGAAAACTTATTGTTGAAGAACCTGATATCAAAGCCGGCATTCAGCTGTGCCTGTTCTTCCCATCGAAGGTCATCGTTCTTGAAAGAAGCAATGGTAGCACCAACAGATGTAGGCTCGTTTCCGAATGTATACCCTGCGTTCTGTCCAAGACCATATGCATACAACAAAGTCGAGATTCTTTGGTATTGGGGATTTACATTTTCATTTCCAGTGACGCCATAGCTTCCCCTGATTTTCAAATAGTCAATGAATTTGACCTTGAAGAAATCCTCCTCGGTTACAACCCAACCCAGGGAACCTGAAAAGAAATTAGCAAATTTATTGTTATCCCCAAATGCAAAGGATCCATCCCTTCTCATGGTACCGGAAACAAGGTATTTATCATTGTAATCATAATCAACCCTTCCAAAATAGGAGAGGTTTCTTCTCTCATATTGGTAAGAGCCCAGATCAATACCTGAAAGTGTCGCTATTCCTGTAGCAGAGGATATGTCAGCAAAGCTCCATGAGTTGAAGGGAACATCTTGCCTTGAACCATTCAAGGAATTTCCTGTCACGCGTGCCATTGAGAAACCTGCAACAGTTTCAAAATGGTTCTGTTGTCCAATGTTGAAATTGTAATTGGCAAAATTCTCAAACGTGTAATTGAAGTAATTCGTCTTGAACTCGTATACACTGTTGTGTGAACCCGGTTTAGGCGTACCGTCGGCATTCATGGTAGAATTGATATGGCTTGTTCCGTAGAAGGATAGCGGACTGAAACTCTTCCCTGTAACATCCGTATTCGTATAGCCGAAACGGGAGGATAACTTCAGGTTTTTGATAACGTCATACTGCAATTCCAATTTGCCATAAAGCTTGCTGGTATTGTTCTTGTTGTACGTGTCGTCCAACTGAGTGAGCGGATTGATGATTTCCGAAAGAATATATTTGCTTGTGCTGTACTTGCCATAGGTATTGGGCACGTTGTTCAGTACGGGTACCGTTGGATCAAAATTCAACGCATTGGAAATAACCGCATTGATGGTATTTTCCGGTACTCCTGCACCTTTGATGTTGGTATACGTGGTATTGGCAAGGAATTTAAGTTTTGAACTGAGGTCAAATGTCAGGTTGGAAGTGGCATTGACCCTGTTAAAGTAGGATTTGCTTCCACCTCCAACAATACCATCTTGTGTAAGGTATCCGCCTGAGAGAAAATATGACATTTTTTCACTACCACCCCTTGCAGCAATCGTATGCGATTGCATTGGGGCTTGTTTGAAAATCTGGTCTTGCCAGTTTGTGCCAACACCTATCCCGGAGATGTTAGGGAAAATCAATCCGCCCCCGGAAGCTACACTGCCCTCATTGACAATTGCAGCATATTCTGAAGCATTCAAGACACCAATCTGGTTCATAACCTCTTGCATGGCATAGTTGCCGTTGTAGGTCATCTCCGTCTTTTGGTTTTTCCTACCCGTTTTGGTGGTTACAACAATAACACCATTTCCACCTTTCACACCATAAATGGCAGTGGTGGCAGCATCTTTTAGTACATTGATGCTTTCTATATCAGCAGGATTGATGGCATTGAAATCATCCAGGGATTGGATTGCTCCATCCACCACCACAACAGGGTCAGTACCTGTGTATGAGGGAATCCCCCTTACCAAAACAGTTGGTTTTGCACCTGGTGAGCCGTTGGAAACCACCGTAACCCCTGAAGCCCGTCCCTGAAGGGCGTCTTCAGCGCGAACAGGCTTTAGTTTTTCAATATCCGATCCTTTTACAGTAGATACCGCGCCAGACACTTTCGTAACTTTCTGAACGCCGTAGCCTACAACGACCACTTCATCAAGCTTTGCTTGGGAGGGTTCAAGGACAATGTTCATCATTCCTGGAGCAATGGAAACTTCCTTGGTTTCGAAACCAACAGAGGAAACAACGATTGTGGTGGAAGATGAAGGAACTGAAAACGAAAAAGTACCAGCCTCATTGGTTGATGTACCGGTTTTTGTTCCTTTAACTAAAATGGTAGCTTTTGTTACCGGTAAACCAGTCTGATCTGTCACTTTCCCGGTAGCGGTTTTGTCTTGTGACCAGGAACTTAATCCCAGCATCACCAGAAGTGAAAGAAGTGTTAGCTTCTTTAGAGCCTTTTCCATACGCAAGTTTTAGTTTGATAAATGATCCCAATCGATTATGGGATGATAAAATTAGATTTGTTTATCGATTCCAATATTTTTGTAGTACTACATCACTACATCAATCTTTCGCATCTAATTGATTTACAATAAATAAAAATTACATCAACAGTACATCAAAAAATACATGCCTCTTTTTTTGTTTAATAAAAATGTTTAAATTTATCCTGAAATACTTAAACAAAATGAAAATTGCTCAATTTCATACCCGTTCAATAAGGAAAGGATTACTCACATTGTGTTTGGCAGTTGGGGGAACTTTTTTGTACAGCCAAAACACCATTGGGATACCACAAATCATCAATTACAACAAGAATGATTTCAAGGCTGGTACCCAAACCTGGGACATTGACCAGGACCTAAAAGGTAGGATGTACTTTGCCAACAACGAAGGACTTCTCACCTATGATGGTGTATTTTGGAAATTGCATCCCCTACCCAATAAGACCATCATGCGTTCGATCGCCATTGATAAAAAAGGAATTGTTTACGCAGGGGGGCAGGGTGAAATGGGCTATTTTATACCCAACGAAAGGGGATTCCTGCGGTATGTATCGTTGACACCAATGCTGCCGTCCAGGGAAAGGTCCTTTGCCGATGTCTGGGACATTGAAATCATAGGAGAATCGGTCTTTTTCAGGGCATCCGATAGGATGATCATGGAATGGAAAAACAATGCATTTTCGCTACACCCGCCTATCAGCAAATGGCAGTTCATGAAAAAAATGGGAACTACACTGTATGCACAAGACCAGGAAAAGGGATTGTATGCCTTCCAGAACAATATTTGGCGTCCGATGAAAAACAACCAACTGTTGACCGGGTCAATCCTGTCAGGAATGATTCAAACAGAAAGGGATGGGCAACTTGTTCTGACCTACAGCAAAAAAGCATTTTCGCTTAAAGGTGATTCCTTGTCAAAAAACAATGAATTCCAACTTCCAGCTGCGAATATCAGCTTCTTCAAGGTCGCGGAAATGAACAAGGGTGAATTTGTTGCAGCAACAACTGCAGAGGGATGCATTGTTATGAAGAACGATGGTGGCTTTGTTCAAAGAATTTCAAGAAAAGAGGGTCTTCAGAACAACAACGTCATCAGCGTTTTCCTTGACAAGGACAAAAATCTTTGGACAGGATTGAACAATGGAATAAGTTTTATTGCCTACAATTCTGCCATCAAGTACATCACACCCAACATGGAAAACGAGTCTGCTGGTTTCTCTACAAGAATTTTTCAGAATAA
Organism: Chitinophagales bacterium; assembly: GCA_030832085.1. Classification (GTDB taxonomy): domain Bacteria; phylum Bacteroidota; class Bacteroidia; order Chitinophagales; family Chitinophagaceae; genus Pollutibacter. Next base: position 59,206 of record JAURJU010000048.1, on the reverse strand, counting down.
ACTGTTTATCGGCTCCTCAGATGGCTGCTATGTTGCTAAACTTTCCCCACAAAACAAAGACCTGAGCTTCATGAAGGCAAATTTCAGTCTTGTAGCCAAAACCCAGGGACAGGTATGGCGGCTGCAGGAAGTGAACCAACGTCTTTTGATGGGACACAACAATGGTTGTTTTGAAATACTTGAAAATAGCGCTGCCATGATCAGCAAAGATGCTGGCTGGACTTTCATGCCCACGGGGTCTGTACCTCCGGCTGAAAAAATCTTGACGGGAACCTACTCGGGACTAAAGATGCTTGGTTTCAACCAGGGAAAATTCAGGGATTTGGGAAACCTCGAGGGCTTGTATGAGTCCCTGCGTTTTCTGACCAACGACAATGAAGGTGGAATTTGGGCATCACACCCTTACAGGGGGATTTATCGCATCAACATCAGCGCGGATGGAAAAAAGTATGATGCCCGGCTTTTTACAGAAAAAGACGGGCTGCCATCCAACCTCAACAACCATGTATTCAAAATAAAAAACAGGGTTGTTTTTGGCACCAACACAGGTACATATGAGTTCAATGCAACAAGCAAACGTTTCGCACCCTCTCCTTTTTTGCAACCCATCATCGGAGATGCTGAGGTCCGATACATGAATGAGGATGGAGAGGGGAATGTCTGGTTTTGCAGTGGCAAGAAAATTGGGATGATTGATTTCAATGGCGCAACAGCAAACAATGTTCCAAAGCCCATTTATTTTCCTGAAATCTCAGGACAGATTCTCTCAGGATTTGAAAACATTTACCCATATGATAGGTCAAACGTATTCATAGGATCAGAAAAGGGAGTCATCCACCTCAACTATGAAAAGTACAAATCAACCAAGTTTAAACTGAACATGATGTTGGGCAATGTGCGCGCCATGGGAAAAACGGACAGCACCATTTTCGGAGGGTACCTCAACAATGACAAGACGGCCAATGTTATTGAGACAAACAGCAGTCTCAACAGGCTTTCTAGCAATTTCAATGCATTTCATTTTGAGTACAGCTCACCGACATTTGGACTTCAAAAAACCATTGAATACAGTTACCGGCTGGAGGGTTATGAAAAGGGCTGGAGCAACTGGAGCAACAAAACAGAAAAGGATTATACCAATCTTCCATCTGGCAGCTATGTTTTTCATGTAAAGGCCCATGACAACCTTGGAAATGAATCTGAGGAGATCAACTATTCGTTTGTCATAGCGTCCCCCTGGTACAGAAACCGATGGGCATTGGTCATTTACATGCTGTTGATTGCAATTGCAGTGCGCAACCTGTTTGCTTGGCAAAAGAAAAAATTGGTAAAACAAAGAACGATATATGAGGAAAAACAACGTCAGATGAGTGTTGTGCACCAACTGGAATTGGAAAAAAATGAAAAGGAAATCATTCGGTTGAAGAATGAAAAACTGGAAAGTGAAATCATGCTCAAGACAAAGGAACTTGTTGACACCTCCATGCAGCTGGTGGAACGGAGTGACGCACTTTCAAAAGTAAAGGAAGAACTTCAAAAGCTCTATAAAAACACCAACGAAAACCACGACATCAAAAAAACAATTCATCTGCTCAACGATATCGAAAAAAACAGTGCAAGCTGGGAAAAGTTTGCTGTGCATTTTGACGAAATCAACAACAACTTCTTAAAAAACCTAAAATTGCATTTTCCAAAACTTACAAATACGGACCTGAAAGTTTGTGCCTACCTGCAACTCAACCTGTCGTCAAAAGAAATTTCTCAATTGATGAACATCTCCGTTAGGGGAGTTGAAATAAGCCGGTACAGGCTGCGAAAAAAATTAGGCCTCAACACGGATCAATCCATAGCCACATTTCTTGACCAATACAAGGCCCCGGAAAATTGACTTGCTATACTTTCATGATGTTGGAAATTCCACCCTCATCAAGGATTGCAAAAACATGGTCGGTTGAACTGGGATCAATGATATGCTTTCCGGAAAACTTGCTGAATGCAGGCAGTACGCAATGGGTTGAACTAAATTGAAAACAGGGTAAAACCATTGCCTGCTTTCCCCTTCCACTCAGCCGAATTCCGGGATGCAGATGCCCTGTAAAACAATACTGTTCTGTTGCTTTGTCATCGGGCAGTGCATGGGCAAAAGAAAAACAACCAAGCGCAAAATGATGACCAACTACTTCAATTCCTAAATTGGAATAGGCTTCATCAGGCAATATCTCATGGTTGCCCTTTACCAACAAGACTTCAATGTTGTTGATGGCATCTCGCCACTTTCCAAACAGCTTGTGTTCTGCATTGGAATGGCTGTGAAAAAGATCCCCCGTAATGATCATCCTGGTTGGGTTGAATTGACGCACCTGTTGTAACAGCCGGTCCAAATCGTCCTGGAATACCTGTTGGGGAACAGCAATTCCTGCCTTTCGAAAATGTGCTGCTTTGCCCACGTGCAAATCAGACAAAATCATGGTCTGCTGTTCCTCCCAAAAGATGCAACGCTGGGGGCTGATCCACAGGCGCTGTTCAGCCCACTCAAACAACAAAGGAACCATCAGCGGTATTTAACAACATCAATGCTTTTCTTCAGCTGGTTCCAGCTTGTGCTCCACTTCAATGGCCTTCATGGTAGCAACAGACCAGTTGGCGATGATGAGCTTTTCTTCCTGTGTCAATCTTGCATCCCTGTGAATGAGGGTATAACTGCCGAGCGGCATTTCTCCTTCCTTGACCATTTCGTTTACCTCTTCCATTTTATGGCGTGCCTTCTTGGGCTTGTAATTCATGAACGCGTCAAAGTTCAATTCAGACTTTCCCTCATTGACATGGTCCGCCAACCACCAACCCAAGGGCTGAATAGAAGCGTACCAGGGATATTTGGTGGTATTGGAATGACAATCATTGCATGAGCGTTCAAGGATTGCCTTTACATTGTCTGGAGTGGCGTAGTGGGTGGCGATGTGTGAGGCTGAAGGACCAGCAGCGACATTGCGCTCAGGACGGATGAACTGTATAACCACAAGTATTGTAACCAATGCAATCAATATTTTCTTTGCCATGGGATTGATTTTAATTCAATGTACATTTTTTATTGGAATAAAGTTGCTGCTTCCAACACTGATGAAGGTTTGCCCACATCGAGAATGATGTCACCACTGTGGTCATATCCAACAATCAGGCAACTGCTTGCGAGTTTGATATAAACATCTGTGATGGAAAAGGTTCCTGTTGATGGCATCAGGTTAAAAATTTCGGGACTTATCACGTGAATCCCGGAAAATGAACGGGGCTGTACATCCTGCTTATCATCTCCGGCCCAGCGCGTTTCTCCGGTACTGTTGTTTTTCCAGCCCACCAAACGCATTTCATCATCAAAAAGAAATTGCCTGGAGCTTTCCCTTTTTGTAACTGCCAGGGTGGCAAGCGGATTGATTTTGTTGTGAAAATCCATCATGCCTACCAACTCCAGGTTGGTCAGCATGTCTACATTCATCACAACAAAAGGCAATGCATTTCCTGCGAAATGGCTGGCTGCAAAAGCAAGCCCCCCGCCGGTTTCGAAAGGACCATCCACTTCATGCGAAACGGTAATGTTGAGGTCAGCATGCTCATATTGTTTTAGGAAATCAACCACCTGGTTGGCAAAATGATGCACATTGATGACGATGTCCCGTATGCCGAAACTGTTCAGATAGGCTATATTCCTTTCCAGCAAGGTTTTGCCGTTGACCAAGGCCAAAGCCTTGGGATGATGGTCTGTAAAGGGTTTCAGTCTTGTTCCGAGGCCTGCTGCAAAAAGCATTGCTTTTGTATTCTGCATATCCATGGTCATATGGTTAACGGGCACCTGCACGGCACTAATAAGGCTCGTTCTTCCACTGCTTGGCATCCTGCTCAACATGGCACACAACAGCTTTGACACCATACTTTTCCTTGAGGTGCTCCACCAAACGATCCGCAGCATATACGCTGCGGTGCTGTCCTCCTGTGCATCCGAAACTGACTGTCAATCCCTCAAAATCACGCTTCAGGTAATCTTCCACAGATATGTCTACAATTCCAAAAACATGCTGTAAAAAAGAAGGCATGTTGGTCTTGTGCAAGAGGAATTCCTGAACAGCCTTGTCCCTTCCGGTTTGTGTCTTGTATTCATCTATCCTTCCAGGATTCAAAATTCCCCTGCAATCAAACACATATCCTCCCCCGTTGCCAAACGGGTCTGATGGAATTCCTTTTTTGTATGAAAAACTGTTGACCTGAATGGTCAATTTTGAACTTTCATTGGCAGTAATGGGTTCAAAGCGGGCAATGATGTCCTCCGCGACGATGGCCTCCAACACCTTTTGCAAGGCCGGGAGGCGGATGGGTATTCGTTTGTTTTCGAGAAACCATTTGAGGTTTTTCAAAGCAAAGGGAATGCTGGCAATGAAATGCGGCTTGCGTTCAAACAAACCACGAAAACCATACGCACCAAGGGTTTGAAGCATCCGAATCAACACAAATCCGTCGTAATTGTCGAGAAATTCTTTTCGGTCCAATTTGCCATTCAGGCAGGTGTTGGCCTGATCGAAATAATAATTCACCAGCTCATCGCGCCATTCATAGGGCATTTGTGCCCTTGCCTGCCAGAGCAAGGATGCAATGTCATACTGCAAGGCACCTTGCATACCCCCTTGATAATCGATGAAATGGGCTTCCCCTTCGCGGATCATGACATTTCTGCTTTGGCAATCACGGTGCATGAAATATTGGTGCTCTTCCTGCATGAGGTAACTGCTGAGCATGTCAAAATCGTTCAGCAACAGGTTTTTATCGTAGGGCAGGTCAAGTGCCCTTACAAAATAGTATAGAAAATAAAGCAGATCGGAATAGATCGCCTGCTTGTCAAAAGACCTTTTGCAATACAATTGCTGTAATCCAGGTCGTTACCGCCTTCTATCTGGAGTTTTGCCAGCGATGCACATGTTTTCTTGAAAAGATTCAGCACATTTTCTGAAAAGCCTTCCTGCTTGATGTAGTCAAAAAGGGAAACATCTCCCAGATCGGACTGCACATAAAACTGCATGGCATCATCTGTATGGATGATGGATGGCACATGAAGTCCCTTGCTTGCAAAATGCTGAGTAAACTCGACAAAGGCGTTGTTTTCGGGAATATTCGCCGGATTATAGGTGAGGATATAGGATTTACTGTCATGGCTGAACCTGAAATATTGCCTGTTGCTGCCTGCCTGGCGGAGCGACTCCAATACAATGGCATGGTCAGGCTGCCATTTCCTGAGTGAATCCAATATGGGTTGAAAAGCTTCTTGCATAGCCCAACAAAGGTATCTTTTATTCTGAAAGGAAAAAAGGACAGGCGTATCTTTGCCCCATGCTCAAAAAGGAAATGGGAGAATTGAAACGGTTGAGTGCGGAAGATTTTCGTGCCTCAGAAAAATCGCCCATTGTAGTGGTCCTGGAAAATGTGAGAAGCATGCACAATGTGGGCAGTGTTTTCAGGACCTGTGATGCCTTCAGGATTGAAAAACTTTGCCTTTGCGGTTACACGCCAAAACCTCCCCACCGCGACATCAACAAGACTGCATTGGGCGCAACTGAGAGCGTTGAATGGCTAGGTTTTGATCATGCACTTGAAGCAGTTGCCCTTTACAAGCGGCTGGGCTACAGGATTTATGCTGTTGAGCAGGCCCACAACAGCACATCGCTGGACTGCCTTTCATTGCTGGCGGGCCAGAAGATTGCTGTTGTTTTCGGGAATGAGGCAGATGGCGTAAGTGAGGAACTGATGCATGCTGCAGATGGATGCATTGAGATACCACAATTGGGAAGCAAGCACTCTTTCAACATCAGCGTAGCAGCAGGCATTGTGCTGTGGGAGCTGTTCAAACAGCAATCCACGAGTAAAAGTTAAGCAATTTGCAATGTTGCACATCAACCATATGACATGAAAAATATCAATAAATACCTGTCCCTCATCAAATTCTCGCATACCATTTTTGCGATGCCATTTGCATTGGTGGGTTTTTTCATGGGTATTTTTTTTCTGCAACGAACAGCAGTGCCTTACGACAATGGCATTGGCGTTATCAGAGATTATTTTTCTACGCACCTCATGGTGTTCTTGTTTGTGGTGCTTTGCATGGTTTTTGCCAGGAGTGCAGCCATGGCTTTCAACCGTTACCTTGACAGGGAGTTTGATGCAAAAAACCCGCGCACTGCCATCCGTGAAATTCCAAGGGGATTGATCAGCCCTTCCAATGCGCTTCGCTTCACAGTGTTGAATTCAATCCTGTTCATCGGCGCCGCATACATGATCAACATCACTTGCTTTTTGCTGTCCCCCATTGCCTTGTTGGTGATCCTCGGCTACAGTTATACAAAACGCTTTACCGCACTTTGCCACATCGTCCTGGGGATCGGATTGTCGCTTGCCCCCTTGGGTGCATTCATTGCCGTAACAGAAACCATCGACATTTCTACAGTGCTGCTTTCATTGGCTGTCGTTGGATGGGTCAGCGGATTTGATATCATCTATGCCTTACAAGATGATGCATTTGATGCCTCACAGGGGCTATGGTCTATCCCGGCTGCATTGGGCAGAAAAAACGCCTTGCTGGTTTCACGGCTCTTGCACGCAACGACCATCATGCTTGTGTTTGCCAGTGGATATGCATTTGGATTGGAGTTTCTTTTCGCGATTGGCGCCACCCTTTTTTCAGGATTGCTGTTCTACCAACAAAGCATTGTCAAAGTAGACGACCTGAGCAGGGTGAACATCGCATTCATGACCGCCAACGGCATTGCCAGCATTGTATTTGCGTTGTTTACCATTGCAGACCTTATTTTTTTAACATAAGCCATGGGAAGAATCATTGCGTTGGATTACGGCAACAAGCGAACAGGCATAGCAGTCACTGACCCGCTGAAAATCATTGCGACAGGTCTTACCACCGTTGATACCCAACAATTGTTTGAATTCCTGAAGGCTTACGTATTGAAAGAACCGGTGGAAAAAATTCTGATTGGTGAGCCTTATCAACTGGATGGAACCCCCACCCATTCTACTGCTGGAGCGAAGCACTGCATTCGAAGACTGAAAAACAGTTTCCCGGAGATTCCCATAGAAACGGTTGATGAAAGCCACTCTTCCAAAATGGCGTCCAGGGCCATGGTGGACATGGGCATGAAGAAAAAGGACAGGCAGAAAAAGGAATTGATTGATGAAATTGCCGCCTGCCTGATGCTGCAAGAATACCTGGAAAGAAGCGAAAGTTAAAAATGCCTCAATAGGAGTTAAATCGATGTGATCACTTGGGAAGAATCATCTTGTATCCTGCTTTTACCCTTCCCGCGCTGATGTCATCCAACTTCTTTTTGAGCAATTTTTTCCGGATCAAGGAAATCCTGTCTATGAAAAGTTTTCCGTCGATGTGATCGTATTCGTGCAAAATGACCCTGGCATTGAGCCCCTTGAAGGTCTCAGTTTTTTGAACAAAGTTTTCATCACAATATTCGATGGTTACAGTGCTTTCGCGGCTTACTTCTTCACGAAATCCCGGGAGGCTCAAACAGCCCTCATCACAGGACCATGGCGTGCCGTTGAGTGACTTGATGTGCGCATTGATAAAAATGGCCTTTCTCCCCAATTCTCCCTCAAATTGTTTCCGCTCCTCATCATTGCTGTTGTTGTATACCTGCTCGGTGTCAAACACAAACAAACGAATGGCCCTGTTGACCTGGGGTGCTGCCAGGCCCATGCCATGCGCATTGTACATGGTATCCCACATATCATCCAAGAGCTTTTTCAGGTCAGGATAATCCGGTGTGATATCAGTGGACATCTGGCGCAGAACAGGATGGCCATAAGCTACGATGGGTAAAATCATGCTGCAAAGATAATGAAGAACTAGCCGTTGTACAGCAGATCGTAGTACTCGGCAGCCATTCTGTTTGAATCGAACTTGAACCTTACATCCTTCATTCCGTTTTGAACAATTTGCCGCCAGGTATGAGGAGCTTCATAATAGAGTGGCAGTACTTCATCCTTGAGGATGCGGTACAATTCATCCAGGTCGTATTGGTCCTGGTCTTGCACATGCATGTTCTCATAGTCTTGGGGAGGGACGACAAAACCGTTGTTGCCATGGTTTACAAATTCAACAATCCATCCATCATTCGTGGAAACATTGACCGCCCCGTTCATGGCAGCTGTCATGCCGCTGGTTCCTGAAGCCTCACGCGGAACACGGGGATTGTTCAACCACACATCAGACGCTTGTTTCAGGCGTTTGCTGAGTCCCAATTCATAGCCTGTGCAAACAGCCATGTTGTCGTAAGACTTGCTCACGTGTACAAGGTGATTGAACTCTGTGATGGCCGGATAGTCAACCGGGTAGGGCTTTCCGGCCCATATGATCTGTACAGGATACGTAGGATTGTTCAACAATGCTTCAAACCTTTCCCTGTCGCGGGTAAGCAGGTCAGCACGCTTGTATCCTGCAAACCGGCGGGCCCACACAATGGTGAACACATCAGGATCCATGAGTTTTCCCGTCTGGTCAGCCACAAGGTCAAATGCCCTTTTCTTGAGGAACCTTTTGCGGTCGATGAAGCGTTCATCGTTTTGTTCATCCATTGAAAAATACAATTGCTTGTCGGCCCAATATCTCCAGTTTTGGGAATTGGTGATGTGGATGATGGGGCAAACTCCCTTGTGCTTGTTCCACATTTTTCGGCTCACATGGCCGTGCAGCTCAGATACAGCATTGGAAAGCCTAGCAAACCGCAGTGCCACCAATGAGTGGTTGAACTGATCGTCCTCCATCCCGGTGATTTGCCTGACTTTTTCAAGGGGCATGCCGCAGAAATAGGACATTTTGTTGCAAAGAAAAATGTCATGCTTTTCATTTCCTGCCTCTTCTGGAGTATGTGTGGTAAAGACCAGCTGCTTTTTCAGTTCGTCAAGGTTGCCGCCATTTTTGTTGAGCAAATAAAATGCTGCAGAAATGGCATGTGCTTCATTCAGGTGATACACATCGGGTTTGAAACCGAGCTCATCCACCAGTTTTGCTCCACCCACGCCCAACAGGATGAACTGTGCCACCTTTGTGGCAACATTGGCATCATAGAGCCTGTGGGTGATGGTTTGGGAAACATAATCATTTTCCGGACAGTCTGTACTCAGCAGAAAAAGGGGAGCAGACTTGAAGGTTTCTGGATTCAGGTAAAATACCTTAACCCAGACAGGCGCATCATGGATCATGATTTGAAACTTGATGCCAGTATCTTCCAGAAAATTATAGATCTTTTCGTTCCATTGCACTTGCAATGTCTGATCCTGGTTCCTTGCCTGGTCATAATAGCCATATTTCCAAAGTATGCCAATGCCAATCAGGTTTTGGCGAAGCTCATAGGCACTCCTGAGGTGAGATCCGGAAAGGAATCCCAGTCCTCCGCTGTATATTTTCAAGGGCTGGTGAATGGCAAACTCCATGGAGAAGTAAGCGGCCTTTTTTTCGTATCGGGAATCAATGGTATAGGGCAAGGAATACTGCCTAAAATTTGACATGTATCGGCTGATTTAATGAGGCTGCAAGATAGCCCGATTTTTCGGAACGAAAAAAGTAATATGTATTTTATACACAAATTTCAACGAAACCATGAGAACTCGGTGACATTGATCTTAAAATTTGATTTTCAATTGATTATGGAAATATTTGAAAAGCGTTTTGGATATGCTTAAATTGACCACAATTATCATTATGCAAAAAATTGCAGCATATTTTTTTGTGTTGTTTTTGATGGCTTCCTGCGGCAATGCATCCAAGGATATCAATACAGATGAGTCCATAGAAGCGGTGGATTTTATTGCATCTTTCCCTGAACGGGAGCTGCCCATCCTTTTTCAGCAAAAGGACCTGAAAAGCAAGGAAAAAGACAGTTTATTTGTCAAGAGCAAAGTGGTTTCAAGTTTTGTGCCTGACAGTATTTTTAAGCCTGTATTCGGCAGAACAAAAGATGTCCGGTTTTTCAGAAAAGCGCGGTACAGGGCAGAAGAATCAGGTGAAACCTACCTTTTTATTTTGGCAGAAAGAAAAGACAAAAAGCATATTTACGTGCTCTGTTTTGATGAAAACAATGCATTCAGAGCCGCCATGCCACTGGTTGAAAAAAGCACCAATCCTTCGGTTTCAACAGAGGGAGGAATTGACAAACGGCTGACCCTGATCAAAACCAGGAATACGCAAACAAGGGACGGAAAATCATACTACAACAAGAGTGCCTATGTTTACAATACTGAGGGACTTTTCACGCTGATTTTGACAGAAAGCAATGAACCGGTTGAGGAAAAAACTGTTTACAATCCGATTGATACCTTGCCCAGAAAAGAACCGTTGAGTGGCGACTACAGGCAAGACAAGAAAAACTTTGTTTCCATTCGTGACGGTGGAAAGCCAGGAAAACTGCTGTTTTTCATCAACATAGAAAAACCAGGCAATGGTTGTGATGGCAGTTTAAGAGGTGATATGGTACAGGTTAAACCCCGGGTCTACCAATACAACAAGGCAGATGACCATTGCATCCTTGAATTCAGTTTCAATGGAAAAACAGTACAGGTCAGGGAGTTGGAAGCTTGTGGCAATCACCGCGGTGTCAGGTGCTCATTCGATGGAAGGTTCAGGAAATGATCAACTGATATCAATCCAACACCACCCCTTCCAGGATGTCTTCCAGGGTTTCCCTTCTTCGAATCAACTTAAGGCTGCCGTTGGTAAAAAGCACTTCAGCTGGGCGGTTGCGGGAATTGAACCGTGAGCTCATCTCAAAGCCATATGCACCAGCATTGTTGAACAGGATGATATCGTTGGGCCTTACTTCATTGAGTTCCCTGTCCCAGGCAAATGTATCGGTCTCACAGATGTTGCCAACAATGTTATAGGTCTTCAGTTCCCCGTCCGGGTTTGATATGTTCGTGATCTTGTGGTATGCGTCATAGAACATTGGGCGGATCAGGTGGTTGAATCCACTGTTCACTCCAACAAAAGTCCTGGAAGGCCCCTGCTTGGTGATATTGGCCTTGACCAGAAAATAACCAGATTGGCTGACCAGAAATTTTCCTGGCTCAAACCAAACCTGAAATTTCTTTCCGGTTGATTGTTCGAATGCTTCAAAGGTGTCGGCCAACTTTTGTCCCAGTGCTTCCATGTCGGTACCCACCTCATCTGGCTTGTAAGGTACTTTGAATCCGCCACCCAGATCAACAATGGCAAGGTCTGGGAAATGTTTTGTCTGGTCCAAAACCAGTTCCAAACCCTTCACAAAAACTTCGAGGTCCTTGATTTCACTGCCGGTATGGATATGTAGCCCCTTGACCGTGATATTTGTCCGTTCCATGATGTCCCTGATCAGGTCAACCTGCTCGATGGATATGCCAAATTTTGAATCAACATGGCCGGTAGAAATCTTGATGTTACCTCCCGCCATGATGTGGGGATTCAGTCGGATGATGACCGGATAACTGCTGCCGAAATGATGGCCAAATTCTTCCAGCAAGGAAAGGTTGTCTATATTGATGTTGACCTTCAGGGCCGTTGCTTCAAGGTATTCGTCAAAGCCCACACTGTTGGGTGTAAAAATGATGCGTTTCGCGGTAAAGCCCGCCTTCATGGCGAGTTTCACTTCATTGATGCTCACACAATCAATTCCCGAACCTTCCTGCTCAAGAATCTTGAGGATGTTCACATTCGTGAGTGCCTTACAGGCATAGAAGATTTTTACATCTGACCTGCGAAAGGCCTGCTTAAGAGTGGCATATTGCAACCTGATGTTTGACGCGTCGTAAACATACAAGGGTGTGCCAAATTCGTTTGCAGCAGTGAGAAGTGTTTGGGTAGAGAGCATTTTTAGCTGGGAAGATTGAAAGATGTGTCTTCTTCAGGCAATGTGGAAGGTGCTTCCGTTTCTGTATCGGTCAAATTTCCGATAGTATCGTCTGCAGTTGCATCAGTTTCAAAGTGCTCTGCATTGACAAGGGTTGGTGCCACCATTTGTTCAGCAAGCACTTCACTGATTTTTGGAAGCTCTTCGGAGGAGTTGATTCCGAAGTAATCCATAAAATGACGAGATGTACTGTAGATCAATGGCTTGCCCACCATGGTTTCGTTGCGACCGGAAATGATGATCAATTCCTTTTCCAACAATTTTTGGATGGAATAATCGCAGTTGACTCCCCGGATGGCTTCAATGTCAGATTTGGTGATGGGTTGCTTGTAGGCGATGATGGCCAATGTTTCCAAAGCCGCTGTAGACAAGCGTTTCAGGAACTTGTCGCCGTTGAGTTGGGCGATGGTCTGGTGGTATTCCCGCTTGGTAAGGAACTGCCATCCCCCTCCGCTCTCCCTCAATTCAAAGGGGAAAAAATCAGAACTGTATTTTTCTTTCACCCCTTCAATCGAGGTCTCTACCTGGTCAATCACCACCTTGTCATCCATGAAACCGAAAGCACTGTTCACAAGTTCAGTGATCTCGATGGCAGTAAGGGGTTTCTCACTGGCAAAAATCAGTGCTTCAACATGTGTAATGAGGTTGGCTATTTCCATTGCTCAAATGATGCGGTGAAGGCTTTTGGCCGTTTTGGTGTTGGTAAATGTAGTGTAAAAACCTGATTTTACCCTTGCAATGCCGCGGCCCCACTTACGATCTCGGTAAGTTCAGTAGTGATGGCCGCTTGACGTGCACGGTTATAAGAGATTTTGAGTGATTTGAGCAGTTCGTTGGCATTTTCAGAGGCCTTGTCCATTGCAGTCATACGCGCTCCATGCTCAGAGGCATTCCCGTCCAGCACAGCTTTGAACAATTGGGTATTCAGGATTTTGGGCATCAACTCTGCAATCAACAGGTCCTTATCCGGTTCAAAGATGAAATCAGACTTCCTTGCAGTTTCCCCTTTTGCAGGTTCATTCTTTGGGATGGGCAAGAATACTTCAGCAGCATAACGCTGTGTGGCGGCATTCTTGAATTCACTGTATACAATTTCAATGGCATCAAACTCCTTTTGCTTGAACGCCTGAACTGCAGCCTGGGCACAGGCTTGAACCGTTTCAAAGGAAAGCTTCATGAAGGTATCCTTGAATCGAACATCAACATTATAACCACGCTTTTGGAAGAATTCTGCACCTTTTTTTCCAATGGCCCAAATGGTAAGGTCACCAGCTGCTTGCACAGCGGCATATTTTTCTGCGATGGTAGCAATCGCCATCTTCTGGATATTGGCATTGTAAGCACCACAAAGACCGCGATCACTTGTCACTACAATCATCAGCACTTTCTTTATGGGCCTTTCTTCAGCCAATGCGATGCTGTTTCCCCCTTCGGAATTGCTGACAATATTGCTGAGCATTTCCTGCAATTTGGAAGCATAGGGACGCATTTGGATGATGGCATCCTGTGCACGGCGCAATTTGGCAGCACTCACCATCTTCATCGCCTTTGTGATCTGTTGGGTTGACTGAACCGATTTGATCCGGTTTCTTACTTCTTTTAACTGGCCTGCCATGTAAGGTTCAAATTTTGTGCAAAGCTATGAAAAGGTTTTTATTGCCATGACAATAAATTCCCTGTATTAGAGGTCCATTGATACGTTTATCCACTCAGGGTCGAACCCTGTCTTGAATTTTTTATAAAAGGCAATGGCCGGTGCATTCCAATCCAATACCTGCCAGGTTATCCTTTTGAAACCTTTTTCTTTTGCCTCCCCCACCAAGCGCTCCATCAACATCTTGCCAATACCCTTTCCGCGCATGGATTCAGTTACCAGTATATCCTCAAGGTACATGACCTGCCCCTTCCATGTGGAGTAGCGAATAAAATACAGGGCAAAGGCCAACAATGGTTGATGGTTTCCGCCAGTAGAAGATTGGGGAACCTGGTCAAGATCGACAGGGGTGCCTGGGTTTTCCACTACAAAAGCCCACCAAACGGGATTGGACCCAAACCCGCTTTCCTCAAAATGCTTTGGGTCTACAGTTACTTCCTGTGGCGCCTTTTCATATTCGGCGAGTTCGCGGATCAGCTGCAGCATGGCCGGGCAGTCCGCTTTGGTTGCTTTTCTGATGTTCATGTTGAATGGTATGATCCCAATTTAAACTTTGGATGGCATGGGTTGTTCAGGAATTTTTATACCAAATCATTGGGTGGATCGGCGCTTTAATTGGTCCAATTCAGCTTGCCAACGCCTGGTCAAAATCGGCCAGGATGTCTTCCACATTTTCTATGCCCACGCTCAACCGGATAAGACCATCAGTGATACCATATTCCAGCCTGTTTTCTCTGGGAATGGCGCTGTGCGACATGGATGCGGGATGCGACAGCAAGGTATCACAGGTGCCAAGGGAAACCGTTCGGGTGCACATTTGCAGCATGTTCATGAACCGTACACCGGCGTCAAATCCACCCTTCAGCTCAAAGCTCATCATGGCACCAGGATGCTTCATTTGCTTTTGCGAAACGGCATGGTCCGGATGGGTAGGAAGCCCATTGTAATTCACTTTGGAAATGGCAGAATGGGCATCCAGAAACTCAGCCACTTTCATGGCGTTTTCACAGTGGCGCTGCATTCGCACTTCCAGCGTACGCATGCCATTGGTCAACAGGAATGCATCAAAGGCATTGCTGTTGCCCCCCAACAAACGGTGTGTCTTGGTGGCTTTTTTCATCATGAACTCCACATCTGTGCCCACCAGAACGCCTCCGATGGCTGTTCCATGCCCATTGAGGAATTTTGTTGTAGAGTGAACAACAAAATCAATACCAAACTTGAAGGGTTGTTGCAAGTATGGGGTCGCAAACGTATTGTCGCATGCCGTCAACTTGCCGTATTGTTTGGCCATCCTGCTCAAGGCTTCGAGATCAACACATTGCAGCGTAGGATTGGCAGGCGTTTCAAGGTATACAAGCTTGATGGCAGGATCTTCCTTCAAGCATTTTTCTGCCAGCGCAAGGTCACGCAGGTCAACTATGATGGCCTCCACTTCCAATGGATCAAGCAGGGTCTTCATGAAATCCTGCGTGCCACTGTACAGTGAGTAATGTGTAAGGATTTTATCCCCTCGCTTCAAAGTTGCCAAAAACAATGAGCTGATGGCCGCCATGCCGGATGCATGCAAAATGGCCTTTGCTTCCAATGGCTTGCCATCGGCTTCAATGCCAAAGGTTTCCATGGCGGCAATCTTCTGCTCAGATTCATTCATGGTTGGATTGCCCCAACGGGAATAAATATAACCAGGCTCTTTGCCGGAAAACCGGCGCATCCCTTGTTCTGCCTCATCATAGACGTAGGTAGAAGAGGCATAAATGGGTGTAAGGTGCGCGTACATAGGGTCCTTTACATGACCTGCATGGATGGCGAGTGAAGAAAAACCTTGGTATTTGTGGGGCATACTGTTATGGGATTGAACTTTCCAGCTTTCAGCTGGAAAATGGGGGTGAAAATCATTCCAGCATCAAATTAGCCACTTTACCCAGGTGGCCCCCCAGGTGAACCCTCCACCAAAAGCGGCGAGTACAATATTGTCTCGCTTCTTCATCCTGTCCTGGTAGTCCCAAATGCACAAGGGGATGGTGGCCGCAGTGGTATTGCCATAGCGCTGGATGTTCATCAACACCTTTTCATCTGACAATCCCATGCGCCTGGCAGTTGCGTCAATGATGCGCTTGTTGGCCTGGTGGGGCACCAAAAAAGCAATATCATCTGCAGCAAGGTTGTTGCGCTGAATCAGTTCATAACTCACGTCAGCCATGCCGGTAACAGCGAACTTGAACACGGGTTGTCCGTCCTGGAACATGTAGTGCATCTTGTTGGCAACGGTTTCAGTTGATGCAGGATTGAGTGAGCCACCTGCTTTCATGTTGAGGTATTTTCCTCCGCTGCCATCACTTTTGAGGATGCTGTCGAGTACGCCGTACCCGTCCGTGTTGGGTTCGAGCAGCACTGCACCAGCACCATCACCAAAAAGAATACAGGTTGTTCTATCGGTATAATCTGTGATGGCACTCATTTTATCTGCACCGACCACAACAACTTTCTTGTAACGGCCGCTTTCTACGAGTGCAGCACCAGTAGTTAGGCTGTACAGGAAACCGGAACAGGCGGCAAGCACATCAAAGCCCCAAGCGTTTTTGATGCCCAGCTTATCGCAGGCAACATTTGCCGTATTGGGAAAAAACATGTCGGGAGTAATGGTGGCCACGATCATGCAATCGATCTCATTGGGGTCAATTCCCCTTCTCTTGCAAAGGTCCTGCACAGCGGGAACCACCAGGTCTGAAGTTGCAAGCCCCTCCCCTTTCAAGATATGCCTTTCCTCGATTCCGGTCCTGGTCTTGATCCACTCATCATTGGTATCGACCATTTTTTCAAAGTCGGCATTGGTAAGCACATCCTTTGGCACGAATCCGCCAACTGCCGTAATTGCTGCTGTGATTTTTTGCATGTAGTTGATTTGGAACACAAATTTAAGAAAATAAAGAACGTTAGGCACCTGTGGGCATGACATTCGTCATGTGCTGCGCCAGAGTTGCTAACAAGCTGCTAAAGCTGCGCGAATTCCATATCGTCTGATGGGATTTTCCTAACTTTATCGCACCATGATAGCAAGCCTAACCGGTTCATTTGTTCTGAAGACGCCATCCTACATCCATATTGACGTTCACGGCGTTGGATATGAGGTTCAGATCAGCCTGAATACCTACTCAAGGATACAGGATTTGAAGGAAGGAACCGTGCTGACACATTTGCAGATCAAGGAAGACGGGCATACCCTTTTCGGGTTTGCCGAACTGGCGGAAAAGGAGTTGTTTGTGCAACTGATCAATGTGAATGGCGTTGGCGCATCCACCGCCAGGATGATGCTTTCCTCCATGCAACCTGCAGAACTGCGTTCAGCCATTGCTTCGGGCAATACCGGCGCTCTTGAAAAAATCAAGGGAATCGGCAGGAAATCCGCCGAAAGACTGATCCTTGAACTGCGGGAAAAAATGGTAAAAGCAGGCGTTGAAAGCACCAGCCCTGGTTTTGCACGCAATAGCCTGGAAAATGATGCGTTGAACGCCCTGATGGCCCTTGGAATTCAAAAAAATACTGCTGAAGCCGCACTCAAGAAGGCAAAGGCCAGTGCACCTGAAGACAATGTGCTGGAATCAATCATCAAAAAATCGCTTCAGTTCATCTGACCTGAACCAAAAAAGACCCTACCCATTTGAAAAAGTTGTCCCTCAAGATAACGCTATTGGCATCCCTGCTGTATGTGCACCATGCTGCTGATGCAAAAGCACACCGGGGCCCGGGTACTTTTTCTTTTCAACAAGACACGCTTCCGCAAAAAGATACGCTTCGCTTCCCCCTGCAAGACAGAAGAGGGGATAAACTGACCCAGCGCAACAAGAATCCCTTTGACCTGAAAGACCCCTCAAATTTCAGCGATTCCATCGTATACGACCCAAAAACAAAAGAATACTTCATCATTGAAAAGGTAGGAGGAAAATACTTTCGCAAGCCTACATCGCTGACCTTTGATGAATACATGCGCATCCAATCGCGCAAAGCCGAGTCGGATTATTTCCAAAAACGCGCCAATACTTCCAGCCTGCTGAACCGAAAATTGGTGAAGCCCAAACTGAACATGGGTGAGGACCTGTTCAACCGCTTGTTTGGGACCGGTAAGATTGACATCAAGCCCCAGGGGGAAGTGAACATCACTGCAGGTTACCAAGGGCAGAACATCAAGAACCCCACCCTTCCTGAAAGGGCCAGGAAAAATGGTGGGCTGGATTTTGACATGGCGGCCAACCTGAATGTGATCGGTAACATCGGTGACAAAATGAAGTTCCCCATCAGCTACAATACCCTTTCCACCTTTGATTTTGAAAACCAGCTCAAGCTGGATTATTCTGGCGGAGCCGATGATATTTTCAAGAAAATAGAAGTAGGCAACACTTCATTTGCCTCCAAGGGGACATTGATTCCAGGTGCACAACAGCTTTTTGGAATCAAGACCCAGATGCAATTCGGTAAGTTGTTGTTATCAACGGTTTTTGCAAGTCAACGCTCCCAACGCCAGTCTGCCGGCTTCAAAGGTGGCTCCAGCAGTACCCCCTTTGAGATCAAGGCGGATGAGTATGAAGAAAACAGACACTTCCTGTTGGCACACCACTTCAGGAGGGATTACAACAAGGCCATGAAAAACCTTCCTGTGATCAATTCACAAGTGCAGCTCCTCAGGCTTGAGGTATGGGTCACCAACAGAAGCGGAGCCACCACCAATGCCCGCGACGTAGTGGGGTTGATGGACCTTGGTGAAGACAAACCTTACCAGCAGCCCCCCGTCATCAATCCAAGGCCTGGCATAAGTTTTCCATCGAACGGAACCAATGACCTGTATTCGAGGATTGTCAGCAATCCGGGGAGCAGGAATCCGGCCCAAATTGTCAACTACCTCAATGGCATTGGGCTTCAGCCGGTTCGCGATTTCGAAAAAACATTTGCCAGAAAACTGGATACCACCCAATACTATTTCAACAGACAACTTGGTTTCATTTCTCTCAACGTAACCCTCCAGGCAGATGAAGTGTTGGGTGTGGCTTACCAGTACGCGGTGAATGGAAAAGTGTATCAGGTGGGTGAGTTTGCGCAGGACATTCCCGTGGATTCAACCAGTGGCGTACAAAAAATACTGTTCCTCAAATTGCTGAAAGCCACTTCCCAAAGAACCGCATTGCCCATCTGGGACCTGATGATGAAAAACATCTACCCGGTCGGATCTGGGCAACTGGAGAGACAGGACTTTCAATTCAATGTGCTCTACCAGGAACCTGGAGCGGGCGAAAAGCGGTATATCCCGGAAGGGGATCAGGCAGGCGTTCCTTTGCTCACCTTGATGAACCTGGACAGGCTCAACAACCAGAATGATCCCCAGCCGGATGGGGTGTTTGACTTTGTGGAGGGCTACACCGTCAACTCCTATCAAAGCCGTGTCATCTTTCCTGTGCTTGAACCCTTTGGCCACGACCTGGATTATGCTTTTACCAGCGATCCCAGTTTGCGGAACAAATACCTTTTCTATCCACTCTACGATACGATCAAGGCCATTGCACAAACCTATGCCAACCTCAACCGCTTCCTGATTCGCGGAAGTTCCAAATCATCCGGCGGTGCAAGCGGTGAGATTTCACTCAATGCCTTCAACATCCCTCCTGGCTCTGTAACCGTTACTGCTGGCGGACAAACCTTACAGGAAAACATAGATTACACCATCGACTACATGTCGGGCACATTGAGGATCATCAACAGTGCCATTAAAAACTCTGGATTGCCCGTTAATGCGCAGTTTGAAAACAATGCAACTTTTGGGGTGCAGCAGAGAACCTATATGGGCCTGCGTTGGGACTATCTTTTCAACGACAAACTTTCGATTGGTGGTACTTCGGTCAGGCTCAGTGAAAGGCCCTTCTTCACCAAAATGGAATACGGATCAGATCCCATCCGCAACAGCATGACAGGGATCGACTTGACCTATAACAGCGAACTGCCGAGGCTGAACAAATGGCTCAGCAAACTTCCATTTTACGAAGCCAGTGGAACTTCTTCCATCAGTGCATCTGCAGAAGCTGCAAAGATGACCCCAGGACATGCACCACAGATCGGAAAGGGCGGCGATGGCCTCATTTATCTGGATGATTTTGAAGGGACAAAATCGAGCATAGACCTTCGTTTTCCAATCATCGGATGGACTTTGGCATCTACGCCATTTGGTGCCACAGACCGTTTTGGAAACACCATGTTTCCGGAGGCAAATCTCTATGACAACATCGACTACGGAAAAAACAGGGCTAAACTGGCCTGGTATAATATCGAGCCCATCCTCCAGGAAAAAAGAAATGCAAACAATCCCGTAAGGAATGACCTTGTTCAACTTTCCGATCCACGTGTCAGAAGTGTAGGCCAACAAGAGATTTTTCCGAGGAGGACACCTGATTTTGGGCAAAGCCAAATGGTCACCTTTGACCTTGCCTATTATCCAAAGGAAAGGGGGCCTTACAATTTTGATGCACTCAATGTTGAAAATAGTGGGCTCCTTAAAAATCCGAACAAGCGTTGGGGTGGCATCATGCGGGGCATCGACCAGACCGATTTTGAAACTGCAAATGTTGAGTTCATAGAATTCTGGGTATTGGATCCTTTCATCAAGGGCACCAATCCTGCAGGCGGATCCTTGTACATGAACCTGGGAAACATTTCCGAAGACATCCTAAAAGACTCCAGAAGGTTTTACGAAAACGGCTTGCCCACCCCTACCATTCCATCTGCCACCACCACTTCCAATTGGGGGAAGTCTCCATTGAACCCGATACAGATCACACAAGGTTTCAGCAATGACCCCGCCGACAGGCCCTTCCAAGATGTGGGATTGGACGGATTGGCAGACTCTGCTGAAAGCAAGCTTAGGGCGCAATACCTGAATGACCTTGCTGCGCGTTTGGGTGTTTCCTCAAAAGCATACCTAGAAGCGAAGGCTGATCCGTCATCTGACAATTTCAAGTACTACCGCGATGAGACATACGATGCACAAAACGCAGGCATCCTTTCGCGCTACAAAAACTTCAACAATCCACAGGGCAATTCACCCATTGCAAAAGCGGGTGATAATTTTGCATCAGCGTTCACGATGTATCCCGATGGTGAAGACCTGAACCGCGACAACACACTCAACGAAGCTGAAGAATACTTCCAATACAGGATTGACATGAAACCCAGCGGGGATCCCATCATGCAGGTAGGGCAAAACTTCATCGCCGACAAAAAGTCGGTGAACGTAACCCTTGCAGATGGCACCAAGCAAAACCAGATCTGGTACCAGTTTCGGGTTCCCATCACAGCCTACAACAGCAAGGTGGGTGAAATTCCAGACTTCAAATCCATCCGATTTTTCAGGATGTTCCTCACGGATTTTGCAGACTCCGTGGTGATGCGTTTTGCCAAGCTGGAATTGGTGCGCAACAACTGGAGAAGATTTGCCTATGACCTGGATACAACAGGAGCATACAAACCCATCAACCTCTCCAGCACCACCACCAGGTTCAACGTGTCGGCAGTCAACATTGAGGAAAATGACCGAAGGGATCCCATTCCCTATCGCACACCTCCGGGCATTGAACGTGTACAAACCCTAAGCAATGGCGGCATCAATATCCTTCAAAATGAACAGGCACTGAGCATCAATGTTGTCAACCTGAATGAGGGTGATGCAAGGGCAGTATTCAAATCCTTCAACCATGATCTCAGGCAATACAAGCGCATTTCCATGTTCTACCATGCGGAAAGCCTGAAAGAGTTCAATAAGCTCAGGGACGGAGAAGTCTATGCAGTTGTGCGCATTGGCAATGACTATATCAACAATTTTTATGAGATCAGGTATCCATTGAAAACAACCCCATTTGGTGCAACAGATGAGAAACTGATCTGGCCTGCGGAAAATGAATTGAATTTCGACCTGGCAGAACTGATCAAACTTAAAAACGAAAGGAACCTCAATACCAGCAATCCAACTGCGATATACAGGAAGACCATCAATGGTAAAATATTCTCCATCATGGGAAATCCAAACCTTGGAGAAGTGAAGGGAATCCTGGCGGGGTTGGAAAATCCCAAGGATCCAACAGGTGGAAGGGCCGTCAATGCCGAAGTATGGATCAACGAACTCCGGCTCTCCGGTCTTGATGAAAAAGGCGGATGGGCTGCTGTAGGACAAATGAACCTACAACTGGCCGACCTTGGTACAGTGTCAATGTCCGCCAACATCCATACCATCGGATTTGGCCAGCTCGAGCAAAGGGTGAATGACAGGTTCCGGGATGACCTGAAGCAATTTGACCTTTCCACCAACCTGCAGCTGGGCAAACTGCTTCCGAAAAAACTGGGACTTGAAATACCTTTTTTCGCAAACCTTTCACAAACGATGAGTTCTCCGCAATATGACCCGTACGACAAGGACATCACCCTGAAAGACAAGCTCAGCCTGTACAAGAGCAAACGCGATTCCATCAGAAATGATGCAATTGATTTCACTGGAATCAAAACATTCAATTTTACAAATGTTCGTTTTGCCCAACAGCAGGACAAGAAACCAAGGCTCTGGAGCATTTCGAATTTTGATTTCAGCTACTCCTTTACAGAAACAAAACAGCACAATCCACTGATTGAAAACAATGAAGTCAGCAAGACCCAAGGTGGAGTTGGTTACAATTATAGCGGACAGCCGAAATACATTGAGCCATTCAAAAAACTCTTCAAGGCACCAACGCCGTGGTTGGATTTTATCAGGAATGTCAATTTCAACCCCATGCCTTCGCTGATTGGCATCAGGATGGACAGCAGAAGGCAATTCGGTGCCATTCGTCCGCGAAACATCGGTGGAGGGAAATTCAAGATCCCGGAAACCTATGACAAGTATTTTGTGGTGGACAGGAATTACAACATGCGCTGGGACCTTACAAAATCATTGAATGTTGACTTCAAGGCATTGAACAACGCTAGAATTGATGAACCCGTTGGAAGAATAGATACAAAAAACAAACGCGATTCGCTGGTCAGGAATTTCCTGAAGGGCGGAAGGAATACCATCTACACACAAAGTGCGGACATCACCTACAACCTTCCAACCACAATGATTCCCTTGCTGGATTGGACAACATTGAATTTGGCCTACCGGAGCAGCTACAATTGGGTCGGGGCTTCCAGGTTGGCCATCAGCCTAGGCAATACCATCCAGAACAGCGGCCAATACGGGGCTACAGCTGAATTCAACATGACACAGTTGTATTCAAAATCAAAAACACTCAGAAAACTTGATGAAACCAATACCCAGGATGCGGCACCTGCAGAAACGCAGGAAGTCAGCAAAAAAAACCAGTTCAAAATTGGGAAGCTGAAAAAGAAAATCAGCAAGTTGACTGCAAGGTTCAAGAAAAAGAAGAATCCTTCAGAAAAGGAGATCAGCTTGAACAAGCTATCGCTTGAGAAACTGGAAAAAAAGATAGCAGCGCTCAATGTTCCACAGCGGGTGAAAGCAGCTTCTGATTTGTCAGGTGCTGCAAAATCCGCCCTCCGGGTGCTTACAGCAGTCAAACGGGTTGGGGCTACCTACAATGAAGGAGGAACTACATTCCTTCCAGGCTATACAGACAGCACAAGGTTCTTTGGCCAGAACTTCAGGAGCATGGCCCCTGGACTGGCTTTTGCGATGGGCAAACAACCCAACCAGGCCTGGCTTCAAGACATTTCAAAAAAGGGACTGATCACAAGAGACCCCATGCTCAACAACCTGTTTCTGCAGAACTATGAACAGAAACTCAATGTTACAGCCCAAGTGGAGCCGTTCAGGGATTTCCTGATTGACCTTAACCTAGATAGGAATCTTTCAAAAAACTATTCTACACTTTTCAAGGATACCGTAGGCACCGGAAAGTTCAATGCGCTGAACCCCTATTCTG
Organism: Chitinophagales bacterium; assembly: GCA_030832085.1. Lineage (GTDB taxonomy): Bacteria > Bacteroidota > Bacteroidia > Chitinophagales > Chitinophagaceae > Pollutibacter. The sequence goes on along the minus strand of JAURJU010000048.1, from coordinate 35,663 downwards.
GCGGGGGATTCAGCATCAGTTACATTTCATTCCAAACCCTGTTCACGAAATTTGACCCCAACAATACAAGCGAAACATTCAAGAAATTTGAAAGCAACAGGCTTGTATTGTCCAAAAGACTGGGAGAGAAAAATCCGTATAGCAAAACCGCAGGAGCCGACGGATACTACAAAGGGTATGGCAGGTATGCACAGGATGTAATCGTACCGGCATTCCTGGCGGCCTATACCAACAAGGACCCAAATGCAATTTCATTGTTGAACACTGGAACATCCGGATCCGTCAAAACAAACCCCTTCAAGGGCTACATGCCCAAACCCAACTGGAGAGTAACTTATAACGGCTTGAGCAGGATAGAAAGTTTGCAACAATACCTGAGCAATTTCACCCTCACGCACGGGTACAATTCAACGTTAAGCATGAACAGCTTTAACTCTGCGTTGCTTTTCCAAGATACCTTGTTGTATGGATTCCCCTCATTCATCGATACCATTTCAGGAAACTATATTCCCTACTTCCTGGTGCCCAACTTGCTGATCTCTGAGCGGTTCGCTCCGCTGATTGGCATTGATTTTTCTACACCGGGTCAATTGTCCGGGAGGTTTGAATACAGCAAATCAAGACAGCTCAGCATGAGCCTGGTGGATTTCCAATTGAGCGAAGTGCATTCCACTGAAATCACCTTTGGCATGCGTTGGAGGAAACGCGGTTTCCCATTGCCTTTCAAGGTAAAAATAGGAAAGGGTGACGCAAGCAACAAGCTTGACAATGACATCACTTTTGCACTGGATTTCAGTGTGCGGGACGACATCAATTCAAACTCAAGGCTTGACCAATCCAATGCATTTGCAACTGGCGGACAGCGGGTGGTTAGCATAAGACCCACCATCGACTATGTTTTGAGCAACAGGGTAAACATTCAATTGTATTTTGACCAACGCAGATTGAACCCATATGTTTCCAATTCTGCTCCATCGGTCAACACAAGAGGTGGTGTGCAAATCAGGATTTCGTTGGCACAATAACAAAGCTCGCTTACTTATACAAATAGAAACTGTTGGCCTGTGAGGTGCAGGTCATCACAACACTGTTGATGCAAACATGTTCGGGCAAGTTTGCACAATAATGAACGGTGTCCGCTACATCTTCTGCCTGGAGGGGTTTATACCCTTCATAAACAGATTTGGCTGTCTTTTCATCCCCCTTGAAACGAACCATTGAAAATTCAGTTTCGGCTGCGCCCGGATGTACTACCGTCACCTTTATGCGGTGTTTCAACAAATCAATCCGCATAGACTGGCTGATGGCGTCCACTCCGGTTTTTGTGGCACAATACACATTGCCCTTTTCATATGCCTCCTTGCCAGCGGTAGAACCGATGTTGATGACATGTCCTTTTCCATTGCTGATCAGGCTTGGAAGAACAGCACGGGTGACATACAGCAATCCTTTCAGGTTTGTATCGATCATGGTTTCCCAATCATCGATATTCCCTTCATCAAAATGGTCCCTTCCAAGTGCCAATCCTGCATTGTTCACCAGAACATCCAGATTTTCCAATGCAGGATCCTGGTAAAGCGCCGCAAACACCGCATCCCGCTGTTGTACATCAAAAACCTTCACCACAACATTGACCCCGTGCGATTGCCGCAACGCTTCCGCAAATGCTTCCAAGCGTTCTGCCCTTCTGCCGGTAATGACAAGGTCATGGCCAGTGGCTGCAAATTTTTCCGCAATGGCTTTGCCAAAACCTGAACTGGCACCTGTCACAAGTACTTTTTTTCTCATATTTATCTGATCAATGTTGATTGTCCTTTTCTAAACACTGTATTGCCAAGGTAGTCTACACCCAATGCATGCCATACAAAGGATTCGTTGCCCTGGTCCCTGCCCTTGTACATACCATTCCATCCCCTGCCAATCTCCTCCGTACTGAATACCAGCTCACCATAACGGTTGTACACCTTGAAGTACACCATCTTTGAAATCCCAACAGGAATCGGTATCAGCCTGTCATTCAACCCATCCTCATTGGGCGTAAATGCCGTGGGAACAAATATCTCAGGAGGAGTCTTGTACACCTTCACCCTCACCGTATCAAACGCATAACATCCCTCTTTGGTTGAAACCCTTACAACAAAGCTGACATCATCATTCAACAACGCAACAGGATCCGCAATCAAACCATTGTTCAAAAAAACTGAAGGGTTCCAACTGTACTTCAATCCGCCAGTGGCCAACATTTGCAAGGGCTGGCCAACCACGACGGCCGTATCATTGCCCGCAAAAGCCTTCACCCGCGGTACCACACTCACCCTTACCGTATCGTATGCTGGCCGCGGACATCCCTTGTCTTCATAAACACCAACGATGTAACTTGTGGTGTCCCGTGGGCTCGCTATCGGGTCCTGACGCGTCGGATCGTTCAAGGTATTGCCGGGGTACCACATGTACCGCGAACCGCCGGTAGCGCGCAACCGAACCTGGCTGCCATAGCAAATCGATGTATCCAATCCCGCAAAAGCCTTCGGAAAGGGAACCGTTGTGATGACAAATCCACTCATCGCTTGGCACTTTCCAATCGTTGACAATACTGAATAACGCGTGGTCTGCGTGGGCTTGGCCCATGCATTCTTCCCCGTTGGATTGGAAACCGATCCGGCAGGTGACCACAAATAGTTCACACCATCTGACATGGGGCGAAGCAAAACACTGTCACCCAAACAAATCGTTGTATCGTTACCAGCCTTCAACGTAACAAAAGACTTTACATCCACAAAAACAGATGCACTGTTGATGCAGCCGGGAGATTGCGTCAGCGTTACCGTGTAACGCGTCGGAACATCAGGACTCACCAAAGGATTCGAAATGCCCGTATTGCTGATGTTGTAATTCGGAGACCAACTGTGAACACCTGTTCCGGAAGCGTTGAGTTGCAATGTGTCAATGTTACAAATCAAGGTATCCTTGTTCAAGGTCAGGGTTGGCTTATCAGAAACTGTAACCTGTTTCATGACTGTGTCGGTGCATCCTATACTGTTTGATACGATCAATGATACGGAATAAACGCCCGTTTGGGCAAAAACATAAGATGCTGTAGCTGTATTGGCTGTATCATTTGTGGCATTGGCATTGCCAAAATCCCATTTCCATTTGTTGATGGACCCATAAACGGTCCTTGAAAGGTCCTGGAAAACATAAGGGACGCCCTTGCAGGTTTCCTGCACACTGAAATCTGTTGTAAAACCTGGGTAAACTTTTGCTACCGTGTAGCCTGTATCAGAACATTGGTCGTTCAGGTTGGTGATCAGCCGCACAGTGTAATCGCCAGCAGCAGGAAAAGTAAAGGAAGGGGATGGAGAAGTTGAAACGTCGGTTGATGAAGCAGCAACACCAAAATCCCAATCGTAGGTTTTGATCAGGGAGCTGGTGGAATTGTTCTTGAAATTAAGGGTAAAGCCATCGCAGGAAATGCTGACGGGGTCGAGGTCTGCTGCAGCGATGCTGCAATCGGCAACTTTAAGGTGCAGGTCCTTCCGGTGCACGTTGATGACCTGACCACCCCTTGTTTCCACGACGGCAACTGTAATGACATATATACCGGCAACAGGGGCAGTACCGGATATCATCCCTGTTGTAGCATTGATTTGAACACCGGAGCCCAATGGCATTTGCGGACTGAATCCAAAACTATAATTCAAGGAATTGTATGGAGGTGCGCTCGCGACTGTTGGCGCAGGTCCCTGTGTGGTGCCCCCAAGATATGCCTCTTCAAACCGATAGCTCAACTGATCATTGTCTACATCGCTTGCACCGAAATCGTAATAAAAATAATTCCTGGCACAGATCACAACAGTATCGCTTGTCTTGAATACAGGTGAACTGTTGACCGGTGCTGAAGCACCACTGCTTGTTCCAGGAACTGTTGCAGTATAGGTTACACCGGCATTTTGGGAATTAACCACGTTGAAAATTCCGTCAATCCGACAGCAGCGTTGATAGGAAATGGTATACCCTGAACTGGTAAAGGGCAAATCAATTTCAAAAGTATAATACCCCACGTCATAACAGATGACTGGGGGATTGCTGATGCAGGGATCAGGTCGGGAAAGTGCTACTGTCGCCCTAGAAGTCAGGGGTACGCTACGATTTGCAAAAAAACTGGAACTCCCGGTCTGGTAAATGGTAATGGTAGCATTGGCATCCAACTGAGCCCCATCAGTATTGCAATCCCTGTACAATTTCAAGGTTACACTGTATCGACCCGTATTGGAGGCGGAATTGGATGGCCCCAGGTATACATAGCTCATCTCTCCACCTGCAATATGTTTTGCAAATGAAGAGAACGAAATGAAAAACAGCAAAACAAACAATAAACCAAGGACCCTCTTCTTCACTAAAATGATTTGAAAAATGTATTCGCTTGACGTTGTTTAAAATTAATCTTTTGTTCCTTCAAATGCCAAATTTCCGGAAGAACTATCTGGCCTGACAAATCCTTTAACATTTTTTTCAGTTCGGGCATTCAACCAAGCGCGAAAAGAAAGAACCGCAATAAACGGGTACAACGCAACATTGATCAAGTGGGGCTGGAGCATCAACAGTACACCCAAAACCAGCAACAATACAGCGTATGTCTTAAAGTAGATTTTCCAAAGCTTGCCCGCTTTACCGATGGCAAATGCCGCCACAAGGTTCAAGGGCATTGCCCAAAAAAGATTCATGTTGTTTGCAAAACTCAGGTGATCTGTTCCAAACCACATGAAAAGCAGTATCAGGCCCAAACTTCCCGAAACAAGGAAAATGAGCTTGTCCATGACCAACTGAAATGCCTTCAGCTTTTGAGATCCCAAAAAAGATGGAAGGACAACCAAAAAGGAAAGAAATGAAAAGAAAAACAAGGGTGTTTGCCAAAAAGGAAGCGACACAGGTGTTGGTTGTGCATCTGGCAAATGAACATGTTCCTTTTCAACCAACTTGCCCTGGCCAATCATGGCCAAACCAGCGCCTTGGGCCAGATAGTCGGGCAAAAACATTGATGCTGCGGTGCTCATCTTCTTGTCCGCCCCAATTCCCAACAGCAAGTCTATCCCAAGGGTTGTCCATTGCATTTCAGCCCGTGAGAGATAATTGTGCAAATAATCCCGGAAAGTTGAACCCTGATCTCCAAAAGGAGGAGGTTCAAAGGCATTGGCCTTGTTGGTCCGAAAAATGATATCCCTTAGCCGGGTTGCACAATTGTCGTATAAAAAATCGTACTTATAAAACCTGTTTTCATCCCTCAGGTTTTCAAAAAGAAAAAGCTGTAGTTCCTTTTTTTCCTTTTCAGAAAAATGCAATACCTGCTCCTTGACACCTCTTTTGAAATAAGCATATTCATACAGAAATTCCGGAAAGCTTTGCTGGCTCAGGAAATACATGAGTTTACCCCTGACAAATTTGGTATAGAAGTCAGGATCGTCAAAATCAAAGGTTCCGTAATTGTATACAATGTCTGTTCCTGCAGTGGAATCGAAAATCCTCAGTGCTGTATGACCAAAAACCGAATACAATTCAGCTCCAGGCGAACAGGTGATCAGGCTGACCTGCAGGCGACTGCTGTCCTGGCTTGCCGCAACAGACCCTGACATAAAAAACATCAGCATCCCAATGCAAAGAACTTTTAACCCCATCATTCCCAATGCTTAACGGCTGTAGTTGGGCGCCTCTTTGGTGATGGCAACATCATGGGCATGGCTTTCCCGGATGCCTGCATGCGTAATCCTGATGAACTGGGCCTTCTGAAGTTCTTGGATGTTTTTAGCGCCACAATACCCCATGCCTGCCCTCAATCCTCCAACATACTGGGTAATGACTTCACTCAAATTCCCTTTAAAGGGAACCCTGCCCTCAATACCTTCAGGGACCAGTTTTTTGATACCCTCTTCAACGTCCTGGAAATACCTGTCACTGCTTCCTTGTTGCATGGCCCCAATTGAACCCATTCCACGGTATTGCTTGAACTTCCTTCCCTCATAGATAATGGTTTCACCAGGACTTTCTTCAACGCCTGCAAACACGCTGCCCATCATGACTGTGGATGCACCGGCTGCAAGGGCTTTGACGAAATCACCCGTATAACGGATCCCACCATCTGCAATGATGGGAACATTCATTTTTTTGAGTGCCGAGGCCGCTTCAAGAATTGCCGTGATCTGTGGAACACCTGCACCTGCAACGATGCGGGTGGTACAAATGGAACCCGGACCAATACCCACTTTCACGCAATCCGCGCCAGCAGTTGCCAACGCTTTTGCACCTGCAGCCGTTGCTACATTTCCTGCAATGATGCGAAGGTTCCTGAAATTCTTTTTCAAGAGTTTCAAGGCGTCCACCACCCCTTTGGTATGACCATGTGCACTGTCAAGACAAACCACATCAACTCCAATCTGCTGCAAAGCGGCTGTCCTGTCGAGCATGTCCCTGGTGATGCCCAACGCAGCACCTACACGCAACCTTCCAAATTCATCTTTCACAGCATTGGGGTAGCTCTTCAATTGCAATATGTCACGGTACGTAATCAGGCCCTTGAGTTGACCATTCCTGGCCACCACCGGTAACTTTTCTATCTTGTAATTCTGTAGGATTTTTTCTGCTTTCTTGAGGTCTGTCCCTTCAGGGGCAGTCACCAGGTTTTCCCTGGTCATCACCTCGCTGACCTTTTTCTTTTTATTGGTTTCAAACCTCAGGTCACGGTTGGTCAATATACCCACAAGCTTGTTAGACGCACTTACTATCGGAATGCCCCCAATCTTGTTTTCCTTCATCAATTGGAGTGCATCTGCAATGGTGGCATCCTCATGCAAAACCACAGGATCAATGATCATGCCGCTCTCACTTCTCTTTACCCGCCTGACCTGTTCGGCCTGCTGTTCTATGCCCATGTTCTTGTGCAAAATACCAATGCCGCCCTCTCTGGCAAGTGCAATGGCAAGTGTTGCTTCTGTTACAGTATCCATGGCTGCAGACAGCAATGGGATGTTCAGGACAATGTCTTTGGTGAGGTGTGTTGCAATGTTGACTTCTCTGGGCAATACGTCTGAATATGCAGGAACGAGCAGTACGTCATCGAAGGTCAGCCCTTCGCCAAAGAATTTGGGGGATGGTTGTGTTCTTGTTGCCATATGCGAAGATACGAAAAATTTAAAAAATGCCTAAAGGGGGGCAACACTGTACAATTTTCCGGGCAATACGGTCACCAGGCCTTTCATTTCCAACAACAACAGCAGGCTGGAAATGGTGCTGGGCTTGAGAGAAGAAATGCCCGTCAACAGGTCAATGGCGCAGGGTTCATGTTCAGCAATCAGCAAAATGATCTGCCTTTCCTCTTCATTGAGTTCAGATAGCAAATCCTTTTGCAGGGATGGTGTTTTGGGGCTGCAACCTTGCCAATTCATGAACTCAATCAGGTCTTGGCCACAAGTCATGAGGTTGGCCTTGTTGGATCCAATCAGGCGGTTGCATCCCATGCTGCTGAAGTCTGTTGCCCGACCAGGATACGCCAGTACATCCCTGTTATAGCTGTTGGCAATATCAGCAGTAATAAGGCTGCCTCCCTTTGTTCCACTTTCTACAACGATAACCGCATCAGCCATACCTGCAACAATCCTGTTTCGGCGGGGGAAGTTTTGTTTCTCTGGTTTTGTTCCCTGCATGAACTCAGTGAGAAGTCCTCCATGCTGCACCATATCCGCCGCAAGTCCTCTGTTGGCATGGGGATAGATCTTGTCAAGTCCATGGCCCAGTACACCTATTGTAGCAAGATCATGCTTCATCGCTTCCTTGTGTGCAAGGGTATCAATGCCATAGGCCAGTCCGCTTACAACCAAGGGATCATAAAGTGCCAAGGCCGAGATCAATTCCGCTACACGGTCTTTGCCGTAAGGTGTTGGCGACCTTGTTCCTACAATGCTAATGATGCGTTGTTTTTTCAGCGGAACAGTTCCCTTGTAAAACAATACATGTGGCGCATCCGAACAGTGCTCTAGTTTGGGGGGATAACCCTCTTGGCCCTTTACCAACACTTCAATCTTGTTGTCCTGCACAAATGCAAGTTCCTTTTCAACCCTTTGGCGAGAACTGAAATTCCTGATGGCAGAAGCCCTAACAGATCCAATACCGGGGATGGATTCCAATGCTTTTCTGCCAGCCCGAAATACTGCAGCAGGCTCTTCAAAATGCTGGAGCAATATTCCAATCTGGACATCCCCGATCTGTGGAACCATAGTAAGTGCGAGATGGTGCAACAATTGCGCTTCGTTCATAGGAAGCAAAATTATTGCAGGGCAACAGGCCTCCATGGTGGTTTACACGGATTGCTGGAGTTTTAAACCTTTTTAAAATGGGAGAAAAATCAGTTGTCTGATACCACGGTCATTTCAGTTCTTCGGTTCAAGGCCCTTTCCTGTTCGGTAGCGTTGTCCGCAACTGGCATTGTTGCACCAAATCCCTTGGAGGTCAACCTTGATGCGAGAATCCCTTTGGATATTAAATGGTCTACAACTGCCTTAGCGCGAAGTGCGGAAAGTGCAAGGTTATCTGCATCCTTCCCAATGTTGTCTGTATGCCCACCAATTTGAACACGCATTGAAGGATTTTCCCGAAGGATGGTAACGATCTTTTCCAATTCGGCGATGGACTCAGGAAGCAGAATATATTTCCCTGTTTCAAAAAGGATATTCCTGAGCACAATGTTTGCGCCCTTTGCAAAAGGCTGCATTGGAATATTCACTTCATAATGATTTTCTGAAACCACTTCCTTGAGCATGAAACGGTTGGAATAAAAAAGATACCCTTTCTTGTTTACACTGAACGCATAATCCCTCCCAAGTGGAAGTGTTGCAAGATAATTTCCTTCCAGATCAGATTCCACCTCAGTGATAAGCCTTCGGCTCTTTACATCAACCAATTCAACAATGGCCTTCAAGCCCTTACCGGTAGTGCTGTCATAAACTTTTCCCTGGACCCAGGTTGTGGTAAGCGGCCGAAGATCTTCCCTCAACTCAAACGTATAGATGTCTTGTCCTCCCCTGCTGTCGCTGCGGTCGCTTGAAAAAAACGCTTTGATTCCATTGGCAGCAACAATCAGCCCACCTTCGTTGTCGATGGTATTGATGGGGTATCCAAGGTTGACTGCCTTGTCAAAACCATCTGGCAATTTCTTTGAGAAAAAGATATCCTTTCCCCCATATCCTTGCAAGCCCGATGAAGTGAAATAGAGCGTTTCATTATCTGCATGCATAAAGGGTGCACTTTCATCCCCGATGGTATTGATATGTGGCCCAAGATTTTGAGGAACAGACCATCGTCCGCTGGGAAGCAATCTTGACACATAGATGTCCGACCCACCATAGCCTCCGGGCCTGTTGGAAGAAAAATAAAGCGCCTGTTTGTCTGGTGACAAACAGGGTGTCGACTCCCAGGATTCCGAATTGATGGGCTCACCCAGGTTCTGCCGTTTGCTCCACCCTGCAGCTGTGAGGACTGAAATATAAATGTCACAACTGCCATATCCATCAGGAAAGTTGCACCCTGCGTAAACCAGCCATTTTCCGTCCTGTGAAATGTGCTGTGCGCCCTCATTGAAAGGAGTATTTACAGTTCCTTTGAGTGGAGTGGCATCCCTCCAGGTACTGCCTTCCGCATTTGCTTCATAAAAATCTTCATTGCTGCCATTGACCCTTCGGGTGAAGACAAGGGTTTTTTCATCAATGGTCAAGGATGGAAAATACTCAGGAAATGCTGAATTGATGGCATCGCCGGCGTTCTTGAAACCCGCACTGGATGGCTTGCTCTGCTGTTTCATTTGTGCAACAGCAAATGCATAATTTTTTTTACGGAATTCACCTGCCTTGATGGAATTTTCATTGAGTTTTGGCAATTGTAAAAATTGGTCTGCAGCAGCAAGTGCCGCTTCGAATTGACCCGTGCCAGCAAGGTTGATGCTGTAGGGAAGTAGGTATTCCTGGCAATACACAGCGTCCAATGAAAAGGCTCTTCTGTATGCAATTACAGCTTCGGCGTACCTTTTGAGTTCGCCCATGATGCCGGCTTTGGAGAGCGCTGCATCGAGGTAGCCGGGATCATTTTCAAGGGCAATATTGATCAGGCTCAAGGCATCCTGAAAACGCTCCTGATCGGCTTGCTGCAAGGCTTTCTCATACAGGGCCCTGCTCTTTTTTGAAATTTTTGAGGCATCGTACTGCTGTGCAGCAACATCATGAAAAAACGAAAGCACACATATTGTCAGCAAGAATCGCATCCATGAAATTAACTGATTTAACAAAATGCCCTTCGGTAAAATTTGTTAATGTGTAAAAACAAGAGTGGATCAGTGATCATTCACCCTGACGAAAAAAATAACATTTATGGAATATCCAAGAACTTGTGTGTTTGCAAGGAGAGGATCCATTTGGGATGAAGCTTAATATAATCGATGATGAGCGGATTCATTTCAGCAGCCTTGCTCCACTCCGGCTGCAAATAAAGCAGGCAATCCCTTGAAACCTTTGATGCATATTGTTCCGCCCATGCGAAATCGGATTTGTTGTAGACTACCGTTTTCAATTCATTTGCGGCTGCAACCATTTCATCCAATGGCGCCTTGAATTTTTTGGGCGAAAGGCAGACCCAGTCCCATGATCCGGAAATTGGATGTGCTCCTGAGGTTTCGACATGGGTTCGGATACCTGCCTGTTTGAGCATGCTGGTCAGTTCATCCAAATTGTGCATCATGGGCTCTCCCCCAGTAACAACAGCTATGGTAGCACCTGATTCCAGGACCAACCCAACAATGTGCTGCACATTCACCATCGGATGTCTGAAGGCATCCCAACTTTCTTTTACATCACACCAAACACATCCGACATCACAGCCGCCCAAACGTATGAAATAAGAAGCATGGCCAGTATACCTGCCTTCTCCCTGAAGGGTGTAAAAATGTTCCATCAACGGCAGTGAACCGGTTTTCTGTGCTTGCATGGATCAGTCTTTTGCGGCGCAGGCCTTGAAGGTATTCATCATCAAGGCTGCAATGGTCATCGGACCAACGCCACCAGGAACGGGTGTGATATAACTGCACTTGGGCGCTACTTTTTCGAAATCAACATCGCCCTTGATGGTAAAGCCAGATTTTTTGGTTTCGTCTGCAACCCTGGTGATGCCAACGTCCACCACTACTGCACCTGGTTTCACCATGTCTTCCTTGAGAAATTCAGGGTGTCCCAACGCAGCAATGATGATATCCCCCTGAAGACAGATTTCCTTGAGGTTGGGGGTATGCGAATGACAGACAGTTACTGTACAATTGCCTGGATATTCATTCTTGTTCAGCATGATGCTGATGGGACGGCCGACAATATTGCTTCTTCCAATGACAACAGCATGTTTTCCCTTGGTTTCAATACCATAATGCTCCATCAATAGCAGGATCCCGTAGGGGGTCGCAGGATAGAATGTAGGAAGACCCTGAACCATTCTTCCAACGCTTTCCGGATGAAATCCATCAACATCCTTGGAGGGTAAAATGGTTTCAATGATTTTTTGCTCTGATATTCCTTTGGGCAATGGCAATTGCACCAGTATCCCATCTACATCAAAATCTTCGTTAAGCGCGTTGAGTTTAAAAAGAAGGTTCTGCTCAGTAACATCGGCGTCGAGCCTGATCAGTGTTGACTTGAAGCCGATTTCTGAACAGGACTTGACCTTGGACGCAACATAGGTTTCGCTGGCGCCATTGTTGCCAATAAGAACCGCTGCAAGATGGGGCAGTTTTTTTCCCAGAAGCATCCGTTCTTCCGTATGCGTCTTCAGCCTGTCCTTGACCGCTTGAGCAACTAACTTACCATCCAACAATTTCATGGCACAAAGGTACAGTCGGGAAAAATGACACCCAAATATGATGTTTTTCCCATTGACTGTCAGTTGCGGAATATCATCTTTACTGGATGCAGAAGATGATTTTATTGTGGGTGATGTCACCTTTTTTAACCATGGCACAGGCAGTTCCAACAGCAAATACCCTGCTGCCACTCAGTTTAAGGGCCTATACAAAAAGCAAACAACATGCAGGGCCTGCTTTTGCGCTGGCCGCTGCTGGGGCATTTCAAACCATCCAACAATTGGGAATACAGGCTGAAAACCGGTTCATGCTCAAGGACATGTCCAATTTGGGGATGGCATTGCTGCTTCCCAAACGCTATGGAAGCCTGGGCTTTGGAGGTCATTTCAGCGGGGGCGGGATTTTTTCGTCCTTTTCCACAGGCACCAGCATGGGCATCCGGCTTGATCAACCATTGGGCATAGGGATTTGCATGAAACTGACCGGATTCAAATGGGCGACACAACCCGTCCAATGGGGCATTCAGGCGGGTGCCGGAATGCTCTACTGCATCACCCCAGCAACTGCACTTGGTTTTCAGCTGGAAGAATGGCTTCCAGTGGGCGGAGCCAAGGAGAACAGAAGAACAACATACCGCGAAATCATCACAGGCATAGGCACTGCCGCAAGCAGTAAAATTTACCTGGGGGCTGAAATCAGGAAGCGAACCGGTGAGGCGACTGAAATCGGAGGGCTATTGGAGTGGCAACTGGATCAAACCATTGGAATAAGAACAGGAATCAACACAGCCAACAACATCATGGTGGTCGGCATAACAAAACAAATGGGTGATAATGTTTGGGGATTAGACATAGGCAATCACCCACAACTGGGGTTTTCAATAGGCTTAACCATGAACCATGCATCGGGTAAATGAGGCTGTACTGATGATATTCCTGTTGGTGATGATTGGCCACAATGCAGTTTGTCAAGAGGAGGAAGAGATGGAGTTCATCGCAGAGGGTTCTATCTCCAGCGATGAAAGCAACGCAAGCAACATCAATGAAACAAGGGGTATCGGCTATTTCAAAAAATACAACATCAACAGCATCAGCGCAAGTGAACTTGGCGAACTGCTTCTGTTGACACCATTGCAAATTCAACAATTCATTTTGTACAGAAAATCCTTTGGTGACTTTATCAGCCTGATGGAACTGCAGGCTGTTCCTGATTGGGACCCAAACACCATTCGAAAAATACTACCGGTGTTGACACTTGCTTCGGAACAGCCGCTGGCACCAGAGCTCAGACAACGGATCAAAGAAGGAGAACACAGGGCCTTGTTCAGAACCGGTGGGCAAATAAACGGAGTGCCGACTGACACAGATACATTGGATCACCAATACAAGCAACTGGCAAGTTACCGGTTTAATTTCAGGGACCTGCTGCTGTGGGGGATCACGATAGAGAAAGATGCAGGAGAAAAAAAACTGGCAGACCATTACAGCTTCTTTACCAGCATCAGCAAGCGGGGCATGCTTAAAAATTTGGTACTGGGTGATTATACCGTGAGCATGGGACAAGGACTGGTCCATTGGCAGGGATTTGCTTTGGGAAGGAGCAGCAACATGATGAGCGTTTACCGACAGGGGGCGCTTTTCAGGGCACATACCGGAACAGATGAAAATCGGTTCTGCAGAGGAGTGGCAATTCAACTTCAAAAAAATGCGTTTGAAGTTGCGGCATTCATCAGCAAGAAAAATTTGGATGCAAATACCATGAGCGATACTGCGAAAGGAACAAGATGGGTCAGCGCATTTTTGTTTTCAGGATTGCACAGAACCAACAGTGAACTGGAAGATAGAAAATCATTGGGCCAATTCACTGCAGGGGGAAACATCAGGTTCAACAACAGGTTGGGGAAGAGCAGCCTGAATTTTGTGCATACCGGGTTTGACTTGCCCATCAAAAAGAGGGACCTGCCCTATAACAGGTTTTCCATCAGCGGCTCAAACTGGCAAAACGCAAGCATCGATCATGCAGTTTCTACAAGAATGGGCTTCATGTTTGCAGAACTGGCGATAGACAAACATTTTCAAAGGGCAATGGTCATTGGCCTGGTTAAAAGCATAGACCCCAAGTTGGATGTTTGTATGTTATACAGGAATATGGGTATTCGGTACCGCTCGCTGGCATCAAATGTTTTCTCGGAAAGCCAGGAAGCTGGCAATGAAAAAGGATTTTTTTTCAACCTCAACTATATGCCCTCGCCCATGCACAGGTTTGAAATCTACTGCGACAGGTTCCAACAGGATTGGCCAACATTCAGCACCCCTGGAAAAAGAACAGGAAGCATATATTCATTTCAATATGCCTGGCGTCCAAACAAAAAAACAGAATTCTATACCAGGATACAATTCCAGAACAGGACCTTTAAGATAAGGATGCATGCATCGATGACACCCCTCAATGGCGTTGTACTCAGGCTTCGCAACGAAATGATCCGCATCAGCAAATCTGATGGAAAGATGGAAAATGGACAGCTCGCCTTTGCTGAATTGATCTTCAAACCACCTTTGCAACCGGTTTCTGCTAGCATCCGTTGCTCCTTTTTTGAAACCGATGGATATGCAACCAGGATTTATGCTTACGAAAGAGATTTGCCCTCTTACCATGTTGTCCTGCCACACCATGGAACCGGAACAAAGGCCTATGTAGTTTTGCAATATAAAATGGGCAAATTCATGCAGGTATGTGGCAAATGGTCCATCGAAAAGAATAAAAACGACTGGCGGGTTCAGGCCATTTGGCAATGGGGCGCCTGAGGCATACAACAAGATGAAGCCTTATATTTGTAAGATTAAACACATCAAATGAGCGAACAACAACAGAACCAACTCAATATTGAAATATCAGAAGAAATTGCAGAGGGTCAGTATGCTAACCTGGCCATCATCACCCATAGCCATGCAGAGTTTGTAGTGGATTTTGTAAGTGTGATGCCCGGGACACCAAAGAGCAAAGTAAAATCAAGGATTGTCCTTACACCCCAACACGCTAAAAGGTTGATGACTGCCTTGGCAGACAACCTGGATAAATTTGAGGATGTACACGGAAAGATCAAGGATTACGAAGAAGTGCAGGTGCCATTCCAATTCGGTGGACCTGCCGCACAGGCCTGATCATGTTGTCATGATCAATTGAATGATTCCACTGGAATAGTCTTGTTGATTTTGGAAATCAATCCCTGCAATACTTTACCCGGGCCTACTTCTGTAAAACCTGTTGCTCCATCTGCAACCATTGCTTCGATGGTTTGTGTCCAGCGCACAGGACCCGTCAACTGATCAATCAGGTTTTGTTTTATTTGCTCAGGTTCTGTTACCGCTTTTGCCACAACATTCTGGTAAACCGGGCATATAGGGCGATGAAAGGATGTTGAAAGAATGGCCTCTGCCAGCTCTTCCCTTGCAGGTGCCATCAATGGGGAATGAAAAGCACCCCCGACAGGTAACTTTATGGCCCTTTTTGCACCAGCAGCTTTCATACGCTCACAGGCAATATCTATTCCGGCATTGGATCCACTGATGACCAACTGACCAGGACAATTGTAGTTGGCGGGAACGACAATCTCCCCTGTTTCTGATGTGATTTCAGCACAAATTTTTTCTGCAACATCATCTGAAAGTGCCAAAACTGCCGCCATGGCAGAAGGGTTCAACTCACAGGCCTTTTGCATGGCCATGGCCCTGATGCTGACCAACTTCAACGCCTCCTCAAAAGGCAAAGTACCATTGATCACCAATGCGGTAAACTCTCCCAGGGAATGACCAGCCACCATGTGTGGTGTTGCAGCATCAATCATTTTATAAGCAATTACAGCATGCAGAAAAATTGCTGGCTGTGTCACTTTCGTCTGTCTCAGATCCTCCTCTGTGCCATTGAACATGATATCAGAAAGCCTGAAGCCTAAAATTTCATTTGCCTGTTCAAAAAACCTTCTTGCAAAAGCATTGCCCTCATAATGGTCTTTCCCCATCCCTGGAAACTGCGAACCCTGCCCTGGAAAAACATAAGCGTGTATCATAGATGTTGTTGAGTTGGTAAAGGTAAAAAAAACCAATGAAAAAAAGAACGCCAGGGCATTCCCTGGCGTTGATACAACCATCAATATGCTGTTGTGTCAATGCAATTTAGAACCTATCAATCGGATGAATTCACTTCTGGTTTCATTTTTTTCAAATTCTCCACAAAATGCTGAAGTGGTGGTCACGGAATTTTGTTTTTGAACTCCGCGCATCATCATGCACAAGTGAGAAGCTTCTATGACAACTGCCACTCCCAGGGGATTCAACGTTTCTTTTATAACATCAAGGATTTGTGTGGTGAGCCTTTCCTGCACTTGCAACCTTCTGCTATAGGTATCTACCACCCTTGCCAACTTGCTCAGACCAGTGATCCAACCATTGGGGATATAGGCAATATGGGCTTTCCCAAAAAACGGCAGCATATGGTGTTCACACAGGCTGTAAAGCTCTATGTCCTTTACGATGATCATCTCGCTCACTTCCTCGTGGAATTTTGCGGAATTCAAGATCATCTTAGCATCAATCTGATACCCTTGGGTAAGCACTTGCATGGACTTGGCCACCCGTTCAGGAGTTTTCAGAAGACCTTCCCGTTCCGGATCTTCCCCAAGCAAGCCAATGGATTGCTTGTAGTGCTCCATCAGCGCTGATGTTATTTTATCGTCATAATGATCAATTTTTGTATACGCCATAAGTTTATTTTAATTGATAGGGGTACTCCACAAAATTTCTGGGAGTTTCATATAAACGTACCTGGAGGTCTAAATGTTCATTGATCAGTGGGCGCAATATTCCAAAGATCACAATCGCTATGTTTTCAGCAGATGGATTGAGGTTAGAAAAAGCAGGTACGTCAAGGTTGAGGTTCTTGTGGTCAAACTGCTGAAGAACATGTGCTGATATCAAATCAGAGAGAACTTTCATGTCGATCACATATCCAGTTTGCGGATCAACTTCTCCAACGACCTTTACAATCAAAACATAGTTGTGGCCATGGTAATTTGGAAGGTTGCATTTACCAAAAACAAGTTTATTTTGTTCTATGCTCCATGACGGGTTGTTCAACCGATGTGCCGCATTGAAATGCTCTTCCCTGTATACTGCAACTTTTTCGCCCATAGCCCCTAAAGTTAAATGTTTAGAGGTTCCTAACGCAATAAAGGAGGCATTGTTTACAGGTGGAGAGGCTACTCTCCAAAATATTCAACATAAATTCTTGGCGTTTCCACCAAACGGATGCAATGCAAGGTTACGCCAGCGGGCATTTCCGGGG
The DNA here is from genome assembly GCA_030832085.1 of Chitinophagales bacterium. Lineage (GTDB taxonomy): Bacteria > Bacteroidota > Bacteroidia > Chitinophagales > Chitinophagaceae > Pollutibacter. The sequence goes on along the minus strand of JAURJU010000048.1, from coordinate 18,445 downwards.
CCAATTGTCCCCATATTTCAAAAACAAGGTTCTCGATAGAACAAATTTTCCCTTCCATGAAAGGAACATCAAGGTTGAGGTTGCGGTGATCGAGCACGTCCACCACAAATTCTTTGATGATCCTGCTCAACAATTTTGCATCAACGATGAATCCCGTTTCAGGATCTGTAGGGCCTTTGACAGTTACAAAAAGTTCAAAATTATGGCCATGCCAATTTTCATTGGCGCATTTTCCAAAAACCTCATCGTTCTTTTCCCTGCTCCATTGGGGATTGTACAGCTTGTGGGCTGCGTTGAAATGTTCCCGTCTGGTCAAATAAAATGTTGGCATATGCTAGTTAGGGTTGCAAAGTTAAGCAGCAATATCAAAAAATCCCATTCAAATCTGAATCAACCCTCAATTTTGAATAGGATTCCACAGAATTGATGAACTTTGCAGCATGAACATCCTGGTCGTTGCAGCCACTGAAATCGAACTGTCTGGTATCCGCCATGGTTCTACTGACATGCTTGACAGGAAGGTCAGGACACTGGTCACAGGGGTTGGAATGTTGCCCTCAGCCTATTCCATCATGCAGGAAATTTCCCTTTCAAAGCCTGACATGATCCTGCAAATTGGCATTGCAGGAAGTTTCAGAGAAGAACTGCCGCCTGGGACAGCCGTTGTGGTTGAGCGGGAAATCATCGCTGACATGGGCGTACATGAAAATGGCGGATACCGTGATGTTTTTGAATTGGGGTTGGCCGGTAAAAATATCGTCCCTTATGAAGATGGGGCTGTAGTGAACCCCCATGTCGAATTGCTCAGTGCTATTGGTATTCCTGCTGTCAGGGCAGTTTCCGTCAACGAAATCAGCAGCTCCCCAGAAAGAATTTCTCTTTTCAAAAACGCCTACCATTCAGACATCGAATCCATGGAAGGCGCAGCACTTCATTACACATGTTCCCTTCAACAAATTCCTTTCATGCAGATCAGGGGAATCTCCAACATGGTTGGAGAAAGGGATAAATCAAAATGGAAAATAAAGGAATCGCTTGGTGCAGCAACTGCCGCTTGCATCAGCTTCATCAGCAAGATTGACCAACCATGAAACTAAGCCTGGGAATTTCACCTTGTCCTAACGATACCTATATTTTTGATGCAATGCTGCATGGTAAGATTGACACTGAAGGGCTGGAATTCATTCCGCACCTGGAAGATGTTGAAACCCTGAACAAGCTTGCCATTGCACAAACACTTGACATCTCCAAAGTCAGCTATGGTGCGGTATTTCAACTTTTGCATCATTACAGGATCCTGGATGCCGGAGGGGCTTTGGGAAAAGGTGTTGGTCCGCTGTTCATCACCAAAAACATAAATTATCAAGAGCAACTGATGGGCCCAAATACAAGGGTTGCGCTTCCGGGGATCAACACCACTGCACACCTGCTGTTCTCCATGGCCTACCCAAGGATCAAGCACAAGGTATTTGTCCCCTTCCATGCCATTGAAGACATGGTGCTGAATGGGCAAGTCGATGCAGGTGTTATCATCCATGAAAACCGCTTCACATATCATCAGAAAGGATTGCACAAGGTTGCAGACCTGGGAGATCTTTGGGAGGCCAATACAGGATGTCCGATTCCGTTGGGTGGAATCTTGGCAAGGCGGGATTTTGATCCTACCCTGACCCTTTCCATCAACAGGGTCATCAGGAGAAGCCTGGAATACGCCCATCAAAACAGCAGTTCATTGCCATCCTTTGTAACAGAAAATGCAAAAGAAATGAGCCAGGAGGTGATGCGCAACCATATCGAACTCTACGTAAATGACTTTTCCCTTTCGCTTGGGGATAAAGGAAAAGCAGCTGTGGTACAATTGATCAAGGCATCTTTGACAATTCACCAGACAAGCGTTCCGGAAAAACTGGATATGTTTATGGAGGGCATCTAGAACAATCCGTAGAGTTCAGCATCAATCTTGGCGATGATTTCACCAAGGTGCTCCTCGTTTTCCACGAATTTGGTTTTGTCTACATTGATGATGAGCAAAGGGCCTTCCTTGTATCCTTCAACCCATTTGTTGTAATATTCATTCAGCTTTTTCAAGTAGTCCAACCGGATGTTTTCTTCGTATTCCCTTCCTCTTTTTTGGATTTGACCAACCAAGGTGGGCACAGATGCCTGCAAGTAGATCATGAGATCAGGAGGCTTGACCATTTGACGCAGGTTCTGGAAAAAATCAAAATAATTTTCAAAATCACGCTTGCTCATCAGGCCCATTTCATGAAGGTTTGGCGCAAATATGTATGCATCCTCATATATGGTCCTGTCCTGGATTACTGTTTCGGTTCCTCTGCTGATCTCAATCAACTGGTTCAGGCGGCTGTTGAGAAAATAGATTTGAAGGTTGAAACTCCACCTTGGCATGTCTTCATAAAAGTCAAAGAGATAGGGATTCTGGTCTACATCCTCAAACTGGGGTATCCATTTGTAGTGCTTGCTGAGCATTTCAGTAAGGGTGGTCTTCCCAGCTCCAATGTTCCCTGCAATTGCAACGTGTTTTGGTTTTCTAGCTTTGGCCATAATTTTCTGGTTCTATCCGGCAAACAACCGGCAAACAAAGTACATATTCATTTTCAATAAACCAAACCCATTGCATTCCTCACAAGATCCATTGTTGCAGCAGCGCTGGCCCTTGCCTTATCTGCTCCCATTTCCATGACATCCTCAAGGTATCTGGTATCATTCCTGATGGATTCAGCCCTTTCTCTGATGGGAGCAATAAAAGCCACCATGTCTTCGGCCAGTTGCTTTTTCATGTCGCCATAACGAATGCTGCAGTTTTCATAAGCAGATTCAAATGTGGAAATAACTTCATCCTTGCTTACAAGGCGCATCAATTGAAAAATATTTTCTATGTAATCGGGTTTGGGTGAATGGGGTTCGGTCGGACCACCATCCGTTTTTGCCTTCATGACCTTTTTTCTGATCGTATCATCCGAATCTGCCAGGTAGAGTGTGGCCAGTTGGTTTTCACTTTTGCTCATTTTACCTGAACCATCAAGGCTTGGCACCTTTACAAGGTCGTCTCCAAAATTATAAGCAAGTGGCTCTGGAAAAACATCCCCATAGCGGTGGTTGAAACGTTTCACAAAGTTGCGTGCCATTTCAAGGTGCTGTTCCTGGTCTTTACCTACAGGCACCCATGTTGCTCTGTGGAGGATGATATCCGCGGTTTGCAGAACCGGGTAAGTAAGCAGCCCGGCATTGATATTGTCAGGTTGTTGCCTTGCCTTATCCTTGAAGGTTGTTGTTTTCTCGAGCTCCCCCAGGTAAGCCAACATGTTCAGGTAGAGGTACAATTCTGCAGTTTCACGCACGTGGCTCTGACAGTATAGGGCGGCCTTTTGAGGATCGATGCCAGAAGCAATGTTCTCGGCCAACACCCTGTGTACATTATCCTTCAATTCCCGGGTGTCGGGATGCGTGGTCAGGGCATGGAGATCTGCCACCATAAAATAACAGGTATATTCTTCCTGCAACTTTACATAATTGCGCATGGCGCCAAAATAGTTGCCAAGGTGGAGGAACCCCGTGGGCCTGATTCCACTCATAACGATTGCGTTCCCGTTTTTCATCGTGCAAAGATAATAAATGTAAAGGAGGCGATGAAGCAAGGCCGAAACCCGTTCCATTCATCAATAAAATGCATCTCATGGCTTGAAATGAATTAAATTTGTGTTGAAACATTACCAATGGAGCTAAACAGGGAAATGACGAAAAAACTAGCAGAACTTTCCAAGTTGGAATTCAACGACCATGAAATCGATGCAATCCAACAAGACCTGGAACAGATGATTGGTTTTGTTGACAAGTTGAATGAGATTGATACTACAGGAATTGCACCACTCACACACATGTGTGTGGAGGGTAACATGCTTCGTGAGGACGAAATCAAGGGTTCCATTGACAATGCAACTGCCCTAAAGAATGCACCATCCGCTGAAGGGCAGTTTTTCACTGTACCCAAGGTGATCAAAAAATAATACCATGTCTGATTCAGTCATACACCTTGAAGAGATCAAGAAAAGCTATATCATGGGCAAACAGGAGCTTCAGGTGCTGAAAGGCATTTCCCTTGATATACTGCGGAACGAATATGTGGCGCTGATGGGGCCATCAGGGTCTGGCAAGAGTACGCTGATGAACATCCTCGGCTGCCTGGATTCCCCATCTGCTGGCAAGTATGTCTTGAACGGACATGATGTCAGCACAATGTTGGACAATGACCTGGCCGATATCAGGAACAAAGAAATTGGTTTCGTTTTTCAACAGTTCAACCTGTTGCCCCGGTTGACGGCCTTGGAAAATGTGGCACTGCCGCTCGTGTATGCAGGCATCAACAAAAAGACGAGAACGGAAATGGCACAGGAAGTGTTGAGAAAAGTAGATCTGATGGACAGAAGCCACCATAAACCCAATGAACTTTCCGGCGGACAATGCCAGCGGGTCGCCATCGCAAGGGCCTTGGTCAACAACCCGTCCATCATCCTGGCAGATGAACCCACGGGAAACCTGGACACAAAAACTTCCTATGAAATCATGAACATCTTTGCCAAAATCCATGATGAAGGCAATACGGTTGTACTCGTTACACATGAGGAAGACATCTCCAATTACGCAAAAAGGGTAATCCGTCTGAGGGATGGCGTCTTGGAAAGCGACAAAAGAAAGGACGCATCCAGCGTTGTTTAAAAAAAAACAGCTTCCCAGCGAACAAAATTTGCCATTGTCACATTATCCTCTAAACAATACGTGAAGATGGCAATGAAAATCTATACCAAGACGGGTGACAGGGGAACAACTTCACTGATTGGAGGAACCAAGGTATTGAAATCCCATGAAAGGATTGAGGCATATGGCACTGTGGATGAGCTGAACGCAAACATCGGGCTTTGCAGGGATCTCATTACTGATGAAAACATAAAAAACACCCTCAAAGAATTGCAAGACAGGCTGTTTACCATTGGCTCGGCCCTTGCATGCGATCCGGACAAGGATACAAAAATGAAAATTCCAGACCTTACACCGGAAGATGTCCTTTTTCTAGAACAGGAAATGGATAAAATGGATGCAACGCTAGCGCCATTACAATTTTTTATTCTGCCTGGTGGGCACCCAACAGTTTCACATATCCATATTGCCCGTTGTGTGTGCAGAAGAACCGAAAGGCTTGTAGTTGCCCTGCTTTCTTCAGATGAACCACAAGACAACCTTATTGTACAATACATCAACAGGCTAAGCGATTACCTATTCATGTTGGGAAGGTATGTTGCCCGTGCGCTCAATGCGGAAGAAATACCCTGGAAACCCAGGATATAGTTTCAGTTGCCCCATCTTCCATCCTTGAGGTGAACGATCCTGTCGCTCATGGCTGCCAATTCCTCATTGTGTGTTACGATAACAAAAGTCTGGTTCATTTCATCCCTGAGTTGCTGAAAAAGCTTGTGCAATGAAGTTGCATTGGTGGAATCAAGGTTACCAGTAGGTTCATCGGCAAAAACAATTCCTGGCCCGTTGATCAGGGCACGCGCTACTGCAACACGTTGCTGCTCTCCGCCAGAAAGTGCTGAAGGCTTGTGTTCTGCACGATCAGCCACCCCTAGTCGTTCCATCAATGCAATCGCCTTCTTTTCCAATGCATTGCTTTTTTCTCCGGCAATCCAACCGGGCATACAAATGTTCTCCAAAGCAGAAAATTCTGGAAGCAAATGATGAAACTGAAAAACAAAACCAATGTTCCGGTTCCTGAATTTGGCCAGCGCTCTGCCCTTCAGTTGATCCATCCGTTTTCCCTCGTAATACAATTCTCCCTGGTCTGGCTGATCCAATGTTCCCAAAATGTGAAGTAAAGTAGTTTTCCCAGCGCCAGAGGACCCGACTATACTGACGATTTCACCTTTTCCAATGGAGATGTCAACTCCTTTGAGCACTTCAAGGTTGCCATAAAACTTAACAATGCCTTTCCCTTCCAGCATCTATGGAAAATTTACTATAAAGTTAACCAAACTACAGTTTACCATTGCGTAATTCTGTTGATATCTTGGGATTTGGATATATCAAATTAACCATTACATTTGCCGAAATTCTAAAACATACCCCTATGTTCTGGACACTCGAATTGGCATCATATTTAGAAGACGCACCTTGGCCTGCAACCAAGGATGAACTGATCGATTATTCCATCAGGAGCGGAGCACCCATTGAGGTGATTGAAAACCTTCAGGAGCTGGAAGATGAAGGAGATATCTTTGAGGGGATTGATGACATCTGGCCTGATTATCCCAGCCAGGATGACTTCTTCTTCAACGAGGATGAATATTAAAATATTTCAGTAACGAGAAATGCCACCCTTCGGGTGGCATTTCTCGTTATCAGAATGTTAGCTTGAAATATAGCATGAGAAGTGAAAGCACCAAAATGATTGAATTTGCAAGGATCATCGCTTTGTCTTTTCCGGTAACCCCGTAGACCAGCCATATGATTACATTCAACAGGAGAATCAGGATCATCCATAGGGAAAGGTCTCCTACAGACCTGGTTTTCCAAGCCATGTACACCTGGGGAACAAAAGTCAAGGAACCTGTTACAACGCCAATGTATCCCAAATAGTCCCTCCACTTCATTTGCATGATTTATTTTTCCATTTGTTCAATCACGGCCTGCGTAACACCAGTGAATGAAAATCCTCCGTCATGGAAAAGGTTTTGCATGGTCACCATTCTGGTCATGTCCGAAAACAGAGTAACACAATAATTGGCACAATCCTCTCCTGAAGCATTTCCCAAAGGACTCATTTTTTCAGCATAGTTCACAAAACCATCAAAGCCCTTTACGCCACTTCCAGCAGTTGTACGAGTAGGCGATTGTGAAATTGTATTGATCCTCACTTTTTTCTTGACGCCATAGTGGTATCCAAAGCTTCGTGTGACACTTTCCAACAAGGCCTTTGCGTCAGCCATCTCATTGTAATCAGGGAAAACACGTTGTGCTGCGATGTAGGTGAGTGCCACAACGCTGCCCCATTCGTTCAAGGCATCCATGTCCCAGGCTGTGCGCAAAACGCGGTGAAGCGACATGGCAGAAATGTCCAGTGTCTTCTGGTTGAAACCATAGTCTATTTCAGTATACCCTTTTCCTTTTCTCAGGTTCAGGCTCATTCCAATAGAATGAAGGATAAAATCCACCCCACCTCCAAAATGTTTCATGCTCTCTGCAAAAAGATTTCTGAGGTCATCCATGTTGGTTACGTCCGCACCAATGACCGGGGCGTTGATTTGCTCAGACAGTTTGTTGATCTCCCCCATTCTCAAGGCGATAGGAGCATTGGACAATACAATTTGTGCGCCTTGTGCATGGCATTCAAGCGCGGTTTTCCAGGCAATGGATTTTTCATCCAGTGCGCCGAATATGATTCCTTTTTTTCCTTTGAGCAGTTGATTGGACATGTCGGATAGATTTGGGGGCAAATATAGGGAAATAGTTGAACCTCCAGTTCTTCAGCCCACAAGCCTCAAGAGGGGAGGCAGGTTGGATCATTTCATCATCTCCCTAGCAGAAGCAAGCGCTGCTTCACTTGGATTTTCTCCTGCCAGCATTTGGGCAATGGCCATTGCCTGCGCGGGCTGATCAAGAACCCTGATGCCCGTGGAAATGTTTCCGTTCTCCTGATGTTTGAAAACAAAGAGATGCTGGTCAGCGCGGGCTGCAATTTGCGGTTGGTGGGTAATGGCAACAAGTTGATGCGATACGGCCAAGTCTTCCATCAGCATGCCCACTTGTTTTGCTGCCTCCCCGCTTATACCACTATCGATCTCGTCAAAAATCATGGTAGGCATTTCCAAAGAACTTGCGACAAGTGATTTTAGCACCAACATCAGCCTGCTCAGTTCACCACCACTGGCTACTTTGTGCAAAGGCTCATGTCTTCCACTCTTGTTGGCATCGAACAAGAATGAAACTTCGTCAATCCCGGAATGGGACAGTTCACGTATTTTAAGATCGATTTTCAAATCTGCGTTGGGCATACCCACCCTTTTCAGCAATGCATTGGCATCTGACTCCAGCAATGGGATCTGCAATTTTCTTTTTTCGTGCAGCACATTGGCCAGCATGGATGCTTCAGCCTGAACAAGATCAAACTGTTTTTTCAACCCAGACAATTCATCTTGTGAATGTTCGAATTTTGTCATGTCGGTCGACAATGCAAATCTTTGTTCAACCAACTGGTCAACAGCCGCCAATCCATGTTTCTTGGCCAAGCGTTGTGCAACTGCCAGCCTTTCATTCAATTGGTCCATTCGTTTATCATCGATCACTATGCCATCCAACAGGGACTCCAATTCACCAGCAATGTCCTTGATTTCAACATGCACGGACAGGAGTCTGGAAACCATTCCAGCTAGGGCCGGATGATGGTTCGAAAGGGCCTGCAACTGTGTTGCCATTGACTTTATCTGCGGGATGATTGGCTGCTCGCCCTCATTCAGCACAAAACCCATCTTGCCAATACCCGCCCTGATTTGGTCTGCATGTGAAAGGAGATTCAGCTCTTCCTCTATGGACTTTGCTTCGCCATCCTGCCAATTCAAATCCTCCAACTCATTCAAAAGAAAAAGCTTGTAATCCCTTTCCTGTTGGGCTTTCTGAATCAATGCATTCAGATCTGCGATCTTTTTTTGAATACCAACAAGTTGTCCAAACACCCCGGTATATTCAGCCATTTGCAAAAGGCAACCCGCCCTGGCATCCAGCAACATCCTTTGAAACTGCTTATCCCCCAATTCAAGTGTATCAAATTGTTGGTGAAGATCCACCAACTGGGATGAAAGTTGTTGAAGCTGTGCAAGGCTGACAGGAGTATCATTGACAAATGCCCTTGACTTTCCTGAAGCTTGAATTTCCCTTCGAAGAATAATTTCATCATCCACCTCAATGTCTGCATCAGTATAAATGCGCCGCAATGCATCTGAAACCTTTACCCTGAAAGATGCCTCAACCACAGTCTTCTTTTCCTTTTCCCGAACCTGGGTATTGTCTGCCCTGTCGCCCAATGCCAAACCCAATGCCCCCAAGACAATGCTCTTTCCTGCACCCGTCTCCCCGGTAATGATCACCAATCCGTTTGAAAACGAAACTTCCAATTGGGAAATGATGGCATAATTTTGAATAAACAGCCTTTCTAGCATACCCCAAAAGTATATTTTTTTTAAATGCATTACCTTGCTGTCTTAACTGGAAAATCATGTCTCCTTTACTGCTTTTTTCTTTTGTTTTGGGGTATTTTATCCTTTTATTGGGTGTGGCCATGTACACTGCAAGGAATGCCACCAATGAGTCCTTTTTCATAGGGAATCGAAATTCAAATTGGATGCTGGTTGCTTTTGGCATGATCGGAACATCATTGTCGGGTGTTACATTTGTTTCAGTTCCAGGAACTGTCGGTAATGTCGGTGCTACAGGATTCAACGGTTTCGCTTATTTCCAGGTGATCATAGGGTATGTATTTGGTTACCTCGCCATCGCATATGTATTGATCCCATTGTACTACAAACTTAACCTCACTTCCATTTACCACTATCTCGACCAACGTTTTGGCAAGGAAAGCTATAAAACAGGGGCATTGTTTTTCATCATCTCCAGAACATTTGGTGCTACAGCGAGACTGTTTCTGGTCATCAATGTCCTGCAAATTTTCATCCTCGACAAAATGAATGTGCCTTTTGTATTCACTGCAGCATTGATTTTGCTGATGATCCTCCTATATACCTGGAAAGGTGGTGTAAAAACAATCGTATATACCGATACCTTACAGACCAGCTTTATGCTGGTTGGCCTGGTCATCTGCCTTTTTTATATCCTTTCCAATCTTGACCTCTCCCTCGGACAAGCCCTGAACATCATGTCCGAAAAAGGTTACACCAAAATATTTGAAACGGACATCAACAACAAGGCTTTCTTTTTGAAAAATATCATTGGTGGTGCAGTGATAGCCATTGCCATGACAGGGCTTGACCAGGAGATGATGCAAAAAAACATCAGTGTCAGGACCATGAAGGATTCACAAAAAAACATTTTCACCTTTACCACAATCATGGTGGTGGTCAACTTGCTTTTTTTGGTATTGGGAGGACTGCTTTACCTCTATCTTACCGATAAAGGTGCGGTATATGATGGCAAGCAATTGCTGTTTGAAGGCAAGAACGTAATTGGTGATGATTTATTCCCCACCATTGCGCTTTTCCATCTACCACCAGCCATAGGCATCATTTTCATCATCGCACTGATCTCGGCCTTGTTCCCCAGCGCTGATGGAGCACTTACTGCGCTGACTTCATCCTTTTGCATTGATATTCTTGGCATCAGAAGAAAGGAAGGACTTTCAGAGGATGCACAAAAAAAGACAAGAATATTTGTTCACCTGAGTTTTGCAGTTGTTTTTCTGCTCTGCATCATGCTGTTCAAATGGATTGACAACAAATCGATCATCGGTATTATCCTGGATCTGGCCGGGTACACATATGGTCCATTGTTGGGATTGTTTGGCTTTGGAATTTTGACAAAAAGGACGTTGGGATCGGGCTATGGTGTCACTGCAATTTGCCTTGTTGCTCCCGCAGCCTGTTATTTTCTGGGTAAAAATGCAGCGGTCTGGTTCAATGGATACCAAATTGGATTTGAAATGTTGCTGATCAATGGTCTGCTCACGTTCCTGGGGCTGACAATGATCTCCAAGAAATCCTAGTTAAAATTTTCGCTTTTTAACAACAGTTGTTCCTTGCCACTAAGGAATGAAGGATGTAGTTTTGCAATCAATGGAATTCATTCTTTCTGCCGCAAATGATTATGCACTGTACAACAGTTCGACAACAGATGAACTGCTGCAGGAAATTCATGCGCATACGGTGGAAAACCATGCTGAACCACACATGATCAGTGGCCCATTGCAGGGTAATTTCCTTGCCATGATGAGCAGGATGATCAAGCCAAAAAGAATCCTGGAAATTGGCAGCTTTACCGGTTATAGTGCGCTCTGTCTCGCAAAAGGACTGGCTGAAAATGGAATTTTGCACACCATTGAAAAAAGGGAAGCCGATGCTGAAACGGCACAAAACTATTTCAACAGGAGTGCATACAAAGACCAGATTGAAATGCACGTGGGAGATGCAGCATCCTTGTTGCCCAGTATTCATGAAGATTGGGACCTGGTGTTTATTGATGCAGACAAAACAGGATACCTGACCTATTATCTCGCATTGATTGACGGAATGAAGGCAGGCTCTTTTTTCATTGTAGACAACGTATTGTTTCACGGCGAAGTACTGAAAGAAAACATCACCGGAAAGAGCGCGAAAGCCATCGCCGCTTTCAATGCATACATTCGGCAAGACGAAAGGGTAGAAAAAGTTATGTTGACCGTAAGGGATGGGCTGACCATCCTTTGTAAAAAATAAATGGCATGAAGTTGAAAAAAATATATTTGACAACAGCAGCAATCGTTTTTTCCATCCAATCTTTGTTGGCACAGGAAGCACCCAATGAGAACATCATCAAATACATTGAAACCTACGCAGAACTAGCAGTAAAGGAAATGGGCAGGACAGGGATACCTGCTTCCATCAAAATTGCCCAAGGCATCCATGAAACCAATGCCGGACAAAGTGATCTTGTACTGCGGTCCAACAACCATTTTGGCATCAAGTGCAAAAGCAGCTGGACAGGGGAAAAGGTATTTCATGATGATGATGCAACGGGTGAATGTTTCAGGAAATATGAAACAGCAGAGGATTCCTACCTTGATCATTCCAATTACCTGAAATCACAGCCCCGTTATGCTTTCCTTTTTGAATACGATGCGAACGATTATGCTGCATGGGCGTGGGGATTGAAAAAGGCAGGATACGCCACCAATCCCGTTTATGCAGAGACACTGATCAAATACATCGAAGGATACCAGCTGAACGATCTCAATCAATTTAACGGAAACGGCAAGAAAAAGGACATGGCTGCATACCTTGAAAAAATCAGGAATACGCCACTGCAGCCCATGACCAAAGGTTTCAACCCGTTAGCAGCAGATGAGGATGCTGCGCCATATGTCTCCAAAAAGGACAAAAAATCAAGCAGAAAAATCAGGTTCAAAAAAACTTACCATGTCAAGGCCGGGGATTCGCTTTACAGCCTTTCGAAAAAATTTCATACTACGGTAGATGCCCTCAAAAAGGCAAACCACTTGAAAAAAGATGCATTGCAGGTAGGTCAAGCAATCAAGATTCCAAAAAAATAAAATGAAAAAACAGGTTCTGGACAAGACTTTTGTTCCTTTTTTAGGCAAAGCGGAAATCTCCAATGCCATTGCGCGCATGGCAGAGAAGATCAATGCTGATTATGATGGCAAAAAACCGCTTTTTATTGCCATCCTCAACGGATCATTCATGTTCGCTTCTGATCTTTTCAAAAAGATAGAAATACCGGCAGAAATCAGTTTCATCAAGCTCGCGTCCTACAAGGGAACAAAGTCAACAGGGTCAGTCATCACAGCCATCGGCCTGGAAACAGATGTTTTTGAAAGGGATGTAATCATCGTGGAAGACATTGTTGATACAGGTAAAACACTGTCTGAATTTCTGCCACAGTTGATACACCAACAGCCACGTTCCCTCAAAGTATGTGCATTGCTCCACAAGAAGGAGGCTACACGGTTTCCCATAGTGATAGATTATATGGGGTTCGAAATCCCTAATTTATTTGTAGTGGGCTATGGCCTTGATTACAACGGATTTGGCCGAAACATCGACGAAATCATGCAGATAGCGGAATAAGCAATTTTGTTGCTAAGAGCCGAACATTTCCTTGATCTTGGAAAAAAAGCTCTTCTCATTTTTATCCGGTTGTGGCTGGAAATTTTTGGCATCCTTCATTTTCTCCACCATTTCCTTTTCCGCAGCAGACAGTTCCTGGGGCACCCATACGTTGACATGGATCAGCTGGTCACCCTTTTCATATGAATTGACGGAAGGAAACCCCTTGCCTTTCAGCCTGAAAATTTTTCCGCCTTGTGTGCCAGGAGGAATCTTGATCTTGGCCCTGCCATCAATGGTTGGGACTTCCAGGTGTGCCCCAAAAACGGCATCAGGGAAGCTGATGTGCATGTCATAGATGACATTTAGGTTGTCGCGTTGCAATTCTGCATGTTGCTCCTCCTCAATCAACACGATCAGGTCTCCGGGTGACCCGCCACGTTCACCTGCGTTTCCTTTGCCACTGAGGCTCAGTTGCATTCCATCCTGAACGCCCGCAGGAATATCAATGGAAATTGTTTCTTCTGTATAAACACGTCCTTCGCCCTTGCACGAAGCACACTTGCTGGTGATGGTAGACCCTTCACCATTGCATGTTGGGCAGGTGCCAACCGTCTGCATCTGGCCCAGGAAGGTATTGGTCACCTTTCTAACCTGGCCACTGCCCCCACAGGTTCCACATGACTGTACTGCGTTTTTATCCTTTGCACCAGAACCTCCGCAGGAAGTGCAACCGGTGTATTTTTTTACCTTAACAGTCTTGCTGGCGCCTTTGGCAATTTCCTCATAATTCATCTTCAACTTGATGCGAAGATTGCTTCCCCGGGTGCCTCTTGCCCTTGCACCACCGCCACGCTGACGTCCTCCGCCACCAAAAAAGCCACCGAAAATATCATCCCCAAAAATATCTCCAAAATTGCTGAAGATGTCATCCATGTTCATTCCCTGGCCACCGCCAAAACCGCCACCGCGGCTGTTTACACCTGCATGTCCATATCGATCATATTGGGCCTTTTTGTCTTGGTCGCTCAGCACCTCGTAGGCCTCAGCAGCCTCCTTGAACTTTTCCTCTGCAGCCTTGTCGCCAGGATTCCGGTCCGGGTGAAACTGCATGGCTACCTTGCGGTATGCCTTTTTGATTTCGTCTGCAGAAGAGGATTTAGAAACCCCAAGTATTTCGTAATAATCGCGTTTGGACATATTTGCTGTTTAGTTGGCCTGGGCCATTTATTTTCCTACCACCACTTTTGAATATCGAATGATCTTCTCATTGAGCGTATACCCTTTTTCCACCTCATCGACTACCTTGCCCTTCATTCCAGGGTCGTTGACAGGAATTTCGGTGATGGCCTCATGAAAATCGGGGTTGAATTCCTCCCCAATGCTCTTCATTTCTTTTACCCCCTTGGCCTGCAGGGTATTCCTGAACTTGGTGAAAACAAGCCCGATGCCTTGCTTGATCTGCTGAAGGTCATCGCTGGTTTGCATTTGCTTTTCAGCCCTGTCACAGTCGTCCATTACTTCCAGCATGGACTGCAGCACATCCCTTCCAGCAGTCTGGATCAATTCAACCCGCTCCTTGGCATTTCTCCTTTTGAAATTATCAAATTCTGCATACAGGCGAATGAATTTGGCCTTATGCTCTTCAACCTCCAATTTCAATTGTTCGGTTTCGGAAAGGGTTTCCGTGGCTTCATTTTCACTGTTTTCCACAGGGACCTGCTCTTCTTGTTGCGTCATTTCATTTTCTTCCATGGTATTTGAATTTGCTATTGATGTGCTTCAAATGGCTTGCCATCCTCCAAGAATGAGCCAAATTGTCGCATTTTTTAGCTTTGAAATGCAAATTTCTGCCTTTTCGATGAAAGTTTACCTTTGCAGCATGAAGAAAGTGGTATTAAATAGAAAAATCAGCAACAGGGTAGCCAGCGGTCATCCTTGGATATTCTCCAACGAGATTGACCTTGTTGATGACGAACTGGTGGCAGGTGACATCGCCGATGTCTATACCCATGACCACAAGTTTATTGGAAGGGGCTATATCAACCCTGTCTCAAGAATACCAGTCAGGTTGCTTACCAGGAATAAATCAGAAGAAATCAACGCTGCATTCTTTCACAATCGGATTTCAGCAGCATGGGAATACAGAAAAAAAATAGGATTTACGGAGAATTGCAGGTTGATCTTTGGCGAGGCCGATGGATTGCCGCAACTGATCATTGATAAGTTCAATGACTATTTTGTACTGCAGTCGTTGACGCTTGGAATCGATAAATGGAAAAATGAAATTGTCGAGGCCCTTGAAAAGATTTTCTCACCCAAAGGCATTTATGAAAGAAATGATGTGGCCGTCCGGGAGCTGGAGGGATTGGAACAGAAAAAAGGATTTTTATCCTCCCCATTTGATACCAAGATTCCAATTGTTGAAAATGGACTGCAATTTTTGGTCGATGTGGAAAAAGGGCAAAAAACCGGGTATTTCCTCGATCAGCGCGACAACCGTAGGGCCATCGAACACATTGTAAAAGGTGCAGATGTGCTTGGCGCCTTTTGCTATACCGGTACATTTGAAATCCATGCGGCCAGCTACGGAGCCAAGCATGTGCTGGGGTTGGATATTTCTGAAAATGCCGTAGAGCAGGCAAGAGAAAATGCGAAATTGAACAAGTTGGACAACATCAGTTTTCAGGCCATCAACGCATTCGATGCCCTGAAACAATGGAGCAAAGAGGAAAAGAAATGGGATGTGGTGATGTTGGATCCACCCTCATTTACCAAAACCCGTGAGAATGTGCAGAATGCCATTGGGGGATACAAGGAAATCAATCTCAGGGGTATGAAACTGCTGAAACCAGGTGGATTTTTGGTGACTTCCTCTTGTACCAATTTGGTTCAGCCTGATGTCTTCTATCAAACCATTGAGATGGCAGCCAAAGATGCAAAAAGAAACCTGAGGCAAGTGGTGTTTCAATCACAATCCCCAGACCATCCAATTGTCAGGGGATTGGAGAATACCAATTACCTCAAGTTTCTGATTGTTCAGGTCCTTTGATATCAGTTAAGTCCTGAAAGGGTTTCCTTGATGGCATCAAAATTAGGAAGGTCACCGGCGCTTTCCAGTACTTCTGCATATTGAACAATGCCTTCTTTGTCCACAACAAATGCAGCCCTGCGTGAAACACCTTTCATGTCGAGTACAAACTCATCATAGAAGGCACCATATGCCTGGGACACCTCTTTGTTGAAATCAGACAGCAAGGGGAAATTCAACTGTTGCTCTTCCTTGAACTTACCAAGGCTGAAGAGTGAATCGACTGAAACACCTACCACCTCTGCATTGAGGGATGTGTATACATTCATGTTGTCGCGCACGGAACAAAGTTCAGTGGTACATACACCAGTGAAAGCCAATGGAAAGAAGAGGATTACAAGATTTTTTCCTTTGTAATCGGCGAGGCTTACCTTGTTCTTTTCAGAATTGAAAAGGCTGAAGTCGGGAGCAGCTTGTCCTTTTTGAATTGTCATGCTTTGCTTGTTGTAGTTATTGATGTTGTGTAACGTTACGAATTTACAACAGAGAAACTGTATTTTTTGTTTGATCCAAAAATATCATGCGCAGCACCTGAAAGAGAATTGCACGATGGGCAATACCAAGAATTGGATGAAGGGGTCAACACCACATATGGTTAACTTCTTTATTTATCTGAGCCTTGAAAACCCAAAAATTCTCCTCCCACGCGCTGAGCCTGATTGAAAAGCGGTACAAGTTGGGCTTCTATCCACCCTTGATCAGGATTGGCCTTTCTCCTCAAGACCAGTTCCAAATTTGATTTCCCTGCTTGAGGATTGACGGGAAGTGAAACAACCTGAAACGCTGTCATTTCAGGCGCACCCAGAAAGAGTTTCATGCTTTCAGTGCTTCGAAAACTAAAGAAATAATCGATATCCAATGGTGCTTTCCTCAAGGGTGATGACTTCAGCAATGCATCCATGCTCCTTCGGCTCTGGATCCTGAACAGGTCTAACTTGCCGGGATAAAGGACATTGAAATAATTCTCCCATTGCTTGTCTTTTTTAGCCTGACTCAACCATTCATGTCCTGAGAATGGCTGCATGGCCTGGTTCACGGCCCTTCGAAATCCCATGGTATCAGGAGCATAAAAATAAAATTCGCGTATACCCCTTTGTGTGAACCTTCCCGCAAACGTTGCTCCCGACTGCCTTGCAAGCAATTCCACCAGACCGTCCTCCATGAGTATCAACCTTTCCTCTTCTGCAGGGGATGGCATTCCATTTGTACCTACCGCATTCATCTTGACCCGCAGGATGATGACAAACGAATCCTCTCTGACAGGGGCAAATGATGACAGACCAAGGTCAACATTGACCGAAACAGGTTTACCATTGACGGAAGCAACATAGTTTTCCCAATCATGGACAATTTTTTGCGAGAATGCCTGGCTGGAAAAAAAAACCGCTAAAAAGTATAAAAATCTATGTTTCAATGGTTTGCTGTTCAGAAAGTAAAGTAATTTCAATTCCTGCAAAAATGAAAATAAATGCAACACATCGCTGATATAATTAACTTTTTGGAAACAATAGCACCCCTTCGGTTGCAGGAGGACTATGACAACTGCGGATTGGTATGTGGAGATGCCAATACCCATTGTTTTGGGGCAATCATTGCTTTGGACCTTACTGATGAGGTGATCAAAGAATCCATAGAAAAAAAATTCAACCTGATTGTGGTTCACCACCCGCCCATTTTTAAAGGCCTTAAAAAAATCGATGCGGGCGACCCTGTAACCAGGATGTTGCTGGAATGCATTCGCCACGGCATTGCAGTGTACGCCATTCATACCAATTTAGACAATGTCATCTGGGGGGTGAACGGCGAAATTGCTTCCAGACTGGGGTTGGAAAAAATACAGGTCTTGTCTCCCCTGCCTGGAACCCATGGACAACTCAATACTTATGTTCCAAAAGATCACGCAGAAAATGTAAAAAATGCCCTTTTCAAAGTTGGGGCAGGGGCCATTGGGCTTTATGATGAATGCAGTTTCAGCTGCGCTGGCGAAGGCAGTTTCAGGGCGCTGAAGGGGGCAAATCCATTCACAGGAACTGAGGGGAATCGCCATCTTGAACAGGAATTGAAACTGGAATTCATTTTTCCTGTCCATTTGCAGGCGGAGATCATTTCGGCATTGAATGCTGCACATCCCTATGAAACGGTGGCATATAACATTGTGCCGCTGGAAAACCGCTTTCTTGAGCTGGGAGGCGGGGCGATAGGCACATTGCCAGCGCCAGTTTCTGAAAAAGATGTATTGGAACGGATCAAATCCGTTTTCAAGACAGGCGTCATCCGCCACAGCGCATTTTCAGGCAAATCCATCCAAAGGATTGCAGTTTGTGGTGGCTCGGGTAAATCAATGATTCACAGTGCTTTAAAGCAAAAAGCAGACCTGTATTTCACTGCAGACCTTGGCTACCATGATTTTTTTACCCCAGCAGGAAAAATGCTTTTGGCCGATATCGGCCATTTCGAAAGTGAGCAATACACTTCAGATCTTCTGGAAAGGGTGATAAAAGAAAAATTCCCT
>JAURJU010000047.1 GCA_030832085.1 Chitinophagales bacterium | reverse complement strand
TGTGGAACAATTGGTGGTGGTCCTTTTTTTTCAAGTTGACCGAATACAAATCGTTCTGTTTTTACAACATCTCCGGTACTGGCGCTGTAATAGATCCAGGTGCCATTTTTTACTTCAGCCCCTTCATGTTTGATCACTTTTTCCAACATCCTGTCAGGATGATCCAGGTCCGGCACCATGATGGTATCGTATGGATTTTTAGGATCTACCGCTTTATAACTCTCTTCCCTCAGGATATCTCCCATTTGTGTGAAATATTGTTGCTTCCCGTCTCGGTATCCGCCTTTGTAATTTTCCCTTGCAATCAGGTCTCCCATCAGGCTGAAGCGCCTCCAGGCACCATTCTTTTTATCATTTAAAAAATATCCTTCTTCCTCACATCCGGGCTCGCCACGCAGTGTTTCAAAGCGAAGCACCCAGGGACCTTGTTTCATTTTTTGCTGATCAAGCCGGTTGATGGTATCCCCCCTTGGTGTCAGCTTGTAACTCAGCCATGGCTGGGCCTGCAGTGAAATTGAAAACAAAAAGAAAAAAAGGAACATCATCTTGGTATACAAGCGCCGGGATATAAGCATAGAATTTCTATATTGCATAGACATAAATTTATCAAAATAGCTCGATATGCATACCAAAGGTTTTCACAATAAAGTTACCCCAAGATTTATGCTTGCCCTGGTCACCCTGATGGGCTGGATATCAATGGTTCAGGCACAAGTGATGCCAACACCAGGAGAGACCCGTCTGGCCAGTCTTGAAGCCAAAGCAAAGAAGGCGGCATCAAGCAGCTTGAAGGATGTTGCCTTCCGAAACATTGGACCAACTGTGATGAGTGGAAGGATTGATGATATTGAAGTAAATCCAAACGACCCAACTGAATTTTATGTTGCTTACGCCACTGGTGGACTATGGCATACCACCAACAATGGACAAAGCTTCACCCCGATTTTTGACAATGAACTGGTGATTGGCATTGGAGACATTGCCGTCAACTGGAAAACGCGTACCATCTGGGTGGGGACTGGCGAAGTAAACAGCAGCCGTTCTTCTTACGCAGGCATTGGCGTCTACAAGAGCAATGACAATGGCAAGACCTGGACCTATCTGGGCCTTCCGGAAACACAGCATATCGGTAAAATAACATTACACCCCTCAAACCCTGATATAGCATGGGTTGCAGCCCTCGGACACTTGTACAGCACCAACAAAGAAAGGGGTGTTTTCAAAACCACTGATGGTGGAAAAACATGGAAACAAACCCTGTTTGTGGATGAAACAACTGGTGCTGTTGAGATGGACATCAATCCCAAAAACCCAAATGAACTCTATGTCTCAACCTGGCACCGCATCAGAAAAGCCTGGGACTTCACAGAGGGTGGAAAAACTTCCGGCATCTACAAAAGCACTGATGGCGGCAACAGCTGGAAGTTGTTGACCAATGCAGGTTCCGGCTTTCCACAAGGTGAAGGCATCGGACGAATCGGCCTTGCCATCTACCCACAAAATCCATCCATGGTATATGCAGTAGTAGACAACTACAACCTGAAGCCTGATACCTCAAAGACTCCCAAACCCAATACAGGTGCAGGTCCTGCAGCCAACCAGATTTACGGTTGTGAGGTATACAAGAGCCTGGACGGTGGAAAACACTGGAACAAAACGAATGAGAAGAACATTGAGATCTACAATACGTTCGGCTACTATTTTGGCAAAATCTTTGTGTCTCCTACCAACTCGGATAAGGTTGTCATCTTAGGAACCAGTGCCAACCTTTCTACAGATGGTGGAAAATCCTTTACCTCCATGGACAAGGGCAATACCCATGCAGACTGGCATGCACTGTGGATCAATCCCAAAAGGGACGATCACATGATTGCAGGAAATGACGGAGGATGCAACATCAGCTATGATGCCGGCAAGAACTGGTTCAAAGCCAATTCTCCTGCAGTAGGTCAGTTCTATGCCATCAATGTTGACAATGAAAAACCCTACAATGTCTATGGTGGGCTGCAGGACAATGGCTCCTGGTATGGAAAGTCCACCAACAAGGAATCGATTGACTGGACAGACGAAGGGCAGTATGGCTTCAAGAGAATGGGCGGAGGCGATGGCATGCAGGTACAGATTGACCCTCGCGACCACAATACCGTTTACACCGGTTCTCAGTTCGGCGCCTATATGCGCATCAACAAACAAAATCCCGGCCCTAAATTCCTGAGGCCAGTACCACAAACCTCAAAAGAAGAGAAGCCCCGTTTCAACTGGCAAACACCCATCCTCTTGTCCAAACACAATCCGGATATTCTCTACATGGCGGGAAACATCTTGTTCAGGAGCATGAACAGGGGGGATGATTTTGAACGCATCAGCGGAGACCTTTCCAATGGAAAGAAAACAGGTGATGTGCCCTTTGGTACGATGACCAGTATCAGTGAATCCCCCTTCAAATTTGGATTGATCTATACTGGAACCGATGATGGAGTTGTTTCCCTGACAAAAGATGGCGGCAATACCTGGACCAAACTCTCAGGACTCCCACAAGGATTGTACATCAGCCGGGTAGTGGCGTCAAGCCACCTGCAAAGCCGTGTTTATGTAACCATGAACGGCTACCGGGATGATCATTATGCTGCCTACGTATATTGCAGTGATGACTATGGCAAGACCTGGAAAAAAATGGGCAATGATCTTCCAATGGAACCAGTAAACGTTCTTCGTGAAGATCCAAAATCATCTTCCATCCTTTACCTGGGTACAGATGGTGGTGCATACGCCAGCATTGATGGCGGTAACGCCTTCATGCAGTTCACCAACAATTTACCCAAAGCCATTCCAGTACATGACATGGTCATTCAAGAGAGGGAAAATGAGATTGTTCTAGGAACACATGGGAGAAGTCTTTATATCGGCAAGTTGGACCTGATCCAGAAAATGGTCATCAAAGAAGCTAAATAGGCCCTTTTAAAGCCCTTTCAGGTATTGCGCAGCAAGTGCATAGCCTTCTAAGCCAAGCCCACAAATCGTTCCCTTTGCCTTCGCAGAGACATGGGAGATTTTCCTGAAATCTTCCCGGGCATGTACATTAGAAATATGCACTTCGATTACGGGTGCATTGATGGAGGCAATCGCATCTCCGATGGCAACAGAGGTATGTGTGTATCCACCAGGATTGAGGATAATACCATCCCCAGAAAATCCAGATTTTTGGATGGCATCAATCAATTCACCTTCAATGTTGGACTGAAAATATTCAAACACCAGATCAGGATGGGACTGCTTCAACTTTTCAAGATAGGATTCGAAGCCTTCACTTCCATAGATACCGGGCTCCCTTTTGCCCAGCAAGTTCAGATTGGGCCCGTTGATGATGGTGATTTTTTTCATGGCCTAGTTGTTATGGATCAGGTTGATGAAATCATCAAAAAGATAACGGCTGTCGTGAGGGCCCGGCGTGGCTTCAGGGTGATACTGCACTGAAAAAGCAGGGCGATCTTTCAGTCTTATTCCCTCTATAGAATCATCATTCAGGTTAATATGGGTCACCTCAATTTGTTCAGCATTTCTGACAGCATCGGCATCAACGGCGAAACCATGGTTTTGTGTGGTAATCTCACAAAGGCCAGTCATCAAATTCTTAACAGGATGATTCAAGCCTCTGTGCCCGTGGTGCATCTTGAAGGTTTTGATGCCATTGGCAAGGGCCAGGAGCTGATGTCCAAGACAAATGCCGAATACAGGCTTTCGCGTATCAAGAATCTTTTTAACTGTATCTACCGCGTAATCCATAGAGGCTGGATCACCAGGGCCGTTTGAAATGAAGAAGCCATGGGGTTCAAAAGCAAGCAGTTCCTCAAAGCTGGTCTTGGCTGGATGAACCCTTACATATGCGCCACGATCGGCCATGCATTGGATGATGTTTCTCTTTACACCAAAATCAAGCACTGCGATGCGAATGCTGGCAGAAGGATCTCCTACATGGTACACCTCGGTAGTGGAGACAACTGAAGCCAACTCCAAGCCGTCCATG
>JAURJU010000046.1 GCA_030832085.1 Chitinophagales bacterium | reverse complement strand
GAAAATTATTATTCCTGGCAATGGGGCGATGCACTTTTTTTGGTGATTGATCCATATATCAATACCAAAATCAGGGGAGAATGGGCTTGGACCCTCGGGAAAGAACAATACGACTGGTTCAGAAACACCCTTGAAAAAAGCACTGCTGCATTTAAATTTGTTTTCAGCCACCAATTGGTGGGCGGAAGCGGCAAAGAAGCCCGAGGGGGAACAGAATTTACCCACCTTTTTGAAATGGGAGGAAGAAATGCCGACTCAACCTGGGGATTCGAAGCCAACAGGCCCGGCTGGGGGAAACCCATTCACCAGCTGATGGTAGAAAACAAGGTAAGTGTCTTTTTCCATGGACATGACCACTTCTACGGAAAGCAAGACAAGGATGGGGTTGTATACCAGGCAGTGCCGCAGCCTTCTTCAAGAAACATCAATAAGATTACAGGAACAGCTTACGGGTACAAGGATGGCGTTCTGTTGCCGGGCCGTGGCTATATGCTCATCAGTGTTTCTTCCAATGAAGCCAAGGTTGAATTCATCAGAACCTATTTACCCAATGAAGAAAATGCAACCAGGAAAAATGGGGAAGTGGCCCACAGTTATACTATTCAAAGGTAACATGCTATCCCAGCAAAAGAATAAGCTGAAAACTGTGTCCACCAAGCATTACAACACCAGCGTATCAATACCAACCCCAAGGAGTTGCTGAACAATTTGATTCAGGCTTTCTTTGGTTCCTTTCAGGTGGATGGTCCTGTGCAGATGGGTTTGTGTTGCTCCGGGAGCCAGTGCCGCTGCAGGGGATGAACTTTCCAGTTCATAGAATTTTCCCATTTGTTTTCCTTGAACGGGACCATCATTGTATGCATTCACAGCATCACCTGAAAATGGATGTTGCTGTTGCTCCCAAAGTGAATTGACATAATCCTTTGTGTTTCCAGGCAAGCTGAACTGCGCAATGGTAAGCACATTGTTTTGGGCATCATAGCTGAGGGCCATGGGCAATGCCCTTTCCGGAGAAATACCGATTTTGCTGCGGAGATTTCCATCAGCCTTGAACAGGATAATGCCATCGCCGACTTTCAAACGATCGGCCGGTACTTTACCGAAATAATCATCCGTAACCATTTTTCCCAATGATGCCGAATCACCTTGCTTGTAAGGAATCGCAATGGTTGTTTTATCACCTGCATTCAACATGCTCAATATCCAGATGGAAAGCATCCCAGTTTGTTTGTTCCAGGTTGTATTTCCGGTATTGGTGATGGCGTTTTCTGATTGAAACCCAACTGCATGTACTCCTGCCGGAACTGTTCCCAACAATGCATTGATCGATGAATCATGGAGCAATCTGATATCGCGCCTGACTTTAAGGTTGAACCTGGTTCCTGAAAAATTTTCCAGTTGCATCTGCTTTTCAAATTGCGCAGATGTTTTGTCTGATGCAACCAATTCAAATGCTTCGGTATCCAATTCCTTTGGCACAAACCAATTGTCAAATGTGAAATCAACCCCTTTTTTGAAATAGATGGAAAATTGACCGCCCTCTGGACCGAGCCAAAATCTTTCCTCTCCACCAAAAGCGCTGAAATGTTCAGTGAACTTTCCCGTTGCAATCAGTTCATGGTTCAACCAGCCAAAACTCGCTCCAGCATTGCCTTCCGCCGTGCTGGTCATGATGCGGCCCTGATAAGCCGGCAATACAATCAACTTGGCATCTCCGTTTTCCAACAGCACCAGATCCTTGTGGTGCTTGCGCAAGAATGCCAAATCATATCCAAATGTTCCCTTTTGCATTTCACTGTCTTTATTGTTTGTACTGTTGCACGCAATCAAAAAAATCAAAAGCAAAGGCAACAAGTATTTCAGTTTTTTCATGATCAAATTATTTTTTCCTGGTCCATACTTTTTCTTTCATTCCTTCAATGCGCAGCTGCTTGTCTTTCATCTCAGGCAGATTGCTATAAGGCTTGTTCAAATAAAAATAAGCAACAGATGAAACATCATCAGACCGATAAAAATTTGCACCAAAATCTTCCTTGCCGAACATTGGATCATTGATGCCTTTGATATCAGGTCTGTCGAGGAGAAGGATTTGTTCGGGAGGCCTGCCCTGAAGATTAAAAATATCCGTATTGCTCCCTTGTTTGAAAACCCATACAGGCTTGAGTTCTACTCCTCTTGCCAGCATATCGCGCATGTTCTTTACACTGGTGTTTCCAATCTGCTGGATCGTTACTTTGCAGCCCTGCTGAAAATAAACAGGGTCTGGAACATGGTACCGGTAAAATGCATAGACATCATTTTTACTGTCAGAGACCAATGAACCCTGGTACTGGTCCTGGTATTCGCCCTGGCCCCATCCAGTGCCAATATAATCTTCGGTTCCTGTTCCTGCAAGCGTAGGCAATTGTTTATCACCATCCAAATAGATCTTCACTTCGCCCTCACCGAACCAGGTATTGCGGTAAGCGGAATCGCCAATCACGCCGATGTTCGTTCCGAGAAATCTTCCCTTGCCTTTTACCTCTGGAAGAATAACATGGTCAACGCCCAATGTTGTTTTGGGATTGCGGTCCCAATAGGCATGAAAATACATGGCGTCCTCGGGCACAGTTTCCACGGTATAATTGATATCATACCAAACCAATGCATGAGCGGATGATTCATTGGTGATGACAATCTTGGCGCCAGTCCTGTAAGGCATCGGAATGGTGAAGTTGAATGAACGGCCCTCCGGGTTGGAGAACAACGCATTTTTATAAGGGACCGACAAACCCAATCCCAGTCCGAAAAAATCTCCAATGGGTGCGGACACTGCAGGTTTTTTGCTGCCATCCCAATACATGTCAATCCTCACCATTCTTCTTTGCTCTTCGCTTCTGGGGATGGTGCCGCTGATCCACATGCGGCGGATGATGCCAGCACCCTTCACATCCATCATCACCAATTGTTCGCCAGCTTTTACTGTGAGAAAAGCACTGCCTTTTGCACCCTGGTTTGCTTTTCCTGCTGCTCCCTTTTTTCCTGTAGGATTTTCAGGACTGATCCATCTTGTTGTGGCCGATGGCTTGGGTGCAATAAACAGTTCCTGCGCCTGCGTCAGCATGGCGAGGCATTGAAACAAAAAAAGAACCGATAATTTTTTCATGCATTATTTTTTAGCAACAACCCGCAGGGCCGCAGCTGTTTGCCGTTGGCCTTGAAGGCTCGCCATTGATAATCTCCTCTTCAGTTGCATCCCGAATGCCCGATATTTTTACAGTGTAATACAAGGTTTGTCCGGCAAGGGGATGGTTGGCATCAACAATGATATGGTCATCATTTTTCGCTACCACAATGGCTTCCGTTCCATCGAACAATTGAATGTATTCACCTTCACTGACGGCATCAGGATTTTCAAGATCCTCATTGGACACCTCAATGATGAGACTGACTTCCTTGGGGCCGTATGCCTCTTCCGGATAGATCACCACATCAATGACCTGGTCTTGTTTCATGCCCTCCAGGGCCCGCTCCAATCCAGGCAAAATATTGTCTGCGCCATGCAAATATTCTTCCGGCGTAAAGCCATCATTGCCTTGCAACAGATTTCCCAATTCATCTTTCAACATATAGTTGATGGATACCACTTTGTTGTTTGTAATGATCATATTTAAATGGAAATATGGAGTGATTGATTTGTTGAAACCAGTACTGTTTTTTTAAATTGGATGGTGCAGTTGTCGCCTTCCTGTTTGAAGGTAGCAGGGATTATTTTATCTCCCAGCCGTACCAAAACCTTGCCAGGTTTTTTTGAAGCCTGAAATGAAAAAACATTGAGGGATAGTGTGCCATGGGCAACTGTTATCGTTGCATTCAGTACTTGTTTGTTTTTCTGTTGTGCATAGGTTCCCCATCCTTCTGCAGCAGTGAAGGGTGCCTTGAAATTTTCTGCACCCATCCTGGGCGCAAAACGCATATAGCCTTTGGGACCATGGTACTCAAAACCACAGGCAGCAATGAAAGTACCATAACTGGCCATGGCCCTTGCATAGTGGTCGCTGCACTCAATTTCGTTGAAAGGATTGCGCTTGCCTGCATGGTAGCGGTCGTGGATCATCCGTGTCAATACCAGCGATTCATCCAGCATGCCTTCGGACATCATGTGTGCCGCCACCTGGTGCTCGAATCCGCTCATGCATTCATGAAAATATCCCAGCTGCCAGGTCATGTTTTCGCCATAGGGCTTTGCCTCATTTTTGGGATTGGTATTCATCACCAATCCGCCTTCGCCTGGCAAGGCATAAGGCCTTCCGCCTGGTCTTTCCTTGATGTATGGTCCTACATCTGGCGTGAAATTGTATTTCCACAAAGCCTGCAAAGCAGACAATGTTTTTTCTTTGTCGATGATCCTGCCCAAGCCGACCTGGTGTGCCCAGCTTTGTCCATAGACCTGGTCGATATGACAGGTATTGTAGGAGCCCAGTTTTTGACGGCCTTTTATTTCATCGGGGCGGTGGATATAATATTCTCCATTGAACAATTTCTCATCCATGTTTTTGCTGCCCTTGGCAACATAGGCTGCACAGGCTGCAGCAAATTCCTGATCGCCCATTTCCGTCGCCATCATTTCGCCTGCTTTTACCGCTGCGATACAAAGCCCGACCAACCAGGCAATCTCACCATCCCAGACAGCATCCAGGGTGTTTTCAATGGGTGTATCTTCCATGCCATCCTTGTTCCGGTCCTGGTTGATGACCCACTGTGTTGCTAATTTTATTTTCGTCCAGTTCCTTTGCAGAAAAGCCTTGTCTGCACTCATCTGGTGCTCACGGTATATCCTCAGGATCGTACCCGCTTGCCCGTCAATCGCAGGCCCCTTGACCACTTCGCCACGGTACCACATCATGCCATCAGGTTGAAGAGACAATCCGAGGTCTACACGTTCTCTGGTATCCCTTTCAATGGAAGGAAAAATTCGTCCCATGGCATGGGCATACTGCCATACATGTGTGCAAGTACCTTCGCAACATCCCACCCCTTCCCAGGCATAGAACCTGCCGGATTCAAAACGGTGTGCAGTTGTCGTGGCCAAAGTAGAAATATTCAAAAATGTTCTTTCTAAAAACCACCAGGGCAAGCTGGAATCGTACCAGGTTTTTTTCCATTGTCTGCTTGCTGAAAAAAGTTGATTGGCATTCGCTGCAACATACTGTGCAACTTCCGCTGCAGACTTGAACCAGGTATTGTAATACCGTCCTTTGTCCTGGATGGCTTTATTCAATTTCAGGTTCACAAAATGCCAGCTGATTACCAACTCTGTTGATGCCGTTTTATCCGCAGCAATTGTATGCGTTGAACAAACAGCAGCCATCAATTGATCCGCCTTGTTTTTTTCTACCGCTGCTGTATTTGTTTCATCAAATGATGCAGCCTGGATGGGCAATACAATATTGGTATTGCAAGTTGATTTTGTTTCAAGTGATGCAATCACCATGCTGCCATAATCTGCAGTAGTGGATTGAAGTGCGTCTCCGTTTGGTTTGATCGAACAGAAAACGCCCTTGGCATGTTGGTCAGACATTACTGTATTGACACGCTGGTCTGTTTCTTTTGCAGAACGCGGCGCAACCTTGTTCTCCAGCCATCCCAGCACATCCACCGTGATGGTTGATGCAGTCCTGTTTTTGATGGTGAAAGAATAAACAGTACAAGGCAGTGATGAATTTTTTTCATCCAACGGAATGAAGGGTGAAAAAACTTCTGCTGTGATGTCTACCGGCAACTGCTTGTCGATGTACCTGATTTTGGCCATGGGATAGGTGGCTTCAAAAACAATATCCTCCCAATCTGAGGCTTCCATTTTCTTGATGATGGTCTTGTTGCCCATGCGGATCCTGAAAG
>JAURJU010000045.1 GCA_030832085.1 Chitinophagales bacterium | reverse complement strand
CAAACATTTCCAGCCATATCATAGAGCCCAAATCGATTGGCAGGGAAAGTCTTTACAGGAGATGAAGCCGGAAATTTATCCCAGTTGGTATTGGTGCTCGGAAATGTTCCCTGCCAGGTATTGGCCTTGGGCTTGCCTTGCTCAATATCTTCATTACCCCAGGGGTATTTATCGGTTCTTCCTCCCCTTGCTGCATATTCCCATTCGGCTTCAGTGGGTAAGCGTTTACCTGCCCACTTGCAATAAGCCATGGCATCGTCCCAGGAAATATGCACCACAGGATGGTTTTCTTTTCCGGTGATATTGCTTCCTATTCCTTTCGGATGCTTCCAATTGGCCCCTTTTTTCCAATCCCACCACTGGCTGGGGTCTCCCAATCCAGTTCCCGGTGCTTGCTTTTGGAATACCAGGGATGCTGCAACCAAAACGCTGTCCGGCGGCTTTGGTGTTCCGGCAGGCACCTGCTTTTTGATTTCTTCCCAATCAGGAGCAATTTCTGCTGTAGTCACATATCCAGTAGCATCCACAAATTTTTTGAACTGGGCATTGGTCACCTCGGTGGCATCCATCCAAAAACCACTGATCTTTACCCGGTGTTGAGGATATTCATCCTCCCTACCTTCATCATCGTTGGCCCCCATCATGAATTCACCGCCAGCAATCCAAACCATGCCTTCGTGTGAAGCACTATCGGCAGCACTTGAAAAGGAAGTATCTGATGCAGCAACAGCATACCTTGCTGGCAGGTTGGATGAACAATGCAAGAGGCTATCTTCAACAGATGCATATTTTTTTGGTGTTGATGTTTGATTACAGGATGCAATCAACAATGCAATGGCAGCAGCTATGGAAATTGAACACTTCATGTCGTTTATTCAGGGAATGAATTTAGCGTTTTTACCACGGACAACAGAGAATTTCTAGTTAAAAGAAAGGACGGTCTTTGGTATTTCCGTTTTTCAGGTACACCTTGTTGAGTCCCCATTTAAAATCTCCCTCTTTGAAATGAACAAGCAAATCTTTTGCGGTGCTCATGTTCTTTCTTTTCAAGGTGATGGTTTCGCCAGCTTTTGTATCAAAGGCATAGCTGACATGCCCATTGGATTTTTTCGCAAAAGGAACCACAATTCCCCTTTTGTCTGACACAATATCAAAATCAAAGGAAGAAATCATGTCGAGGCTGCAACGGTTTCCCGCCAGGCTTTTTACCTGTACCTGTTGCAACATGCCATCATACATGACAGCGCTTACCCTGAAGGCACCTTCAGCCGCGAGGTCCTTGAAAGACATCTCTCGCCATTCAGCAGGAATAGCAGTCAGGATGCTGATCTTGCCATCATCGCTTTGCAGCATCATCTCCAACAGGCTGGTGGCGAAAGCCATGGGCGTTTCAAAACAGGGGCCCGACTCGGCGTAAAGCCCTCCAGGCTCTGCATGACGGTTTAAAAAATCATTGAGGTATTTGATCGACTTATCGCCTTCGCCCAGCAGGGAATACATGGCAGAAGCCCCGGTGTATGAATAGCCAGCCAATGCCGCTGGCATGGAATGCCAATGGTTGATGGATCGGATGGTGATCTCACGGTGGGCAGGATTTTTCATATCCAACAGGCGGTAGGGATAGATGGCCAGCAAATGAGAATAATGCCGGTGGGATGAGGTCAGGTCAACATTGCGGCCAATCATAAAACCCTTATCGCTGCTCTGCAACGGGGTAAGGTGTTGGAGCACCTCGCTCCATTTTGTTTTATCCGGATCATTGAGCTTCAGCAATTGTTCCACATGCAGCAGCGTTTGCAATCCCCATATCAGACCAGACAATGAATAGTGTGCATCTTCTGCATCTGCATACTCAGGCGAATGTGATTTGACAAGATGATAAACCCCTTTTTCATCCTTGTACAGCAAGTGCATCAGGTAGTTGACAGCACGTTTTAAGAGTGGATAGATATTTGATTTCAGCTCATCCCTGTCACCGCTGTATTGATAATAGCGGTAGTAATAAAGCATGGTCCAGACCAGGTCTCCTGGCTCAAACTGGCCCTTTCTGAGGTCATGTTGGTTCAAGGGAGCGATCAAATCAAAGCTGGTTATTCTTCCGATGGCCGCTGCATCATTTCTCCACTGTTCAGGAACGTTGTTGATCAGGTTCTGCCTATTCTTGTTCAACAATTCAAACAAGGGTTTTGTCAGTTCCAGGTGATTGGATGCAAACAATGGCGAATAAGTAAGTTGCTGATTGAGGTTCCACCAAATGCCTGGCCATGGTGTTTTGGATGTAAACCAGGGGCCCATGAGATCTAAGATGGGTTTGTCTTCCCTTGTTGCGGAAGCTAGCTTGTACAACTGAAGCCAGTAGTAGGTTTCGACCCTTTTATCGGGAATGGAAATGAAACTTTTCCTGAAATAAGCATTCCACCAATTCCGGTGTTTGGCCATGACAAGGTCAAATGCTTTTGACTGAAATCGCTTGATGGCTGCAATGGCCTCGGGCCTGGCCTTCCCCAATTCGTCTGTGCTGTATCCTACCGCAACATCTATAACATGTTTTTCCTTGAAGGCTGCATGTTTCCAGACAGTTGCATATTCTCCCTTCACAAGCAAGGGCTGGTAACAAATTCCGTATCCGGCAGAATCCTTCATTTCGAAGTCAGGATTGTTCTGGTAGTTGTAGGGTTTACGATCAACACGACCAAAGGTGATGCGGGGGCTGATGCTCTGCTCTGCAACCCATTCACAAAATATTTTTTCGCCCCCAAATTCTGATGCTTCAATGTGAATGATGTCTTCGCCTGATGGTACAACAAAAAAAAGCTCCACCCTGCCATTGGTTGTACTGATGGATCCTTTGGCTATGGCATTATAAATATCAAGGTCAAGATCAGCGCCGAGTATTTTTCCTTCAGTCCTGATGACCATTTTACCAATGGGCAATCTTGGGTGTGAAACCAGTTGTTGGGTGAACATGCTGTCCGGATAATGGGGTCGCTGGTCCGTAACATCGGAACGACCAACATCAAACCTGATGGCCTTCTCGCCTTCCCTGTAGGCATTCACTCCCAGCCTGCCATTGCCTGCAATAATGCCATCGTAATAGTCTGTACCCATGCTGTCCCAATGCAGCCTGGTATTTTTCATATATGCATTCCACTCAGTGGTATCAATGGGTTGTGCATCTGCAGCGATGGACATCAGCAATATGGACAGAGAGAGCAAAAATTTCATGATGCCAAGTTATAAAATCTTTACCTCTATTCTTTCACCGTTGTGGTGATTGTCGGTGCGGCTTTCTCCCACTCACTCCTGTTGAGCTTCTTCACTGCAGGTGCAATTTCATCCCCATTGTCACCATTGTACAAGCGTCCGTTTTTCATCACGAACCTGATGGTATTGGTGTTGCGGATATTTTCCAATGGGTTTTTGTCAAGGATGATCAGATCGGCAAGCTTGCCTGCTTCGATGCTGCCCAGGTCTTTGTCAAGGCCCAGGGCCTCAGCACCTTGAATGGTAGATACTTTCAGTGCATCAATCGTTCTCATGCCACCACTTTGCATGGCCCATACTTCCCAATGGAATCCAAGGCCCTGCAACTGGCCATGGGAGCCGATGCCGGCAATCCCACCCTTTTCAACAATTGACTTCATGCTCTGGGCATGTTTTTGGAAAACATGTTCTTCTGGCAGAAACCAGGTTGCACGGCGCCTTGATTTGGCAGCAAGCTCTTCGTATGGTGTGAAGAATTGCAATTTTTTGTTGCTGTAGGGATTGTCCGTTTCGTAATAATAATTCTCAGCCCATGGTCCTCCATAAGAGACCAGCAATGTTGGTGTAACCGCCATCTTTGCATCTGCGATAACCTTGGTCACGTCCTTGTACAAAGGAAAGATCGGAAT
>JAURJU010000044.1 GCA_030832085.1 Chitinophagales bacterium | reverse complement strand
GATGAGGGGTAAGGGATGAGGGACAGGGGACGAGGGACAGGGGATGAGGGATGTGGGTAATTTTTTTCTGCAAAAAAAGTTTACAGGTCAAATAATAAATCTTGACACAGGGCAATTCATATAAAGTACAAAGGGGCCAAGCAATGCTTGAGCCCCTTTTAATGTTTTGAGATGCGGGTAAGTTAGCCCTCTGGAATCAATAACATTGGAGATGTTAAAAATGGCTGCCCCCCTCGTCCCTTGTCCCCTGTCCCTCGTCCCTTGTCCCTCGTCCCTCGTCCCTGGCTGTTCCCCTCATCCCTTTCCCCTGGCAATTTATTTCGCCTGATCCATTTCCAGCAAAACAGTAATCTCAACGTCCTTGCCTACTGCGAGTCCGCCGGTTTCCAAAGCTGGTGCATATTTCAAACCATACACAAGGCGGTCGATGGTGGCCTTGGCCTTGAAGCCTGCTTTCACACCACGTCCTGTATTGACCTGACCACCATAGGTAACATCAAATGTCACCGTTTTGGTTACATCCCTGAGGGTAAGGTCTCCGGTGAGTGCGTACTTGTTACCGCCCAATGGTTTCATGGATTTGCTGACAAATGTCATTTTTGGAAACTTTTCTGCATTGAAGAAGTCATCGCTTTTCAAGTGACCATCCCTTCTCTCGTTGTCAGTGTTCACTGAAGCAACATCAACAGCAAAATTCACTTTCGCATCAGAAAGATCAGCTTTAGCAGCAACCAGACTGCCATCGAATACCCTGAAGGAACCTTCCACTTCAGAAACCACCATGTGGGATACTGCAAACTTAACGTTGGAATGCACCTTGTCCACCTTCCATGTGGTTTGGGCAACTGCGCCGGAGGCAATAATGAGCATGAGAACTGCAAGTGTAAGGCATTGTTTTTTCATTGTCTTCATTTTTTGATGTTTAAACACTAAATTAATTCGTTTCACCAATATGGCAAAATCATTTCTTTAAGTTAGACAGATTTCCGGGGATTTTGTTCAATGAAAAGAAATTTCCAGACAAGCTTATTAATCCATAATTTTCAAAAAAATTGAGCGATATGGCGTTTATCAAAAGGTTTTCACTGTTTTTGCTTATCTCAACCGCAACATTCAGTACCACATTTGCACAAAAGATATCACTGGACCAGTTCAAATCTTGGAAACCAAGAAACATCGGCCCTGCTGGAATGAGCGGCCGCATCACCTCCATTGATGCCGTAGTGGCAGATCCGAACATCATCTACCTTGGTGCTGCATCGGGTGGGGTATGGAAGACCACCAATGCGGGTGCCAGCTGGGAAGCAGTGTTCGAAGAGCAACCCATCCTCAACATCGGCTCTATCGCCATACAGCAATCCAACCCTTCTGTGGTTTGGGTGGGCACCGGTGAAGGCAATCCAAGAAACTCCGTCAGTTTGGGAGAAGGCATGTACAAGACGATTGATGGCGGCAAATCCTGGAAAAGGATGGGGATTGAAAAAACCAGGAACATACACCGCATTATTGTAGACCCAAGCAATCCGAATACTGTTTACGCTGGTGCCATCGGCAACCCTTATGCAGAGCATCCTGAAAGGGGTGTTTTCAAAACCACTGATGGTGGTGAAACCTGGAACAAGATTCTTTTCACCAATGATACTTCCGGCGTCGCGGACATGATCATGGATCCCTCCAACCCCAACAAATTGTTTGTTGCCATGTGGCAGCACCGCAGGACCCCATGGAGCCTCAGCAGTGGCGGACCTGGCAGTGGCCTTTACATGACCTTCGATGGTGGAAAAACTTGGAAGCAACTGGGAGAGAAGGAGGGATTGCCTGCAGGCAACCTCGGCAGAATAGGACTGACCATTTCCCGCAGCAATCCCAACCGCGTGTATGCATTGGTGGAAGCCACAAAAAATGGATTGTACAAATCTGATGATGGTGGTCTGACCTGGTCGCTCATGAACAGCAACCCTGAATTTGTTTCGACCAGGCCGTTCTACTTTCAGGAAATTGCGTGCGATCCCCAAAATGAAAACAGGGTTTGGCTGATCTATCAAATGATCTCCAAAAGTGATGATGCAGGTAAAAATTTTGAAGTGGTCATCCCCTACAATGGCATCCATCCGGACCATCATGCATTTTGGATCCATCCCACCAATCCCAATTTCATCATCGATGGAAACGATGGCGGGATAGGCATTACTCGCGACAAGGGAAAGACATGGCTGTTTGATGAGAAATTGCCCGTTGGGCAATTCTACCACATCAATGTGGACAATGAAATGCCCTACAATGTGATGGGCGGCATGCAAGACAATGGCAGCTGGCGTGGACCTGCATATACATGGATGAGCGGTGGCATCAAAAATTATTATTGGGACAATCTCTGGGGTGGTGATGGCTTTGATGTGATGCCAGACAAGGACGATGCCTCATGGGTTTTTGCCATGAGCCAGGGCGGATCTGTGGGTCGATACAATGTCAAAACAGGCGAGAGCTGGTATGTTAAACCACCTGCGCCAGACCTCAAAACCACGTTGCGTTTCAATTGGAATGCAGCCATCGCACAGGATCCATTCAGCAATTCTACCATTTACTTTGGCAGCCAGCACCTTCATCGTTCCACCAACAAGGGTGCATCCTGGGAAATCATCTCCCCGGATCTTTCCACCAATGACAGTGCAAAAATTGACCAGAGAAACAATGGTGGAATTTCCATAGACATTACCGGTGCTGAAAACTATTGCACCATCATGACCATTGCACCTTCATCAAAAGACAAGCAAGTGATCTGGGCTGGAACAGATGATGGGAATGTGCAACTGACGAAAGACGGGGGCAAAACCTGGACGAATTTCAGGGGTAAAATTCCAGGACTTCCCGTGGGCGCCTGGATACCACAAATACAGGCTTCAAGGTTCAATGCTGCAGAAGCTTTTGTGGTGGCCAATGACTACAGAAGGGGCGATTTCAAACCCTATATTTTTCGTACCAATGACTTTGGAAAAACATGGACAAGATTGGTGGATGAAAAAAAGGTGGTCGGTTATGCGCTCTGTGTTTTGCAGGATCCCACTGAACCCAACCTGATCTTTGCCGGAACCGAGCAGGGTCTATGGGTAAGCCTAGACAATGGAAACACATTCCAACAATGGAAAAACGGATACCCAAGTGTTTCTACCTATGACCTTGCCATACAGGAACGCGAAGCAGATCTGGTGATCGCCACATTTGGACGGGCGCTCTGGATCCTTGATGACATCAGGCCCCTAAGAAAATTGGCCGCCAACAAGGGAATGATCAACAAGCCATTTGTTGCATTTGACAGCCGCGATGTAGTGCAGGCACAGTTCAAAAACGCACCCGGTTATGAGTGGAGCACCTGGGGAATTTGGGACGCTGACAACAGGCCAGCAAACGCGCCCATATCTTACTTTATTAAAGCTTCATCAGACACTTCGGCAAAAGCCAAAAAAGATTCAGTTGTCGTTAAAATTTACAACGATAAAAATGAAGTGATCCGAAACCTCAGGTGGGCTGCAGATTCAGGGTTCAACAGGGCCTATTGGGGAATGGAAGAAAAAGGATACCGAACCCCCGGTGGAGGTGGCGGAAGAAGAATGGGTGCTGGTGGCGGAGGCCGCGGCGCTGCAGAGCCAGGAGGACAACAGGCCTTGCCCGGTAAATATAAGGTGGTGATGAGCTACAAGGGGGTAAACGATTCAACCCTGATTACCCTGCTGGACGACCCAAGGTTGGGGAACAGGAATGAAATCAAAATTGCACAGGCTGCATTGAGGGCTGAATTGAAAAAAAGTGGTGACAAACTGATAGAAGCCATGGATCTGTTGTCAGAGGCAGAAGATGCCAGCAAGAAAGTGGACACCTATATCAAGGAGATGAAGGGCGCTACCATCGACTCGCTGAAAAAATCAACCAAAAAACTACAAGACGACATCAAGGCATTGAGAGAATTCATCAGTGGTACAACCCAAACCAAGCAGGGCTATGGACAGGTTCCTCAAATCACCGTCATGAACCAATATCAACAGGCGAGCAGTGGCATCAGTTCGAAATCCATTGCCCCTGGAGCTCAGGAAAAAATGCTGGTGGAAAGGGCTGCTGGCCTGATCCTAGAGGCGGTTGAAAAGGTAAATGCATTCAAGGAAGGCAGTTGGAAAAAATACATGGAGCAGGTGAATGCTACAAAGCTGGATCCTTTTGGAAAATAAAAAAAGCCAGTGGAAGAAACTGAGATCAGCCCCAGCAGGAGCTTCATCAATTCCTGTTCACCAGGAATTGGAAAGGCTTCAGGGCATTGGGTTTGAGGACACGTGAAATGGCATGTGCATCATGTAGGATCTTGAAGCGGTTCAGGTCAATGAGTTCATAAGCAATGCAAAGCGCAGCAGTTGTCTCAACGGCCTGCAACAGGTTGTTCAACATGGCAACTTCCATTTCAATGGATTTGTCATCTTGAACATCATCCTTGCGGAGCAGCAAAAGGTCCCTGGTCTGACGCTTCATGTTTATTTCAATAGCCCACGAAACCCTTTTTTTTGGGACAGCCGCAATTGTTTTTGTTGCTGACACCACAGGAGATCATGGTTGTTATCATCAATAATAAGAAAAGGCATACGATTGTTCGCAAAAACTTCAATTTCATCCAAGGCTAATATACTGCGTTATATAGTTTAAAAATCCAGGTATCCAACAATTATACCATTTTATAAAAAAATTACCAATTCCCAATATCCAATACATACCAGCCCCAAAAGTACTTGTTGCCCCACTGGATTGGGGATTGGGCCATGCCACCCGTTGCATTCCACTGATACGGCATTTGCTTGATGTGGGCTGCCAGGTCACCCTTGCAGGAGAAGGCAATGTTGCAGCGCTGTTTGAAAAAGAGTTCCCAAATACCAGGATAATTCCCTTGCAAGGTTACAGGATCAGTTATTCCCGAAAAGGCATTTTCCTTGTTCCAAGACTCCTGGCTCAGGTACCCAACATCATAAGGGCCATCAAGAATGAGCACCAGTGGCTGGAACAACAACACGCTATTCACAATTGGGACCTCATCATCAGCGACAACAGGTATGGTCTTTATACAAAAAAAGCCAGAACGGTTTTCATCTCGCACCAGTTGGGGGTGATTTCAGGCTTGGGAAAATGGGGCGATGCCATCACCAGGCTACTGCTTTACCGCTGGATAAACCGCTTCGACAGCTGCTGGATTCCGGATTGCCCGGGAAACATAAATGTCGCAGGGAAATTGTCACACCCCCCATTCATGCCCAAACGTCACCAATTCATTGGTCCGGTTTCCCGCCTGAAAAATACAGGACCATCGGTTGGCAATCATGTTCTTGTCTTGCTGTCAGGGCCTGAGCCCCAGCGAACCCTACTGGAAAATATATTGATCCGCCAAATGGGGCACATCAACGAAGAGGTCATCTTTGTACGGGGACTGCCAGCAGTGGCAAAACCAATGCAGGACAGGGACAATATCCATTTTGAGAATCATTTGGATGGAGATGCACTATCAGCGATGGTTTCAGGAGCCAAGGCTGTTGTATGCCGATCAGGCTATTCTTCTGTGATGGACCTGTTGAGATTGGGGAAAAGGGCCTTGTTGATTCCGACGCCCGGACAAACTGAGCAGCTATACCTGGCCAGACACCTTCAGAAAATGAAATGGTTTCTTGTCCGGGAACAGGAAAAGCTTGACGTCAAAAAGGACCTTGGGGCATTGATGGCAGTTTCATTTGAGCGGCCTACCCTAGATTTTGAAGCCTTCAAAAAAGCTTTTGCCCATTTGGGCATCCAATAAACAGATGTACCATTCCAGCACTATTTTACTTATCTTGACCTTTACCAAAAACGAAACCAAAGCACATGAGAAAACTTTGTTTGGCGATCCTGTTCGGATGCCTTAGCATGTCTCTTTTCGCCCAATCCACCTTCCCCGTGAATGGTGTGGCAGACGAAAGGGAAACGACCTATGCATTTAAAAATGCAACCATCATCAAGGATGCACAAAGCACCCTGACCAATGCCACCATGATTGTTCGCAACGGAAAGATAACCGCCATTGGAACAGCGGTAACCATTCCTGCAGACGCCATTGTTGTTGACTGTACAGGCAAACACATCTACCCTTCTTTCATTGACCTTTTTGCTGATTATGGCATGCCGGCACAAGCCCAGGCACAAGGAGGATTTGGAAGAGGATTCTTTGGCGCAGCACAACTCAGTTCCAATACAAAGGGCGCTTTTGGCTGGAACCAGGCCATCAAGGCAGATGTCAATGCAGCAAGCATATTTGTTACTGATGATGCGAAGGCAAAAGCCATGCGCGAGATTGGTTTTGGCGCAGTACTTACCCATCAAAAAGATGGTATCGCCAGAGGGACCGGTGCATTTGTTTCACTGGCCTCCATGAAAGAAAACATGGTGATCCTCAAGGAAAAAGCCTCCGCCCATTACTCTTTCAGCAAGGGCTCATCCACCCAATCTTACCCCTCCTCCATGATGGGCAATATTTCGCTGTTGAGACAAACCTACCTGGATGCAAAATGGTACAAGAAAAATACTGAAAAGGAAGGGGTCAACCTGAGCCTTCTTGCATGGAACAACAGCCAGGGACTTCCACAGATTTTTGATGCAAGTGACAAATGGAATGCCTTGCGTGCAGACAGGATTGGAGATGAGTTTGGTGTGCAGTACATCATCAAAACCAGTGGCAATGAATACCAGCGCATCGCTGAAATCGCCGCTACAGGTTCCACCCTGATTGTGCCTTTGAACTTCCCCATGGCCATGGATGTTGAAGACCCCAATGATGCAAGATTTGTATCCTTGGCAGACATGAAACATTGGGAACTGGCCCCAACCAATGCTGGTGCACTGGAAAAAGCCAAGATACCTTTCTGCCTGACCACAGCAGACCTTCGCTCCCCTGCTGCATTCATGTCGAGCTTGCGCAAAGCCATTGAAAATGGCCTCTCTGAAAGCAAGGCCCTCGAAGCTTTGACCACTACTCCCGCCAATACACTGGGCATGGGCAGCATGGTTGGTTCATTGGAGCAAGGCAAAATCGCCAACTTCCTGGTAACCACAGGCAATGTATTCAGTGAAAAAACATCCATCATCGAAAACTGGATACAGGGCAACAAATACAGCATCAAACCTGAAAAATGGCTGGATGTTGCAGGAAAATATTCTTTGGCCATCACATCCACACAAGGAACGAAAACGTATGCACTGGAAGTGAAATCAGCCAACGCTGCCAATATCATCAACACTGATACCATTGCTGCAAAATTCACGTTTGATGGCAAAATGGTCAAACTGAATTTCACGCCAGAGAAAAAATCCAGGAACATGCTTCGCCTCAGTGGAATGAAAAATGGTGCTGACTGGAATGGCTATGGAGAAGATGCAGAAGGCAACAAACTCACCTGGACGGTTTCAGCCTACACTGCAGCTGGAGCAGCTCTTACAGCAGACACTGCAAGAAAAAAAATCGCCTCAAAGCTGGGTGAAGTAACCTATCCCTTCACACCCTATGGTTGGACAGAAGCGCCAAAACAAGAAACGGTCCTGATCAAAAATGCAACAGTATGGACCAATGAAAAAGAAGGAAGACTTGAAGGAACAGATGTATTGGTCAAGGATGGCAAGATTGCCCAAATTGGAAAGAACCTGCAAGACGCCACTGCCAAATTGATAGACGGCACTGGCAAACACCTTTCTGCGGGCATCATCGATGAGCACTCGCATATTGCGGCAGCATCCATCAACGAAGGCGGTCAGTCTGTTACTTCTGAAGTGCGCATCGCAGACAACCTCAATCCGGATGACATCAATATCTACCGCCAACTCAGCGGTGGCGTCACATCCTCCCATATCCTCCATGGTTCAGCCAATACCATTGGCGGACAAACACAACTGATCAAATTACGTTGGGGCGCGAACGATGACAAATTGAAATTTGAAGGCTCAGATGGCTTCATCAAATTCGCATTGGGTGAGAATGTAAAACGCTCATCCTCTTCCCAAGGGAATACCCGTTTCCCAGATACACGCATGGGGGTTGAGCAGGTTTTGACAGATGCCTTCACACGTGCAAAAGATTACGAATCTGCCATCAAGGCCGCTTCAGTTGCACCGGCAGCTCCTGTTGCAAAAGGAAAAAAACCTGCACCAGTGGCTGTAGATCCATATGAAACGGTTCGCCGCGACCTTGAACTCGATGCATTGGTGGAAATCATGAACAAGAAAAGGTTCATCACCTGTCACTCATACGTACAAAGTGAAATCAATGCGGCCATGAAAGTGGGAGAAAGATTGGGTTTCAGGTTCAACACTTTTACGCATATCCTTGAAGGATACAAGGTGGCTGACAAGATGAAAGCCCATGGTGCAGCAGCCTCTACATTCTCTGACTGGTGGAATTACAAGATGGAGGTGCTTGATGCGATTCCTTACAATGCAACCATCATGTCCAAAGTGGGGCTAAATGTTGCCATCAATTCTGATGATGCAGAAATGGCCAGACGCCTCAACCAGGAGGCTGCCAAGAGCATTAAGTTTGGCGGAATGGGTGAAGAGGATGCCTTCAAGATGGTCACCCTCAATCCTGCCAAAATGCTGCACGTTGATGCCCGTGTAGGCAGCATCAAGGTTGGAAAGGATGCAGACCTTGTGCTCTGGAGCGACAATCCATTGAGCATTTATGCAAAAGCGGAAAAGACCATGGTGGATGGCATTGTCTATTTCGACAGGGAAAAGGATGCACAGATGAGGAAGCAACAAACTGCTGAGCGGAACAGGTTGATCCAAAAAATGAATGGCGAGAAAAGGGCAGGTGGACCAACGACCCCTGCAGTCCCAAGTTATTCTGTGCTCCTGAACTGTGGAGATCACGACCACAGCCATGGACTCCTTACCATCGAACAAGACTAATCAGCAATAAAATCATTCGCATGAAAAAGATATTCTTCAGCATACTCGCAAGCATAGCCTTTACCGCTGTTGCCGACGCACAGGAAACTGTTTATCCTGCAGCAAAACAGACAAATCCAGTATTCATCATGAACGGAACGGTGCATGTTGGAAACGGACAGGTCCTCAACAATACTTCTGTTGAAATTCGCGACGGAAAAATCACCAATATCGGGGCAGGTATCGCTGCTTCAGCAGATGCCTTCAAAGTGGATGCAAAAGGCAAACATGTTTATCCCGGACTTATCCTTGCCAACTCAAATCTCGGACTGGTTGAAGTGAACTCAATTCGCGCAACAATTGATGAAACAGAGATCGGGGAGTACAATCCCTCTATCCGTTCCCTGGTGGCCTACAATACGGACTCAAAGGTCATCAATACACTGAAAACAAATGGCATCACACATGCCAACATTGTTCCACAAGGTGGCATCATCAGTGGGTCATCCT
Source organism: Chitinophagales bacterium (assembly GCA_030832085.1). Taxonomy (GTDB): domain Bacteria; phylum Bacteroidota; class Bacteroidia; order Chitinophagales; family Chitinophagaceae; genus Pollutibacter. Next base: position 15,887 of record JAURJU010000044.1, on the reverse strand, counting down.
CTGTTGTGCAACTCGATGCATGGAACTGGGAAGATGCTGCCTATGCAGCAGACAACAACATCATCATGAACATGCCCGCACTGTACAACAGGCCCAGCCGTTTCGGTGGATTCGGAGGTGGGCAAGGCCCACAGGTTGATCCGTTGAAGAGGGGATTGGAACAAATTGAAGAGATCAAGGATTTCTTTCGTGCAGCAAAGGCCTACAACGCCCAGGCTGTCAAAACACAGACCAATATCAAGTTTCAGGCCGTAGAAGGATTGTTCAGCAAAAGACAAAAGCTCTACATCCGTTGCAATGTGGTGAGGGAAATCCTTGCGGCCATTGACTTCAAGAATGAATTTGGATTTGACATTGTGTTGTTGGGCGCAGCCGAGAGTTATCAGGTCGGAGATATCCTGAAACGCAACAACATCCCTGTCATCCTCAGTCAGATGCATGCACTTCCTACATTGGCAGATGATGGCATCGACTTGCCTTACCAGCTTCCTGCATTGCTTCAAAAAGCCGGTGTACAGTTTGCCATTTGTGATGAAGACGGACAGCAAAGGGGCAAGAACCTTCCTTTTCAGGCAGGTACAGCCGCCGCTTACGGATTGACAAAAGAGGAAGCGCTTTCCTCCATCACCCTCAATGCAGCAAAAATTCTTGGCATTGCAGACCGCACCGGATCCATCGAAACAGGAAAGGACGCCAACATTGTCATCAGCGAAGGAGACATCCTTGACATGCGCAGCAGCAATATTTCATTGGTCATGATCAGCGGACGCCTGGTCAGCCTTACAGACAAGCACAAGCAGCTGTATGAGCGCTATATGTTCAAGTATGGATTGAAGTAACTTAAATTTATACATGTCCCTGAATATGTTCAAAGGGCCCAAGCAAGATTGCCTGGGCCCTTTTTCATTGTATTTCAATGGCGTTCTGGCTAAACTGATAGCTGTCTACCCTCTCCTTCCTCTTGCAGGCTTACCAACCTTGGTTGACAAGCTCAACCTTGGTCCAACAGCTTCAACTCCTCAACTTCCCTCAATCCTAATACCCCCTCACATCCTTGCCTTCCATGAAGTTGATGAAAGCCATGTTCACTACCCTGTTGCCGCCTGGCGTGGGATAATTTCCCGTAAAATACCAATCCCCTAAGTTGCCGGGGCATGCATCGTGCAGGTCTTCAATGGTCTGGTAGATCACTTCAACAGGCACATCCACTTCCTGTGGCGTGATGAGTTCTGCAATTTTCGCAGATATCTCTTGCGGTGTAAAAGAACCATACACCTGTTTAACAACATTTTCTGTATGCAATTGACCCTTCTCGCGAAGGTCTTTGCATTTGTCATAGAGTTGATCCAATAGGTTCATTTGCCCCCTGTCCTTCAAGAGGGCCAATGCGGCCTTGAAGGCAATGAAATCACCCAATTTGCTCATGTCGATGCCATAACAGTCAGGATAGCGAATCTGGGGGGCCGAAGAGACAACGATGATTTTAACGGGCTTGAGGCGAGACAACATCCTCACAATGCTTTCCTTCAGGGTTGTTCCTCGAACGATGGAGTCGTCGATGACCACCAATGTGTCCACATTGGGTTGAACCGTTCCGTAGGTAACATCATAGACATGTTGCACCATTTCAGAGCGGTTGGAATCCTCCGTGATGAAAGTGCGCATTTTCACGTCCTTGATGGCGACCTTTTCAACACGAATCTTCCTGTTGATCATTTCGGTCAACTTCTCTTCATCAAAGTCCTTGTCCCACGCCATGATCCGTTGTACTTTGATCTGGTTGAGGAAGTCTTCCATGCCTTTTAGCAGGCCATAAAAGGCAACTTCTGCGGTATTGGGTATGAAGGAAAAGATGGTATGCTTGAGGTCATTGTTGATGGCCTTCAACACGTTATTGCTAAGGCGGTATCCCAGTCCAATCCTTTCTCTGTAAATCTTTTCGTCACTCCCCCGGGAGAAATAAATTCGTTCAAAACTGCAAGCCCTGCGTGGTTTTGGTTCCAATATCTGTTCAATTGTCCAGGTCCCATCGCTTTTCACAATCAGGGCCTGACCTGGCATCAATTCCTTTACCTCATTTTCTGCAACATGAAAGCTGGTCCTGATGGCTGCACGTTCAGACGCGGCAACAATCACCTCATTGTTGATATAATAATAAGACGGTCGAATGCCATGGGCATCCCTTATGACAAATGAATCACCATTGCCAATCAGTCCACATACATTGTACCCACCATCAAAATGCTGGAATGCGTTTTTGAGGATTCCGGGAATTGACATGTTCCCTGGATTTGCTGCGTCTTCCTTCACAATAAAGTGATGCACCACTTCCATCATGGCAGCAAGGTCACTCTGTTTTTGAAAATCTCCCGGATGCACATTGACCAGGTTAAAAAGCTCCTCTGTGTTGACAAGGTTGAAATTACCGGCAAGTGCAAGATTTCTTGCCGGAATGATGTCACGCTTGATGAAGGGATGGCAAAATTCCACATTGTTTTTGCCCTGTGTGCCATAGCGAAGATGGCCCAGCAACAATTCCCCCATGAAATTCAGGTGCCCCTTCATCAGTCCAGGATGTTTTCTGATGTCTGGCTGGGATTTTTCCAATTCATTGAATTCTTTTCCAACCTGGGAAAACAAATCTGCAATGGCCTGTTGTGCAACACTGCGAAGGCGGTGCATAAAGGGATAGCCCGGTTCTGCATTGAGTTTTACAGATGCTATGCCTGCACCATCCTGGCCGCGGTTGTGCTGCTTCTCCATCAGCAGATAGAGTTTGTTCAGCCCATAAAGTGCCGTACCCTTTTGTTGTTGGTAATAAGAAAAAGGCTTGAGCAGCCTGATAAATGCAAGACCGCATTCGTGTTTGATGGCATCACTCATATTGCAAAATAAGAAGGGCGAATGTAAGGTTAAAAAACAAAACCTTAAAATTTAACCCATGCACAGGACGTTATTTGCTGACGTAGTTCGGAAATTGCCTGCGCAGGGATTCGCACTGCTGATAATCCTTGTCAACCATCACATAGTAGGTAGGCAACTTTCCCTGGAACCACTTCTCAATGGTCTTTTCCTTTTTTTCCGCCAAAGCACGTTGTGCAATCCTGTCATAATCGTCACGGATATTTTCACGGTGCGGTTCTGTCTTGCTCTGCAAATATACCAGTCTTACTGCCTGCTTGTCCTGTTCGTCCTTGTACACCATGGGCTGAGAATATTCGCCCACTTTGAGTTTATCAAGATAAGGAACAAGGTTTTTGTCCAGTTCGTCAATGGTTACAAATGCACCGCCCTGGCCACTCATGATACCAGCGTTGAACTTGCTGTTCTGGTCATCACTGTTCTTGTCAACGGCTTCTCCAAAACTGATGGTACCAGCAACCAATTTGGTTCTGATAGAATCCAGCTTAAGCTTGGTTGCCTCAATGTCCTCCTCCTGCAGGGCAGGAACGCGGAGGATATGGCGGATCACGGCATCATCTCCATTGCGGCTCACCATTTGAATGATATGGTATCCAAACTTGGATTTGATGACAGGGGAAATCTGCCCCTCTTTCAACCTGAATGCTGCATTCTTAAAATCAGGATCCCAGTCCTTTTGCGCTTTGTTGATCTCGTATCGACCGCCGTTTTGCTTGCTGCCCGGATCTTCAGAGTAAAGTCTGGCAAGGGTTTCAAATGTTTTTTGCCCTGCCTCAATTTGTCTGCGGTAGTCGGCAAGTTCATCCTGGGCGAATTTTTCAAGCTCCCGTCCTGCCTTGGGATGAATCACGATTTGACCGATGACCAACTCCGTCTCATAAAACGGAAGACTGTCTTTTGGTATCTTGTTGAAATGCTCCCGCACTTCATTGGGGGTAATTTTCACATATTCCACGATCTTTTCCCGCATGGATTTGGCAAGCCTTCCTTCGCGGATGGACTTTCTGAAATCTTCCTTTACCTGGTAAATGGTTCTGCCTGCAATCTGTTCAAATGCCTCTTTGCCACCGTACTGCATGATGAAATAACGGACGCGCTGATCGAGCTCAGCCTCAACTTCTTCATCCGAAACGGGAAGTGAATCCTTCTCCGCCTGTAAAATCAGTGCCTTGTCCTGCATCATCCTTTCCAGAAGAAAGCATTCCGCATTTTCCGGCATTTCAGTACCCTGGCGTTTCTGGTCCTCAATGTAATTGACAATATCGCTTTTCAACACAATTTTATCCCCTACAATGGCAACAATCTTGTCTGCCAACAATTTTGCCGTCTGTGCCTTTGTTGCGAAGGCAGAAAAAACCAAGATCAATACTATCGATATTCTTTTCATGCTGCAGTTCCAGTTTCCAAATATGATTGAATTCGGCCTTTTGATAAAATCCCTTGACTTAAAGTTTTCATAAATAGTCCATCCCTCGGAAAAACTACAATGTTCTCTTCACTTCAGTTTCTTCAAACGCTTCTATAACATCACCTACACGCAGGTCATTGAAATTCTTGATGGTCAGTCCACACTCATAGCCCTGGTTCACTTCTTTCGCATCATCCTTGAAGCGTTTCAAGCTGCCCAGTTCTGTGCTTTGGCCTTCCCCTTTGGGATATTCAACGATACCATCACGGATGATCCTGATCTTGTTGTTTCTGCTGATTTTTCCATCGAGCACATAGCAACCTGCAACAGTTGCCTTGTCAAACTTATAGACTTCACGAACCTCAACATTGGCAACAATCTTCTCCTCAATCTTCGGCTCAAGCATCCCTTCCATGGCGCTCTTGATCTCTTCAATCGCATTGTAGATGATGGAGTACAACTTGATTTGTACGCCTTCATTTTCTGCAATTTTGTTTGCCTGGATAGAAGGACGAACGTTGAAACCAACGATGATGGCATCAGATGCAGTGGCAAGGAGTACATCGCTTTCGGTGATTTGTCCTACGGCCTTGTGCACCACCTTGATGGCAATCTCCTGTGTAGAAAGTTTCTGCAATGAGTCACTGAGTGCCTCGACGGATCCATCCACATCACCCTTGATGATGATGTTGAGTTCCTTGAAGTTCCCGAGTGCCAGCCTTCTGCCGATCTCATCGAGTGTAATGTGTTTCTTGGTCCTGATGCCCTGCTCGCGCATGATCTGGGCCCTTCTGCCTGCAATTTCCTTGGCTTCAGATTCATCCTGGTATACCTTGAATTTCTCTCCAGCCTGAGGAGCACCATTCAGACCGAGTATGAGTACTGGTGAAGAAGGAGGAATGGCATCTACCCGCTTATTCCTTTCATTCATCATCGCTTTTACCCTTCCGTAATGCTGTCCACTCACCACCAGGTCACCTTGTTGAAGTGTTCCGTTCTGAACCAAGATGGTGGCCACATATCCACGGCCCTTATCAAGGGTTGCTTCAATGATGGTACCGCTGGCTTCCCGGTCAGGGTTGGCTTTCAGGTCGAGCAATTCCGCCTCAAGCAGTATTTTTTCGAGCAACTTGTCGATGTTCAGTCCTGATTTTGCAGCTATCTCCTGGCTTTGGAACTTTCCCCCCCACTCTTCCACAAGGATGTTCATCTGGGAGAGCTGTTCGTATATTTTCTGGGAGTTGGCTCCATCTTTATCGATCTTGTTGATGGCGAAAATCATGGGTACGCCCGCAGCCTGAGCATGGCTGATGGCCTCCTTGGTTTGTGGCATCACCGCGTCATCCGCTGCGATCACAATCACGGCCAGGTCAGTAACTTTTGCACCACGGGCACGCATGGCCGTAAAGGCTTCGTGACCAGGGGTGTCAAGGAATGTAATTGATTTGCCTGTTGGAAGGTCTACATGGTAGGCCCCGATGTGCTGGGTGATACCACCTGCCTCACCTGCCACCACATTGGCGTTGCGGATATAATCGAGCAAAGAGGTCTTACCATGGTCAACGTGACCCATGATGGTGACAATTGGAGCACGGGGAAGGAGTTCTTCCGGAGCGTCAACCTCATCTTCCTCTTCCATCTCCATTTGCTTTTCCATGTCGATGAATTCCACTTCATATCCAAACTCACCTGCCACCAATTCTATGACTTCTGCATCAAGGCGTTGGTTGATGGAAACCATGATGCCCAGGCCCATGCACTTGCCAATGATTTCGGCAAAGTTCACATCCAGCAAACTTGCCAACTCACTTACACTGATGAACTCGGTCACCTGGATTTTTTCTTCCGCTTCGCCCTCGGCACCGGCTTCCATTTCCTCGCGTTTCAGGCGACGTAGCTTGGATTTGGTTATTTTGGCTTTGGACCCGCCACCGCCACCAGAAAGCTTGGCCTGTGTTTCCTTGATTTTATTTTGGATCTCTTTCTCGTCAATTTCCTTCACCTCGCCCTTCCTTACAACCCTTGGGCCACCCACACGTGGCGTTGAAGTACGCTGTGGTGCAGGAGCTCCACCTTTTTGGATGGAGGGCTTTGTCCTTTCAGGTTCCTTTTTCTCAATGGGTATGCGAATGCGCTTTCTTTTGACTTCTGCACTGCGGCCTCTGTCATCCGTTTCAGGCTTTAGCTCGATTCTTCCGACAATTTTTGGCCCTTCTAGTTCAGGTGCATCAATTTTAACCCTTTCAGGTTCAGTTGACTTAAGCGGTTCAGCAGAAACCTCAGGTTCTGGTGCAACAGGTTCAACAAATGCAGCTTCCTCAACTTTCTTGGATTCAGCGGTCTTTTTCTTGGACTCTCCGCGCTTGGGACGGGTTGATGCATTGATGGCATCAAGGTCAATCTTGTCAAGTACCTTCGGTCCCTGCAATTCAGGGGCTTCAATTTTAACTGTTTCCACCGAAGTTTCACCAGGCTTTGCAGGAATTTCCGCAGGTTCAGGAGTGATAGCCGTTGGGGCTTCAACTGCTGCCTTGGCCGCAACATCAACCTGAGTTGGTGTTGAAGCAGAAGATGCAGGAATTTCCGCAGCAGAAACAGGTGTCTCCTCAGGCGCTGTTTTTTTCTTTGAGTCCTTCTTGAAAACGATTTCCTCCTCGTCCTTCTTCTTTTTGGCTTCTCCCATTGAACCCTTGGGGATTTCAATGGCATCACTCTTCGCTTTTGCGGCCTTGTCAGAAGAGAACTCCTGTTGCAAAGAATGATACATGTCTTCCGTCAATTTGGAAGTTGGCTTCAGGTCATCCTTGCTGAATCCCTTGCTGACAAGGAAGTCCACCAACGTATCTTTACCGATGTTGAACTCCTTGGCCGCAGCCATTAACCTTGGTGTGTTTAATTCTGACATTTATCCTCCTGGGCTTTTTTTGCTTGTTTCTTTTATACTAACGGTATTGATCAGTCCTTTTCAAATTCTGCCCTCAATACGTCACGGATTTCATCGATGGTTTCCTTTTCAAGGTCAGTCCTGCGTTCCAACTCTGTTGCAGTGAGATCAAGAACACTGCGTGCGGTGTCGCAACCGATGCGCTTGAGCTCTTCAATGATCCATGGTTCGATTTCATCTGTAAATTCATCTAGATCGATGTCATACTCAGCCATCTCACCTTCATTGTCACGGTACACATCTATGTCAAAATCGGTAAGGTCTTCAGCCAGCTTGATGTTGACACCTCTTTTTCCGATGGCCAATGAAACCTGGTCAGGGGAAACAAAAACTTCTGCACGCTTTCCTTCGTTGTCAATGTTCATCCTTGTGATCTTCGCAGGTGTAAGCGATCGCTGGATAAGCAACTGAATGTTGTTGGTGAAGTTGATCACATCAATGTTCTCGTTCTTCAGTTCACGAACAATACCGTGGATGCGGCTTCCCTTCATGCCCACGCATGCACCCACTGGATCAATCCTGTCATCATAACTTTCCACAGCCACCTTGGCACGTTCACCAGGCTCGCGGACAATCTTGCGGATAACAATCAGTCCGTCAAAAATTTCAGGAACCTCAATTTCCAGCAACTTAGCAAGGAATGAGGGGTGTGTGCGTGAAAGAATGATCACAGGTGCATTGTTTTTCAATTCAACCTTCTTGATCACAGAACGAATGCTCTCTCCTTTCTTGAAATAATCGGAAGGAATCTGCTCAGATTTCGGAAGGATCAGTTCATTGCCATCCTCATCAATCAACAATACCTCCTTTTTCCAAACCTGGTATACTTCTGCGTTGATGATGTCACCTACACGATCACCATATTTTTTTACAAGTGCATTCTTCTTGAGGTCACCAATCCTGCTGGCCAAAGTCTGCTTTGCGGCAAGGATGGCACGGCGCCCGAAATCCATGATATCTACTTCTTCATACAGTTCTTCACCCACCTCAAAATCGGGCTCAATCTTTACCGCTTCGCTGTATTCGATTTCCATGAGGGGGTTTTCTACGGCACCGTCTTCTACAATCATGCGGTGACGCACAATCTCAAGGTCCCCTTTTTCTGTATTGACGATTACGTCAAAACTTTCATCAGAACCATATTTCTTGCGAAGCAGTGTCTTGAATACATCTTCAAGCACTTTCATGAGTGTGGGACGATCGATGTTCTCTGCATCTTTGAAGTCCTGGAAAGATTCGATCAGATTGATACTTGCCATAAAATATCCATTTAGTGTTCTTGTCTTTTATTTTTAGAATACAATTTTTACTGTTGTGGTCTTGATGTCCTCGAAAAGAAGGAAGTGCCTGATGATTTCAAGCTTCTTTCCCTTGCCTTTTTCCTCATCAATTTCAATGCCCTTCTCGTCCGCTGCCAGCAGTTTTCCTTCCAGTTCACGGCCATCCTTCATCTCCACTTCCACCACCCGGCCAATGTTTTTGATGAACTGGCGCTGCAGCAAGAGCGGTTCATCAATGCCCGGCGAGGAGACTTCAAGCCCAAATTCTCCATCTTTGCAGACCTCGTTTTCTACAATTTCCTTGTAAAGTGCACGGTTGAGCTTGACACATTTTTCAATCGTAACCCCTTCATCTCCATCAACATAGACACTGATGTTGTTGATGGGGCGAACGTTGACCCGAACCAAAAAATACTGTGGCTCTGTTTCGAGCAGTTTTTCGGCCAATGCCCTAACCTGTATTGCTTTTTCTTCTGTTGCCATCTTCTGTGAAATAAAGAAGGGAACGGCACCGTTCCCTTCATCTGTTTCATGTTTCCGAGGCAAAGATAGGAGATTGGAGGGAAATGACCAAAAAGTTGAGGCCGATCCAGCCGGGGAATGTTGGTCTTTCAACCCATAATGCGGTTGGTAAACCCAGGCTTGGACGGATTGGGGCAGTAAAATCATGGTGAGCCATGACAAAGATCATCATTCTGTCCAACCGATCATTTAACTTTATTCATCAAAAACCACCCCTCATCCCTCATCCCTTCACCCTCATCCCCATGCCATTCCAAGACAACTTTCACGATTTCTACCTAGAAAACCGAAAACTGCTGACCGAATACCTAGAAACCAGGATGCAACTGATCAAACTCACCTCCATCAGAAGCCTTTCAAGAACGCTGAGCATGCTGATCCTGATTTCTCTGATCAGCTTCATGGTACTTTTCTTCCTTCTTTTCCTGGTCATTGGTTTCTCTTGGTTCATGGCAGACCGACTGGGAAGCGCATCACTTGGCTTCTTGTGCGGAGGTGGTGTTTTTCTTTTGATCATACTTTTATGTTCAATTTTCAGAAAACCTTTATTTCTTAACCCCCTGATTCGCCTGTTCATTCATACATCAACACAGGAAGAAGAAGATGAAGACGAATAGCATGAGCAAACCCATACGAAGCATAGAAGCCCTGAACCGTTCCATTCGGGAACTGCGCGAAAAGCAAAAGGCACTGGAGGTTAAAATGGATGAAAACCTGATGAACCTGAAGGGAAATTATTTCAACATGGCACTCAATGCTGTGTTTGGTGACAAGAAAATGCATACCAACTTCTGGGCAAGTATCCTAACTCGCTTTATGGAAAGCGAAAAAGTGCAGCAGGGCATTGGCAACCTGATGGACAATTTGGCCGAGAAACTGGGAAATGCCTTCAAAAAGTAATGGTGAGGCAACTGATGTCTTGAACGCCTGGAGGCGTTCCATAATTTACTAATTTTGCACCATGTTGAGATACATCCTCCTTGCCTTCACCATTTATTTTGCCTATCGGTTCATCTTCAATTTTCTCATTCCTGTGGTAAAAACAACAAGGCATGTGAAAAAGCAGTTTGACAGTCTAAGGGAGCAGCAGGCATACCAACAACAAACAAAGCATCCGCAACAGCACCAACAGGCCAAGCCTTCACCGGTACAAAAAAGCAGCAAGGCCAGCGAGAATGATTATCTGGAGTTTGAAGAAGTCAAATGATGTTCATTCCGCCATTTAAATGATACATGCCAGAAAAGATTCATGCAATCAATACAAAAAAGGGGGTCCAAAATGACCCCCCTTTTATTTTCAACGGTTTGAAACTTGTTTAATACCCTGGATTTTGAACCAGTTTAGGATTTGTTGTGATTGCGCCCTGCGGAATGGGGAAGATCCTCTTGTTGGGATCAGCATTTGTTTTAAAGCCCCATTTGTCCTCATACTTTCCAAAGCGGATGGCATCATTCCTTCTCCATGTTTCCCACGCCAATTCCCTGGCACGTTCTGCATAGATGTCATTGAGTGTCACTGCTGTCCATGGTGCAGAGGTCGTGCGGTTCGCCCGGAGTGAATTCACCAGCGTCAAGGCAGTTTGTCCGCCAGTTGCAGTACCTCCGCGGAGTATTGCCTCAGCCTTCATCAAAATCACATCTGAATACCGGAAAATGGGAACATCGTTGTTCTGGTTGCGGCTGGTGACATTGGTATAATCGGCAAGAAACTTGATGTTCCTGGTACCCATGTTCCAAGCGATCTCATCATTACCACAATCAAAAGTGGCAGGATTTTGCCTCAGCGTTGGGGCGGCAGACAACTCAAGGTGATAGGTGAGTTTTGCTCCACCATCTGCACCGGTATAAAATTGATCGTATCCTTTTTTGGTGGTCTCCACCAAAATGGGGCTGCCGTCAGCCCAGTACTGTTTTCCACTCAACCACTGCTGGTTGCGAACATCATTGGGATCTTTAAAATTGGCAAAATATTCAGGTAGTGTCATCCTCGGACCACTTGGCTTGTTGTTGATCAGGCCATTTCCTGTTGTGCTGTTCATGACCGGATTTACATTGGTTCCAGGTGTAGAACCTGAATAGAGATACTTGATGCCAAGGTTCCTGTTCAAGTCATAACGGGCATGAAACTGGTAACCATTTGAAGTGGCTGCATCGTAGGGGATGGCGAAAATGAATTCCTTGAAGCTTGGACCGTTTTGGGGATAAAACATCCTAGCATAAGTAGCCCTTGGTTCAAATGCATAGAGCGATCCACCGCCAGCACCAATGACTGCATCACATGCCGCAATCGCTTCATTCCACTTGGGTGTTCCTGTGTACACCTGAGCATTCAGGTACAATTTCGCAAGCAGGGTTTGTGCAACGTACTGGTTGGGTTTGCCATACATGACTGCACCACCAGCGGTGCTCAAATTTGGTAGGGCCATTTTCAGCTCAGATTCAATGAACCCGAAAACTGTTGCCCTTGGTGAATTTGTTTGCAATTCCTTGGAACCATATGCAGTATCAATGGGAACATTTCCAAACAAATCCATCAATCCCCAATAGGCAAACGCCCGCATGGTTTGCATTTCTGCAATACTCTGCTTTTTGGCTTGTCCTTCTGGTGCACCACGAAGGATGTAGAGGATTTGGTTGCTGATACCAATCATGTTGGAGAAATAATTCCAGTTGCCATTCAACAGCGGGTTGTCCTTGTCGTAGGTATGAAGATGCAATTGCATGAACCTGCCCCCGTCAAACCAGTTGCCCCCATATGCAGGTTGGATGGATTCATCAGTGCTATGGCTTTGTACCTGCCAGTAGCCAATTGAAAAATCCGAACGGAGTTGTGTGTAAATGGGGCCCATAACAGCATTGAACTGTGCCTGTGAAGTTGGAAAAACTTCTGGGGTAAGTGCAGAAGTAACAGGTACATCCAGCTTGTGGCAAGAACTGATGACCACAAGCATGGTCGTCAGTGCCATTGTGAGTTGAATTATCTTTTTCATCTTGATTGATTTATGTTGTTGTCTCATTGCTTGCACAGATTAGAATGATACGTTTAGACCAAACATTAAAACCCTGGTCTTTGGATAAAAGTTATTGTTGTCAACGCCAGGCGCTACACCACCCTGGTTGATCTCAGGATCAATTCCAGTATACTTGGTGATGGTAAGCAGATTTTCGGCAGTGGCATATACCCTTATACTTTTGATGCCCTTGATTTTTGCACCAATATTGTATCCAAGGGTTGCATTGTCCAAGCGAACATAATTTCCACTCTCGACATAACGGGTAGAGAAGAAACTGTTGCGTGCATCACCCACCTTGTCATCAGCGGTCAACAGGTTAGATACATTGCTGACAGCAGCATTCGGAGTATATGATAGGTTGGCCCTTGTTGCATTGAAAATCTTTGCACCAAAAACACCCCTGAAGAAGAAATTCAGGTCAAACTTCTTGTATTTGAAATTGTTGTTCAGGCCTGCGAGCAATTTCGGCTGTGCGTTTCCAATATAGAAGTAATCGGTTCCATTCAGGGGAGCGGTAGTAATGGTACCATCCTTTTTTCTGAACTGCGAAAGTCCTGCACTGTTTTTTCCTTCATAAATGAAAGAGAAGAACTGTCCAAGAGGCTTTCCCGTTTTCAGGATCTGCAAGGAAGCGCCTGTCTGACCCTGTCCACGTGGTCCTACATAGAGGATGGAATCCCCGTTCGAATATGGATTGGTCAGGCTGGTGATTTCATTTTTATTGCTGGCAAGGTTGAGCGTCGTTGTCCAGGAGAAATTTTTTCCTTGAATTGGGGTTGAGGTCAGCATCAATTCAACTCCACGGTTGCTGATGGACCCGCCATTGGCCCAAATTCTTCCGCCTGGAACAAGCGCAGGACTTACACTGTATTGAAACAACATGTCCTTGGTCAACTTCTCATAAACATCAACAGAACCACTCAGAATTCCCTTGAAAATGGAGAAGTCGATACCAATGTTTGAAGTGGATGTTTTTTCCCAACGAAGGTCTGGGTTGGCACCTTGCAATGGCCCATATGCATTGTCCAAAATACCATTGTTATAATAGGTTCCTGTAATACCGTAAACAAGCTTGGCATTGAACGGTCCGATGCCTTCTGAGTTTCCGGTAACACCATAGCTTGCACGAAGCTTAAGGTCGCTGAAGATGTTCTGGTTCTCCATGAACTTCTCGTTGTTGATTCTCCATGCAGCGCCCACTGAAGGAAAATATCCCCACTGGTAGTTCGCACCAAATACGGAAGAACCGTCACGCCTGATGGAACCCTGCAAAAGGTACTTGTCTCCAAAATTATAGTTCAAGCGGGCAAAATCGGAGATCAGGCGCTTTTCGCCAATTCCACCTGCGGTCCTGACCCTGTAGCTTGAAATGGCATAAGGATTGCCCAATGAAAGGTTGTTGTAACCGGTAAAATCCGTGATGAAATTGGTGCTGGAAGACTGTATGCCGTCTCCTGCAACTGTGTTCAACCATGAGAAACCAACCACCGCATTCAGGCTGTGGTCACCGAGTTTCCTGTTCCAACCCAAATAGGTTTCGAGGTTGTTCTGCTTGTCTGTATATGAACTTCTGAATGCAGATCCATTTACACCGAACAAGCTGTTGGCGATAAGGGATGTTCCGGAAAATCCTGGGTCAGGATTGCTGTAAAACTGCGCAGGAGAATACTTGCCGTAATAACTGTTGTAGAAGGCAGAATTGTTGTCGGTTGTTTTTTGATGGGATATCAAAAGGTTGTAGGTAAGGTCAAAAGGCAGTTTTACCTCCGTCATCAAACTGGCAACCAGGTTGCTGGTCGCCTGATCATCCCTTGCGTTGTCAATGAGCCCAACCGGATTGAAATATCCGGGAATATTGAAGTTCTCAAACCAGCTGCCGTCTGCGTTGTAAACAGGGGAAACAGGAAGGTGACTGGACATTTGCTCCAGGATATTGTTCTGAAGGGGAACCAGTGCTGCCTTGGTATTTGAATTGGTCACATTAAGATTGAACTTGATCTTGTCATTCAATGCCAATTGCTCAATGTTCAGCCTTGCAATGATCCTCTCCTGGTTGCTCCTGATCATGATACCTTCACGGTTCACATAGTTGATGGATGCAGAATAAGAGCCATGGTCACCACCCCCGCTGAAAGAAAGGTTATGGTTGTGTGAGATTGCACTGCTGCGTTGAACCGCAGACTGCCAATCGGTATTTGCTCCCAAATCATCTGCAGGGTTGTAGGAAAGCCCCTGAGACTTGATATAAGCCCTGTGCTGAGCCGCATTCATCACATTCAACTTGCTGCTGACCTTTTCAACACCTGCATAACCGCTGTATGCAACCTGCGTCTGTCCTTTGCGGCCTTTTTTGGTGGTGATCATGATCACCCCTGAGGCAGCACGGTTACCATAAATCGCTGTTGCAGCAGCATCTTTCAACACATCAATCGATGCAATGTCTTCTGGAGCAACCAACGCGATATCAGCCCCTGGTACCCCATCAATGACAAAGAAGGGATTGCCCGGACTGTTAATGGTCGAAGCACCCCTGAGGATGATGGCAGCACGGCGGTTGGGATCACCATTGGCAGTAATGTTCAAGCCTGGTACTTTCCCTTGCAACAAACGACCAACATCCGTAATGGGACCACGGTTCATGTCTTCCGGTTTGATGGTGGTGATGGCGGAAGTCAATGCCTTTCTGCTGGCCTTTCCATAACCAACCACAACCACGTCACTCAACTGTGCCGCAGCAGTTTGCATCGTAATGTTGATCACATTCCCGTTGCCTACAACCTTTTCTACATCTGCAAAAGATATATTGGTAAAAACGAGCACGTCCCCTTGCCTGGCACGAATGCTAAAGGATCCGTTTCCGGAAGTAACGGTTGTGTTGCCTGATTTTTTGTTGGAGATGGTTACACCCGATAAAGGTTGACCGTTGTTGTCTGTCACCTTACCCGTGACTTCTTTCTGGTTTTGCTGAGCAAGACCAATACTTGCCTGAAGCAAGACTGCGAATAGCAGTAGGATTTTTCTCATGATGGCTTTTTTTTGATAATAATACCGCCATCTGTTGATGACGGGAAAACAAATTATACTTTTTTCAGGTTCGGCATCAAAATGATTCTTGAAATTTACGCAATCGTTCCCGAAATACATATGATTTGATACCAAAGCGATAAGGATTTCAAACAGGAATCGATGCCTTGATCAAAACTCCCTCGTTTTTCGCTTTTTCGAAATGAAATTCGCCATCAAGTAGCGCACACCGGTTTGCAAGGTTGTGTATACGAGGGTTGGCTGTAAATTTTTTGAGTCTGAGTTTCTTGTCATTGCAAGATAGCTCAAGCAGTATCCTGTCATTGTTGCTTTCCAACTGGATGGAAATGGTGCTTGAGGCAGATTCATGCATGAGGGTAAACAGACAGCCCTGAATGACCCTTAAAATAGCCAGTTCCTGTTCCTTGTTTTTACTGGTGGACGAGAGGTATAGGTGGTGGTCGAAACCAATGACAACTTTATTTGTCTTGTTCAAGCGATTGACCAGGTCTTTCACCAAATCCGTCAAGGGAATATGCTTTAGTGCGTCAGGATTGATGTCATTGCAAATCTTGTTGACTTCATCAACAGCGCTGTACATGATTTCCTTTATTTTTTCGGTAAAATCTCCTACGGCCTTGTCCATGACTGGCAAAAACTCAAGCATCATTCTTCCAGCAGTAAGCATCTGGTTGACATTTTCACGCAAAACAATGGCAATTTCTTTTTTGTCCTCTTCATTCCGCTCGATTACTGCGCGCAGAATTTCCTTG
>JAURJU010000005.1 GCA_030832085.1 Chitinophagales bacterium | reverse complement strand
GAAGAATGGCATGGAACAACACCTGGATATTCTCTCTGATGTATGCCTGCTCTCCACCTTCGTTGGCATGATCACTGATAGCAGAAGCTTATTGTCCTTTTCTCGCCATGAATACTTCCGGAGAATCCTTTGCAACATGATAGCCAATGACATGATCAACGGCATCATTCCCAATGATGAACAATGGATGGGCGAGTTGCTGAGGAAGATCTGCTATGAAAATGCAAGGGAGTATTTCACTATTTGAGTTAACCCCTCAAATGAAACGCCTTTGGTTGTGTGAATGCCCTGATGCCTGCATGGGAGAGGGTTGCGCCAAAGCCTGAGTGTTTTCTGCCACTCCAGGGTAGTGCTGCACTGACCCTGTCGCAACAATTCCAGTAGCCTGTGCCAGCATCTGTTGCGGAAAGGATTTTCTCTGCCCTTTCCCTGCTTGTACTGTAAACAGAAGCGGTCAATCCATAGGATGTATCGTTCATCAATTGCAGGGCTTCTTCATCGTTGCTCACTTTCATGATACCAATAATGGGGCCAAAAGATTCCTCACGCATGACTGACATGCTGTGATTGACATTCGTCAATACCGTAGGTTCAAAGAAATAACCATTGCCTTCAATTCTTTTTCCTCCGGTCTGTAAAGTTGCTCCTTTTGCAATGGCATCTGCAACCTGATGTTCCAGGAATTCAAGCTGGGATTCCCTGCTGATGGCGCCAAGATAAACCCCGTCTTCCAATGGGTTGCCGATTTTCCATGACTGCACTTCTTTTACAAAAGCATCCACATAGGCTTCATATACTTTCTCATGAACGTAAATCCTTTCCACAGCACAGCAGCTTTGCCCATTGTTGTAAAATGCACCATCAGCCGTGCCTGCTGCAACAGCAACGATGTCTTCAACATCATCTGTAACATACAGTGGGTCTTTTCCTCCCAATTCGCACTGGCAGGGTACCATCTTTGGTGCAACTTTTTCATAGATGTATTTGCCGGTCTTGTAAGAACCGGTAAAGAAATATCCATCAAGTGGAAGGCTGAGCAGTTCTTCCCCGGTTGCTGCACCACCAATAGCAATTTGAAAAACATTGTCTGGAACGCCAGCCTCTTTCAAAAGCTTTTCGATTTGCAATCCAGTTAGGGTTGCAAATTCCGAAGGCTTGTAAAAAACTGCATTCCCGGCAAGCAGTGCAGGCACAAATACATTGGTGCCAACCAGATATGGGTAGTTCCAAGCTGAGATGTTACAGACAATACCAAGCGGCTCATAACGGATCAGCTCAGTCATTCCAGCGGCGGCATTCATGATTTCTTCTGCAAGGTATTTCTCAGCGTTGTTGGTCAACCATTCTATCCTTGATATGGAACCGTTAATTTCATTTCTTGATTGTTGCAAAGGCTTACCAACTTCATCAGTTAATGTTTTTGCCAAAGTTTCAATGTTCACTGCCAACAGCTTGCTGTAGACTTGGAGGGTTTCAATCCTTTTTGGCAATGGAACTTTAGACCATGCTGTCTGTCCATCTTTTAAGGTCTTGAACTTACTTTCAAGGCTGGACTGGTCGTCCTGTTGAACTGCCCTAATGATTTTCCCATTGGCCGGATTGATGATGTTCATTTTCATTTTTACACTATTGTTGATGGCATCAAGGAATGCCTTTTTTATGTTGATGGAAAGCGGATTGAATTCTTTATTGTCCATCCGCTCTGGGTGCCATTGCACGCAGAGCATAAATCCTTTTCCGGATGGATCGCTATATTCAATCGCTTCTATGGTTTGGTCATCAGCAAATGCAACGGGCTTTAAAGATTCAGGAAGATATAAAGGGTCAATGCACTGGTGATGGGCACTGTTTACCTCTCCTGATCTCACGCCACTAATCATGTAAAGC
Organism: Chitinophagales bacterium; assembly: GCA_030832085.1. Lineage (GTDB taxonomy): Bacteria > Bacteroidota > Bacteroidia > Chitinophagales > Chitinophagaceae > Pollutibacter. The sequence continues at coordinate 2,868 of JAURJU010000005.1, read as the reverse complement.
AAAGATGATGAATCAATTTCAATGGAATGTTTTTTATCTGTTTCCAGTTTCCGGTGCACCTGGTTTTTCGTATCTCCAAGGTCCTGGGTAAGTCGCCCTCCTTCAAGAATGTTTACAAGCTGTTGCCCTCTGCAAATCCCAAGAATAGGAAGTTTCAGCTGTTTAGCATGCCTGTATATTTTCGATTCAAAATTGTCTCGATCTGGCTGAAATGTGTTGGGCATGTTTGGATACATTTCATCGCCATCATAATTGGATGGATGAACATCAACCCCTCCCGTCAGAATAAAACCATCACATTGAAGCATGTCCTCAATGTTGTTTGCTTCAAACGAAAGTGTTACCAGTTCAAAGGAGTTGCCCAGGTCGTTTTCATCAAACCAATTCAAATAGTTGGCATAATTGGTTGCAGTAAAACTCAGCCCAATCTTTTTTCTCATGCTACAGGGCTTTGCCATAGAGGTTCCTGAAATCTTCTCTGCTGACAGGTTTGGGGTTGTTGGGATGAGCAAAATCTGCAAGGGCGAGATCAGCCAGGGTGTCGAGGTGTTCTTCTTTCACGCCTATTGACCGCAGTTGCGACGGGATGCCAATCTTGTTGTTGAGTTCCTGCAAATAGGCCACTACTCCATGTCCTGTTTCATTGCTGAGTTCCAGGGTCCTGGCGATTTTCCTGAATTTGTCCTCAGATCCTTCAATGTTGAATTCCATTCCATAAGGAAGGTTGATGGCGTTGGCAAGTCCATGGTGTGTGTCCAGCAAAGATGAAAGGGGATGGGCCAGTGAATGCACCACGCCTAGACCTTTTTGAAAAGCAACTGCGCCCATGAGTGATGCAATCAGCATGTTGCTGCGGGATTCGAGATCTGGTTTGTTAACGGCCCTTTCAATGGATTGGCTGATGAGTGAAATTCCCTCTAGTGCAATGCCTTCACAAAGTGGATGAGGCATTTTGGCGATATAGGCTTCCATGTTGTGCGTGAGCGCATCCATTCCTGTTGCAGCGGTTACCGCTGGAGGCAGTTCCATGGTCAGCATGGGGTCTGCAAATATGATTTTTGCAAGCAATTTGGGCGAGAACAATATTTTTTTCTGGTGCGTTTCATCGTCTGCAATGATGGCAGACCTGCCCACTTCACTCCCTGTTCCTGCAGTCGTGGGAATGGTGATGAAATGAGGAACATCGTTTGTTACATAAACATCTCCACCAATGAGGTCATCATAAACAAAAAGGTCTTCGCGGTGGTTGATCCTCAAGGCAATTGCCCTTGCCACATCAATGGCAGCACCACCGCCAATGCCGATGATGCAATCACTTTTTGATTGGTCGTAGGCATCCGCGCCTTTGTAAACATCTGATTTTACAGGGTTCTTGTGGATGTCAGCAAAAACATCAGCTGCGATATTTTTTTGTTTGATGTCATGGATGATTTTATTGAAAAAATCCAATGATGCCACCACCGGGTCGGTAACAATCAAAGGGGATTTTAGGTTGTTTTTGAGAAGATAATCCGGAATTTCATTGACTGCCCCTGCTCCAAACCGGATGGTAGTTGGAAAATTGTATTGGTAGATTTTATCTAACATGCTCTAGTTTTAAATGATCTCAAAATAGCGTTTGTATTCCCAGTCGGTGACGGCTTTCAGGTGTTGTCGCCATTCCCAGTCGCGGCTTTGCACAAAATGATCAACAAAAGCCTTGCCGAAAAGTTCTGCTGCAATGGGGGATGATTTCATCTGAAGGGTCGCGTCAATCAGGGTATGGGGCAAGGTTCCGTTGGAATAATCGCGGTACCCGTTGCCCACTGTTGCGGGTTGCTTCAACTTCATTTTCTTCCTGATGCCATACAAGCCTGCAGCAAGGCAAGCCGCCATGGCCAGGTAGGGATTCACGTCTGATCCAATCACACGTGTTTCTATCCTGCAGGCATTGCTGCTGCCATTTAAAATGCGGAGCGCAGTGGTTCGGTTGTCGATGCCCCAGGTCAGTGTTGTTGGTGCCCAAGCTCCTTCGACCAGCCTTTTGTAGCTGTTGATGGTAGGTGCAAACATGGGAAGAATAAATGGCAGACAGTGCAACTGACCTGCAATATAGCTTTTGGCAGTATCGCTCAAATTGTCTTTGTCTTTGCCATCATAAAACATATTTTTTTTAGCTGCTTTGTCCCAGAGGCTTTGGTGCACATGTCCTCCGCAACCTGGAAGGTTTTCATTGATCTTGGCCATAAAAGTGGCCATGATGCCATGTTTGTAAGCAATCTCTTTGACGGCAGTCTTGAACAGCACGGCTCGGTCTCCGGCTTCAAGAATGCCTGAATGGGTAATGGCCGCTTCATATGTTCCTGGTCCGGTTTCAGTATGCAGCCCTTCAATGGGTATATCAAACTTTGTGAGCAAGTCAAAAAGGTCGGCAAAAAAAGGATTTTTGAGGGTAGACCTTAAAACAGAATAACCAAACATTCCAGGTGTCAGAGGAGTCAAATCCTTGAATCCTTTTTCATTGGCGGATTGTGGTGTTTCCTCAAAATTGAACCATTCGAATTCTTGCGCAAACATGGGGGTGAAACCCATGACAGAGGCCTGGTTCAATACTTGTTTGAGCAATTGCCTTGGGCAAATGGGGGATGGGCCTCCCTTCTTGTCGTTGAGTTCTCCAAGGAAGAAAGGGAGGTCATTTTCCCAGGGGATTTTTCTGAAACTGTTGAGGTCTATTGAAGCCGGACTGTCTGGATAACCGGTATGCCAACCTGTGATGGTCGACTTGTCGTACAAGACATCTGCAGCATCCCAACCCATGATGACATCACAGAAGCTTGTCCCTTTATCAATGCCAGACAAAAACTTGGCTGTTGAAATGTATTTTCCCCT
>JAURJU010000043.1 GCA_030832085.1 Chitinophagales bacterium | reverse complement strand
TGCCCATGTAATACAGGTAATATGTTTTACCAAACTTGTGCACGGTTGGATTATGGGTTACATCAGCATCCCAAAACTGTTTGTCCCTTTTTGGCAACACCACTTTCACGTGGGTATATGGCCCAGTGGGCTGATCAGCCACTGCAACAGCAACCTCACTGTGCGTAGCCCATGCCAGGTGTCCAAGTTTTCTTGGCCAGCGGCTGTAAAAAAGATAATATTTATTGTCATCACCCTTGACGGCAGAACCACACCAAACCATAAAACTATCCAACCTGAATCTTGCAGTAATGTCTACAGGTTGAATCCATTTGGAAACATCCAGATCCTGTGCATCTGCTAAAAAACCAATAAGAAAAAATACAAGCGTTGAAAGGATATTCTTTTTCATAGAATCATTGTTTGTTGATGGGTGTACCCAACAATAATATTTTACCGAGATAAAAAGTCTGCTTTTCGTATTTCGATGGATTATTCCTGAAGTCTTCGTCTGTGGTTTTTGATACAAACGTTGATTTGTCAATTTTATCTTTCGATAAAACATAACAAACCTTGTGAATACCTTCCTTCACACGCACCAATTCGAATTGCCCCCTGTATCGTCCGAAACAATACTCATTGAAACGGTTCAAGGTGTTTTGTCCTGTGTTGGCAGGATCATCGCTCAATACCCAGCTTCTTGATCCATTGGCACGAACCAGCGATGCTGGGATTCCATCGACTGTTAATGAAACTTGTCCCACTTCAGGTCCGCCAATATCAAAAAATCCAAATCCTGTACCTGAAAAACGAAAGCACAAACTTGAATTGGGTGTTTCTGTTTTCAGAATGTATGGGAACCATTGTGCATAGGTTGAAAGATCATTACTGCCAGCAGTGTTCACCTCCTGCCATTGACCCGTCAAGCTTGCATATTGGACAGGATCCAGCATGGTGGCTTTTTCCCATTGGTTTCCATAGATGGGCATTGGGATTGAAGGATTGAAATCTATTTTGGCACCCAGAATTTTTTTCAATCCCCGCGCAATCGCTGCTGCATAAAGATCCCCACCTTGCCGCGTAGGATGAACGCCGTCTTTTGAAAAAACTGTTTTCCCCTCTACATCCTCCTTGGATTTCCAAACCAGCTTTCCAAGGCTTTCGAGTTGGGCAGCCCTCATTCCCATGTGAATAGATGGAAGTTGATAATGGGCGGCGATTTTTTCCAGGCCAGCGATGTATTCAGGAAATCTCCCTGCGGTATAGGCCTTGTGCTGTTCACCGGCAATCGTATAGATAAAACAGATGGCTGTTGATGGTGATATCATTTTCACCTGCCTGACAATTCCTTCCATTGCAGCAAAATCACCACCATTGACAGCAAATTCAACAAACAAGAGGTCTGGCTTGTATTTCAATACCTGATCCTGCAAACGACAGGCAGCAAGATCAGTGCCGGTACCAGAAACCCCGGCATTCACACCTGTTATTTGCAGGGATGGATTCATAGACTGGATAAAATTGAGCGTCTGCTGCCGGTATTGATCATGCGCCCTGGTTATGCTTCCACCCAAAAAAGCAATACAAAGGCTGCCATTTGTATGTTTTAATTTTTGAGCAAATTTTCCCAACCCTTTGCGGACGTATGTTTCAGCGGAGTCCTGCCAGTTTTCAATGAAAGGCATGCGGTACGTGCTGTCGGGTGAAAACTTGAGTGGCAAAGATCCCGTCTGGCTTTCAGCTATGGACGATTCAACTCCATTAATAGAACTTTTTTTTTTCAGGTATTCCCTTATGCCTGGTATGACTTCCATCATCTCACTCCACACACTATAGGTCGCATTATACCCACTCCGTTTTCTGATTTGATAGTAATACTTGATTCCATTGGTAAGGTCCCCTACTCTGAACATGCCAAAATTGGAAGATGTGACAGTTTTCCATGTTGGTAATGCATTCAATGCAGTGCCATACCGCACCTGATATTGAATATCAGATGGTTGAAATGAAGGTGCAACAAAAAAACAATTTTCGCCAGCTTCAGACAACCAGATTACCGGAGGAAGCATGTCATAGCCTGGCTTGGGTTGAAACGATTTTATTTCAGATGGAGCACCTTCTCCAAGGGCATTTTTGCCAACAACCCAAACCTCACATGTTTTGTCGAATGGCAAACTGGAGAGATCTGCATAGTGATCAATGGTCGCAGGCAATGATTTGACAACTCCCCCAATCCTGTATTTGACAATGTATTCAGCAGCAAAATCACTCCTCTCAAAAATAATTCTTGCAGTATTTGAACCGCGAATGAAATCAACCAACTTGGGAGCAGGTGGAAGCTTTAAATGAACAACGGTGTCCAGGACAGCGTAACCCGTTGGCGAAACCAATGACATCTTATACCAACTTACATTGGAAGACAAATCCTTGATGTTAAAAATAAGACTATCATCACCTGGTGCGATATCAGGTAATGCCATCTCCTGAACAACCTGCACTTGTTGCTGATCATTTTTTGAAATGAGTTGGAGAGAATATCCTTTCAAAATGTACGCAGGAATATCCATTTTTTTTCTTGGATGAATGACTGCCGTAAGATTAGAAATAGACTGTTGTGATGATTTTACATTCACCTTGATGCCAGCAACTGGTGCATAAAATTGTTGCATCTGCCGAAATGCCCTTTTCTTGTTGCGGTAGTTGTCGATAATACCCCATTGCCTGTTCTGATGCAACGGCGTGGTTGTGGCTGGATTGGGAACTTGGTATGCACTCCTGTAATCATTGAAAGTCCAGAGGGAATATCCAAATAAATTCTCCTTGTTAGCCACTTCATCAACCATCAGGCTTTTAAAGACTGATTTATCAGGAGTATCATAAATCAAGTTATCAGTATGGCTACCATATTCAGACATGAAAACGCCCTTGCCGGGGTACCTCGCCTTTAAATTGTCAACACCCTTTGAATACCCACCATATTTGTTGATCATCAACACATCACAAAACTGCGCTGCATCATTGTCCTGATAATCGGCAGTATGCGAAACATATGTTACCAGCCTGCTGCTATCCAGTTGTTTTTTGATGAAGGGAATGATGGCAGCGACGTATTTATTGACCTCCGGATTCTCCTTGAGGTTGCCATTTTCATTTCCAACACTCCACCCAAAAATGGAAGGATGGTTGAAATTTTGCCTAATAAGTTTAGCAGCAAATTCTTTTGCCTCAACTGTCCTGTCATTCATGTAGTCTGGCCAGTTGTTGAATTCCGCCAAAACCAGGATTCCTTTTTCATCCAAATAGTCCATCACATCCTTTGGCAATGGACGGTGCGAGAGCCTGGCCATGTTGGCACCCGCTTCCTTCATCATATCAATGTCTTCCTTATAACGATGCTCCGGCAGCGTACTGCCCGTTGTTCTGTCATCCGCCACCCAGTTGTATCCTGCAAGCCTTATAGACTCGCCATTCAACTTAAATTGGTATCCATCCATTTCTATTTTCCGAATACCAAACCTGTCCTTGTGTTGAAAAGTTATCAGACCAGCCTCCTTCAAATCCAATTTGCTTTCATACAAATGCGGATGATCAAAATGCCACAACGCCACCTGATCTGCTGTCAACGATTGATCGATGACAAATTGAGTGGTGGCACCTGCCTTTGCAACAACTTGTTTGGAGGAAGAAAACAATTCATTGGAGGATCTTGATATTTGTTGGACAAGTACAATCGCTTTGTCAATTTTACCGGAATTTCTTACGTAGACTGCTGTCCGAATGGATGCAGTTCCGTTTTGCAAATCAGGTTTAGCAACAATTTCCTGACGCTCGATGTACACTGGATTGCGCAATTGAACCATTGCAGGTCTGCGTATACCACCCCAATTCCAATAAGCGCCCCAGGAAAGTGAATTGTCTACTTCAACAGACAAATGGTTTTGAGCACCCTGTTTGCAGAGTTTAGTGAAATCAAATTCTTGAGTAAAGTCACCACAGAGCACCTGCGCAATCAGGCTGTCGTTGATAAATAGCTTGTATGAATTTCCCACTTCACCGAAAGCCAGTATGGCGCTGCGGCCTTTTAATGCTGGTACAAAAAATGAAGTCCTGTACCATGTCTTTCCCCTGTAATTGGCGTATTCATTGTGCAAATCCCAGTTGTCTGGCACCTTCATGGATTCCCAGCCCTGATCATTGAAACTGCTTTTTTGCCATCCAGATGAAAGGCCTTTGTTGTTAGGATCAATTAAAAATTTCCATGATTTTGGAAGAGCAATATTTTGTTGCCCAATCAGAATATCATCCGCTTGTACATGAATAGCGACAATGCAAATAACGAGTGTCAATAACATTTTGCTGAGCGGATGAAACTTCATGATCAATCGTTTTGTTTGTTAGCGGAAAATCATTTCCAGTTCAGCACAGCTTCTTTCCTGAATCCCCAGTATCCATATGAAAGCCTGATCTTTTTGCCAGGATTGGGCTTCAATGCAGTGCGAAAAATACCAGTATCCTCTCCAGTTTCAACCAGATTGATTCTGATGACTTCTCCATTATCAAGGGTTTGCTCTACCCAGGCTACATCCTTTTGATTTGGATTGATGTTGAGAGGTGCCTTTAACTCAACAAAAACCTTCTTGGTATTTGGAGAAGCAGTAATCATCTTGCCAGATGCATCGACGATATTAAGTTCAATGCTGTGCAGGGTTGAAAAGGTTAGGGTTGCCAACCAACCTCGGTTGGAAATTGCCCAACCTTCCGTGGCATAAGCGTTGAGTCCTATCTTGTCGGACGCTGAATCAGCAACTGCGATGCTTGCAACAGACCCGCATCTTGGAAAGTCCTTGTCAAGTGGTGTACCGTCAAGGGTTCCCCTTGCAAGTCCAAGCATACCATAGCCATTGGGATGTGCCTGAGGCCATCCTACTTCAACATCTTCCCAATATCCTT
>JAURJU010000042.1 GCA_030832085.1 Chitinophagales bacterium | reverse complement strand
TGAAAAGGCTTTGGGTAATATCAGCCTAACTTTCCAAAAGAATATACAGACAGGTAACAATGAAATTTGGATGAATGGTGAAAATGTTGAGCAACTGATCCGTGAAATGGAAGTTGCCAGCAAAGTCAGTGCTGTGGCTGCAATAAAGGCCGTTAGAGCGTTTGCGGTTGCCCAACAACAATTGATTGGCCGGGATAAAGGTGTGGTAATGGATGGGAGAGATATAGGAACCACTGTTTTCCCTGAAGCAGAATTGAAAATATTCATGACAGCCAGTGTCGATGTAAGGGTGGAAAGAAGGTTCAAGGAACTCAGTGCCAACAATCCATTGATCACTGCAGAAGAAGTCAAGGCCAATCTCCAATCAAGGGATCATTTGGATTCAACAAGGGAGGTTTCTCCTTTGAAAAAAGCTGATGATGCAGTTGTATTAGACAATAGTGAACTTAGTCCTGAAGAACAATTTAACATGGCACTCCGGTGGGCCAACGAAAAGATCAATGACTGATCAGTTCCATGATTCCCTGATGGTTTCCATGGTTGTTGCACCAGAATAAAAAGAGCTGAGTTTCTCAATAACCGCCTCTACGATAGCATCTGGGCAAGAGGCTCCGCTGGTGATCAATACCTTTACTTCTTTATCAACAGGCAAAAAACCGGTTTTGGTGTATTCCTCATGGGTTATCCAATTGAATGCCATGATTTGCTGATCGGATACAATATCAGCTTCTGATTGTATAAAATAGGTTGGTAGTTTGTGCTCGCACAATTCTACCAGGTGGGAACTGTTGCTGCTTTTCCTGCCTCCAATGACAATGGCAAAATCAGCCTCTTGTTCAAGCAAGTGCCTTACGGCAGTTTGGTTGTCATTGGTGGCATAACAAAGCGTATCCCTTGTATCTGCGAAATAGTCTCCTATGTTATGGTCTGTACCATGTTTCTTGATCACCACCTGTTTAAGGTAGTCTGCTATTGCCTGCGTATCGGTTGCCAGCATGGTGGTCTGGTTTACGACACCAAAACGCAACAAGTCTTTTTCAAGCTGAAAGCCTTCGCTGTAGCGACCCTTGAAGAAATCGGCAAATCCAGATGCATCTCTTTCTCCTGCGATGAATTCACCCAATACAATGGCCTCTTCCATGTCATTGATGACAAGGGTTGGTGTATGTGCATCACTGTGTGAGAAAGTTGCCCTGGTTTCTTCATGGCTTGGCTTTCCGTGTACAACAATGCTATAGCCTTTTTTGGCAATCTGTTCTGCCCTGTTCCATACCTTTTCTACAAAGGGACAGGTGGTATTGTATCGTTCAATCTGAATCCCGATAGACTTTAGTTTGTTTTCAATGGCAATGGTGGTTCCAAAGGCTGGTATGATCACAATGTCTTCAGCAGTTAAGGTCTCAAAAGGAATGATCATATTGCCTTTTGTATCCATCAAGAACTGCAAGCCCCTTGCAATCAAGTCATCATTGACAAAAGGATTGTGGATCATCTCACTCAACAGAAAGAGGCGTTTTCCTGGGTTTTGATCGATGGTTTCAAAAGCAATCTCTATCGCATTCTCTACACCATAGCAAAATCCAAAATGCCTTGCCAGGTAAATTTTCAATGGACCAAAATCAAGCAGGGTCGGCGTAAAGTCCTTTTTCAGTTTGTCTGCGTCCTTTCTTTGCTGTTTGATAGCAGCAATCAGTGGGCTCCTGTATCTTGTTGGTATTGAAAACTGTTTCATTGATTGATTGCGAAGGTAAGATATCATTTAACATTCTTGCCCAATAATGGTTCGTTGTTCTGTATACCCTGGTCTTCAATTTTGGCGTTCATTGCTTATCTTTCGTGGATGAAATCAGCCTTTTCGCCTGTTCCATGGTGTCTCAATACCAATGTGTATGAAGTGAACCTTCGCCAGTATACCAGCGAAGGTACCTTGGAGGCTTTCAGGCTTCATCTTCCCCGATTGGCAGACATGGGCGTTGGGGTGCTTTGGTTCATGCCGCTTACACCCATCAGCAAGAAAAATAGAAAAGGCAGCATGGGCAGCTATTATGCCTGTTCAAGCTATACTACGGTCAATCCCGAATATGGCACGATGGAAGCATTTCGGGAAGTAGTTTTGGAGGCACACGTACTTGGCATGAAGGTAATCATTGACTGGGTCGCCAATCATACTGGTTGTGACCATCATTGGACCATCGAACATCCGGAATTTTATAAAAAGGATGAAAACGGAAACTTCTTTGACGCCCACGGCTGGGATGATGTTATCGACCTTGATTATGCGAATCCTGATCTGAGGAAGGCCATGATACAATGCATGCGCCAATGGATTGTTGAAACGGGAATTGATGGATTTCGATGTGACATGGCCATGCTAACCCCAGTTGATTTTTGGTTGGAGGCCAGGCAGGCACTTGAACAGGACCGACACTTGTTTTGGCTTGCAGAACTTGATCCACTCGACAATCCGGAGTATATGCAGGTTTTTGATGCTGCATATACCTGGAGGTGGATGAATGCTGCAACATCCTTCAGGAAAGAAGGATCCCGGCAGATCCATCACCTGAGGTATGTATTGGGCCAATACAGCGATGTATTGCCCTCAACTGCCTGTCCTGCATGGTTTACCTCCAATCACGATGAGAACAGCTGGAATGGTACCGAGTATGAAAAATATGGAGAGATGGCCATTCCCCTTGCTGTCTTCTCTGCAACCTACAAAGGCATTTCACTAATCTACAGCGGACAGGAGATTCCCAACAGAAAGCGTTTGCAGTTTTTTGACCGTGATCCGCTGGATTGGGCGAAGGCACCAGCCCTGCATGCTTTTTACCGTTCCCTTTTGAATCTTCGGAAAAATCATGCAGCCTTTACCACAGCTTCAGCTGCTTCCAACCTTGTTCAATTGCGAAACAGTGTGGATCACCATGTATTGAGTTTCAAACGGCAGCACGATGATTCCACTGCCATCGTGATCATTAACTTTTCTGAATACCCCCTGCACAACTTAGAAGTTGATCTTGATGGTGCTGGCGGAACCTTTGTTGAACATTTTACATCCCTTGCACATGAATGCAATGGGGGCAGCCACCATGTCCATTTGCAGCCTTGGGGATATCAGATTTGGTTGCAATAAAAAAGCGGTGAATCTTTCGACCCACCGCTTAAAGAATAATGGTTGAATTTTTTATTCAGTGATTTCAATTGGATACTGGTAAACGCCGTCATATCCTGGATAGAAACCTTCCAGCATGATGCGCTTGGGGGATCTTGCGATGGCTGTATTCAATTCTTCTACTGATTTTATTTCAGCACCATTCAGTTTGAGGATAACAAATCCATCCCTCATCCTTGTTTGCTCATCAATCAGGCCAGTGCTGATTTTGCTCACAACCACACCACCCTTAACGCCCAGCTCTGTTGCTTTTTTCTTGTCAAGGGTTTGCAACTCAGCACCAAGTTTATCGGTCACCATGGTCTTGACAATGTCAAAGCTGCCAGA
>JAURJU010000041.1 GCA_030832085.1 Chitinophagales bacterium | reverse complement strand
GGACATCCACTGGAAAAATGGAATGCATTTGGGGAGTTTGCGTTCAATTCTCCTCCCGGATGGGGCGGCGTCAACAAGCATACCCATTATGGGCATGAATCCTCTACAGACGTTACCATCATTGATTCCGTGTCCAACGACCCCATCCTTACCGGTGTTGGCAAAACTTTTCATGCCCGTTCCTGGCTCTATCAGGTATTGCCCAAATATCCCTCCAACGGCTCAAAAGCCTTGATGATGGGGCATTCCATCAATCCCAACAACAAGAATGCGTACGACAATCCTGTGGCATGGACAGGTACCAACAGCTTCGGTGCTCGCATCTTCTTTACCACGCTTGGACATCCGGAAGATTTTGACCAGGAGCCCTTTCAACACATGGTCATCAATGCTATCCATTGGGCTGCGGGCAAACCCGTACCCAAAAAATGGAAAGGTCCTATGCAGATCAATGTACCCTACAGAAAATAAAACAGCAAAAGAGTATGTATAAAATTGGATTCAATACGTTGGTCTGGTCTGCCGTGGTGTCGGATGAGCAATTTCCCATCATCGATCGCCTGAAGGAAATTGGCTACGATGGTGTGGAATGTTTTATCGGTGCACCAGATGATGCAGCCTACAAACGCTTTGGTGATCATGCCAAAAACATTGGACTGGAAACCACCAGTGTATTTGTGGTGGATGCAGACCATAATCCCGTAGACCCCTCCTCTGCTGTTCGTGCCAAAGCACTGGACCGCATCAAATGGGGAATCGATCGTGCTCACGACATGAACTCCACCATCCTTTGTGGCCCCTTTCATTCTGCCCATGGCCATTTTTCAAAAAAACCGCCACAGGAAGACGAATACAACTGGTGTGCCGAAGTCTTGCACCAGGCAGGTGATCATGCAGCACAGGCAGGCATCACCCTTGCCCTGGAAGCATTGAACCGATTCGAATGTTACCTCTGCAATACGATGGTGCAGCTCAAGCATCTTGTTGAAAAGGCCCATCATCCGAATGTCAAGGCGATGTACGATACCCATCACGCCAACATTGAAGAGAAGAAAGCAAATGAGGCACTGTCCACCATTGCTCCTGTTCTGGCACATGTGCACATCAGCGAAAATGATCGTGGAACTCCGGGAGACGGACACGTTCACTGGGATGAAACCTTTGCCAGCCTTGCCGCAATCAACTACAACGGATGGCTGACCATTGAAGCTTTCTCGCGCAACGATCCGGACTTTGCCAACGCCATCAATGTGTGGAGAGAATACTCAGGACCCTGGGACATGGCCATCAACGGGCTCTCTTTCATCAAGTCCCAAGCGGCAAAACACAAACTTTAATTCTTCCAATAAAAACGCAACCATATGTCTGAAAACAATTATCCCAAACTGCACAACGCAACATGGCCTGGCATCGTAGGAAAAGGCCCGGATTCAGAACCCCCTATTTCCTTAGACACTCTGATTGATTTCACCGCCAATGCCGAAGTGGATGGCGTGAAATTTGACGGTATCGATATCGGCCTTTTTGAGCCCCATTTCAACATTGACGAATCAGAAGATGGCATCAAAAGACTGGCTGACAAAGTTGGCGCACTTAACCTCAACATCGGTTCTTTGGTGGCCCCCATCTGGGGTGGACCTGCCATGGGCAGCAAAGAAGACCGTGCCGTATTTGTAGACATGGTCAAACGCTCCTGTGAATTTGGAAAAAAACTCCGCAATGCAGGTGTACGCCCTTATGGCATCATCCGCATCGACTCTGCCAGCAAACCTGAAGCCTGGGCACAGGATCCTGCCGGCAATACCAAACTGATTGCAGAAACCTTTCGTGAGGCATGCGATGTTGCTGCTGACTATGGCGAGCGACTGGCTGCTGAAGGGGAAATCTGTTGGGGTGGCATGCACAGCTGGAAGGCAATGGTAGACACCTTGGAGGCTGTTGACCGCCCGAACATTGGATTCCAGGCAGACATGGCCCATACCTTGCTGTACCTTCTTGGTTACAATGCTCCTGAACACCGCATCCTTCCAGAAAATTTTGATTGGAGTGATGGTGCTGTTTTGGATGAGGGACTCAAAAAATTGACCAGCGCATTGCGCCCCTGGACCATTGATTTCCATGTTGCACAAAACGATGGAACGGTTCATGGCACAGGATCTCATGACAAAACAGGAAGGCATTGCCAGGCACTGGATCCCAATGGGAAACTGGACATTGCAAAGCATGCAGGCTATTGGCTCCGCGACGAAAATGGCGAACTCACCAAAGCGTTTCAGCACATTTGCTGGGATGGCTGCATGTTCCCCAACGAAGTCTTGATGAAGCAACAAACCTGGAACGATATCCTTGGTGCCCTGATCAAGGTAAGGAACCACCATGGCTGGACAGGCGCATAACAACATTTAAACACGAACAAAAAATTGTATACAATGGCAACAAAAAAGACACTCAATATCGGATTGATTGGCGGAGGATTCATGGGAAGAACCCATTCCAACGGATACAACCGCATCCGCAACTTTTTTCCAGACCTTGAATATACTCCAGTACTGAAAGCAGTTTGCTTTCGCAACGAAACCAAACTGAAAGCATTTGCAGAACAATGGGGATACGAAAGCACAGAAACCGATTGGAGAAAACTGATCGAGAGGAATGATATTGATGCAGTAGACATCTGCACACCCAATGATACCCATGCTGAAATTGCCATCGCAGCAGCGAAGGCTGGCAAGATGATCTTGTGCGAAAAACCATTGGCCAGGAATCTTGAAGAATCTCAGGTGATGGTGGATGCCATTGAGGCAGCAGGTGTAAAGAACACTGTGTGGTACAATTACAGGAGAATTCCTGCTGTAACATTGGCTAAGAACATCATTGAATCTGGCAAGCTGGGCAAGATTTATCATTACCGCGCCAATTTCCTCCAAGACTGGACCATCAACGAAAACCTTCCCCAGGGTGGAGAGGCCCTTTGGCGCATGGACGCTGCAGTAGCAGGTTCAGGTGTGGTGGGTGATCTGCTTTCCCATTGTGTGGACACTGCCATCTGGCTCAATGGTGGCATCAAGGAAGTATCGGGCATGACGGAAACCTTTGTCAAAGAACGCATGCACCAGTTGACAGGAAAAGTGGAGCAGGTGCACATTGATGATGCCTGTTCTTTCTTCTGCAAGTTCAACAACGGCTCACTCGGTCTGTTCGAATCCACAAGGTATGCAAGAGGACACAAGGCATTGTACACTTTTGAAATCAATGGTGCCAATGCCTCCATCCGCTGGGACCTCCACGACCTTAACCGCCTGGAATATTTTGATAATGGTGATGAATCCAACCTCAGGGGATGGCGCTCCATCCATGTAACCGATGGAGAACAACCCTACATGAACAAATGGTGGGTACCCGGTTTGGGCATTGGATACGAGCATTCTTTTGTACACCAGGTGGCTGATTTCCTGAAGAGCCTTGAAACCGGTGAGCCCTGCTCTCCCACTTTCAAGGAAGCCCTCGAAACCCAGAAGGTTTGTCAGGCCGTCCTGGATTCTGCTGCCACCCGCAGCTGGAAACCCTGCTAGATTCATCAACAATCCATAACAACCAAGCATCAACCCACTTTCATGATCAAACACAACCGCCTCAGCATTCTTTTTCTCCTTTGCTTCATGGGCACAACTTTTGTTTCTGAAGCACAGAAAAAAGATGGATTCAAGAAAATCTTCAACGGAAAGACCATGAAGAACTGGGAGGGTGATACCACCCACTGGCGCATTGAGAATGGATGCTTCGTTGGTGAGGTGTCCAAGGAAAAACCACTCAAGACCAACACGTTCATGATTTACCGTGGATCCATTCCGGAGAATTTTGAATTCAAGGCCTCCTACCGCATCAGTCCGGAAGGCAACAGTGGCGTGCAATACCGCAGCGAAGCCTTGGACAATATCCCATATGCCTTAAAGGGATACCAGGCTGATATAGATGGTGCCAACCGCTATACAGGACAAAACTACGAGGAACGTGGCCGCGGATTCCTGGCCATGCGGGGTGAGCAGTCCGTATTGAAGGAAGACCAGAAACCAACCATCACCGGATCTGTTGGCAAATCAGATGAGCTGAAAGCAAAAATCAAGGTTGACG
>JAURJU010000004.1 GCA_030832085.1 Chitinophagales bacterium | reverse complement strand
TCCGTTGGCATCAACATAAACAAAGCTTGCACCATATGCAGTAAAGTTGATGGCCTTTACATCAAAGCCCTCAAGTGTCAGAGATGATCCAATCAATTCAGCAACAGAACTGGTCAGGGAAGCAAGGTCTTCACAGGGAAAACCATCCTCATCAACAGTCTCTTCCATCCTATCAGTTTTTTCATAGACCAGCTTGTAGTCCTGATCGAAAAGCAAGAGTTTCTTATTGGTCTTTCCAACATCCAGGATGGCAACTACTGACTTGTTCTGCATGGTGTTCAGTTTATGAAATCAAAGCCCTGTAGCTTTTGTAACGGCACCGCGTTCACCGATCAGGGTATCCCTGACTTTCATGGCGCGGTAAGCACCCAATGGATCAATGGCAGCACCACTCCTGCGCCTTGCTTCTGCAACAACAGAGCGAACATCGGTACGGAATGCCTGCTGCAAAATTTCCTGTGCGCGCACTACATCGTTGGATTCCCTGGCCTCATCAAGTGCCTTGTCATCCACCAAAAGAGCTTGTGCATAGGCAATTTGAATGGCTTCAACCGATTGCAGAAGATCTTCCAGTGGATCCTTGATGTTGTGTGAAGCATCAATCATCCAGCCGAGGTCTTTGGCATGGTTCATGCCGCGTGCATCCATGCCTTCTACAAGTTCCCTGAAAATGAGGAAGAGCTGATAAGGCCTCATGGACCCTACCGTCAAATCATCATCGCCGTATTTTGAATCATTGAAATGGAATCCACCAAGTTTCTTCTCCATCAGCAACAAGGAAACGATCTGTTCAATGTTGGCATTGGGAAGATGATGACCAAGGTCTACCAACGTGTAGGCCTTAGGACCGAGCTTAGATGCATACAACAATGATTGTCCCCAATCACCCACAGACATGGAGTAGAAATTGGGTTCAAAGGCCTTGTATTCAACAAAAACTTTCCAGTCATCCGGCAAGCCTGCATAGATGTCCTGTAAGCCTTCCAGTGTATTTTGAAATGCTTTCCTGAAGTTCAACTGACCAGGAAAACTGGAGCCATCAGACAACCAAACGGTCAATGAATTGGAACCGAGTTCCTTGCCGTATTTGATCACTTCAAGGTTATGGTCCACGGCCTGTTGCCTTATTCCCTTGTCTACATTTTGCAGAGAGCCGTATTTGTAACTCAATTTCTGTCCTGGCTGGTCTTGAAATGTATTCGAGTTCATGGCATCGAAAACCAGTCCATGGTGTGCAGCCAATGCCTTGATTTTGGTGGCATCAGAAGGAATGTCCCAGGGGATGTGCAAAGAAATTGCACCGCTCGATTGGTTGAGCTTGTGCAACAAGCCCACGTCTTCAATTTTCTCCTCAAGATTCCCTGGCTCACCTCCGATGGAAAAACGACCAAACCTTGTTCCACCGGCACCCAGGGCCCAGCTTGGAATGGCCACCTGAAAAGCGATGAGTTTTTCTATGACCGCTTCAACATTGGACAAAGAAGCCGCATGAAACTCAAAATTCCTTTTGTGACCCGACTCAAATTGTGCATTGAGCTCATCTATCCTTGACTGTTCTATCTGCATAAAGGCAAATTGATCTGTTTAAAATTATCGTACAAAAGCCATCGCTACGCCACCATCCACATTGATCACGTTACCTGTAGACTTGTTCAGCAAGCCACCAGTAACTGCAAAACAGGCATTGGCGATATCAACAGGAAGAATGATCTCGTTCAACAAGGTACGCTTGGCGTAATAAGCAGGAAGTTCCTCTACGGTAACGCCATAAGCCTTTGCACGGCCTTGCGCCCAGTCACCTGCCCAGATTTTGCTGTCAGCAATGACAGCATCAGGATTGACAGTGTTCACACGGATCTTGTCCTTGCCCAGCTCTGCGGCATTGAGCCTGCTCAAATGCAATTGCGCTGCTTTCGCAGATCCATAACCGGCATTGTTGGGTCCGGAAACCAATGCATTTTTGCTGACGATGTTGATGATGTCTCCACCCATTTCCTGTTTGCGCATCACGTTTACCGCGGCTTGCGTAACAAGGAACTGACCTTTGACCAGTACATCATAAAGGATGTCCCAGTCATTCTCAGTATGCTCCTCAATCGGTTTTGAAATGGACAGACCTGCTGAGTTGACAATGATGTCTACGCCACCAAATGCAAGCGCAATGGCATCCAGGGCCTTTTCAATGCTTTCCTTGTCGGTAACATTCATCAAGGCCGCTGAAGCAGCATCCTTGCCAAAAGTTGATTTGAATTCTGCCAGGGTATTGTTCATCCTGTCATCATCAATGTCACTGATCACCACACAGGCACCTTCTTCAGCAAATTTCTTCGAGATGGCCTTGCCGATGCCACCAGCACTGCCAGAAACAAAAGCAACCCTTCCGGACAATGCTTTTGGCTTGGGCATCCTTGACAGCTTGGCTTCTTCCAGCAACCAGTATTCAATGTTGAATGCTTCCTGATGAGGAAGAGCAGTATAGGATGAAATGGCCTCAGCACCACGCATCACGTTGATGGCATTGATGTAAAACTCTGAAGCCACACGTGCGGTAGACTTGTCTTTGGCAAAAGTGAACATGCCCACACCAGGATAAAGAATCACCACAGGATTGGGATCACGAAGGGCCGGACTGTTCGGATGTTTACAGGCATCGTAGTAAGCCGTATACATGGCACGATAGGCATCAAACTGCGGAGCAATGGCAGCCTTGATCGCTGCCACATCTGAAAGATCCTGCGCTGGTGTAAGACCCAATACCAAAGGACTAATTTTGGTGCGCAAGAAATGGTCAGGACAGCTGGTCCCCATGGGCGCCAGGCGATCCAGATCATTAGAGTTGATGAACTCCAAGACCTTCTCATTGTCTGTAAAATGTCCAATCATCTTGGTCTTTGAGGAACAGTATCCACGCAGGATGGGAGCAAGTGCAGCAGCTTGAGAAAGGCGTTGTTCCTTTTCGAGCGATTGAATTTTTTGTCCACCAAAAACACTGCCGTTCTTCGCAACATTTACTTCGATGTATGCTGCACATTTTTCAATCACTTCTAGTGAATTGATGTAACAGTCATAGGCTGTATCACCCCATGTAAACAAGCCATGAGAGCCCAGCATAATTCCCCTGATCCCGGGATTTTTTTCCAGACAATCTTTGATTTGCAAACCAAGGTCAAAGCCAGGACGCTGCCAGTTCACCCAGCCGATCGTCCCTTCAAAAAGGTCTTTGGTGATCTGTTCACCATCTTTGGAAGCGGCAATGGCGATGGCTGCATCTGGATGCAAGTGATCAATGTGTTTGAAGGGAAGAAATCCATGCAGGGGCGTATCGATGGAAGGTGCTTTTGAATCAAGATCAAAAATGCAATGGTTGAACAGGGCTACCATTTCATCTTCTTTTGCCAATCCTTTGTACACGCCGGTTAGGCTTCTCAGCCTGTCAACATACAAAGCGGCCAATCCGCTCCTGGTAAGGGATCCAATGTCGCCACCTGAACCCTTGATCCACATCACTTCTTTATCATTGCCCGTCAGAGGGTCTTTCTCAATGGTCCTGCAGGATGTATTTCCACCACCATAGTTGGTGATCCTGAGGTCTGCGCCCAAAATATTGGAACGGTAGAGCAGCAGGGCCACTTCGTCTCCTGCCATGGACGCTGCCTTTGCATCGTCCCACAAATAATTTACGTACTGAAAAGTTCTTGTTGCTGACATATGATTTGATTTCAATTTTTAAACATGTAAACTGTTGCCATATCCCACCACCAATACGGAGAGGATGATGATGGCAATTCCTAAAATAATGGTGCGGATGGTTTTAGTTCCGACACCTTTCCACTCTTTTAGCAATAAGCCCCACATGTTGGCCACCAGGATGATGAAGGCCATGTGCAGGATCCATGAGCTTGGGCCGTTGCCCAACTTGCTCTCTCCCATGCCATAGAAGAAAAACTGCAGGAACCAGGTAGTACCGGCAATCGCTGAAAACAGATAGTTTTTGAACAATGGTGTTGAGGCATTGGTATAATCACCAAAAGACTTGTTTCTTGCGTTGAGGATCATGCACCAGATGAAATTGGTGGTGAGGCCGCCCCACAACAAAACAACATATACCACATTGTTTCTGTAGAGGAATTCACCTTCACCGGGATTGGCTACTTTCCAGGCATCATTGGCGATGGTGGCCATTGATTGCCCAGCTTCCAGTCCGAAATTGAAGCAGGCACTGAGGATACCCGAAACAATCCCGACAAACATGCCCAGTGCAAATTTGTATTCGGTTTTGACTTCTGCACCATGAGGGTCTGTACCCGCAGATTTCAGTTCTTTTTCCTTCATCATTCCCGCCTTTCCGCTGACAATGATGCCCAGCACACAAATGAGCAGGCCTGCAATGATGGTCAGCCCCCACTGGGAGCTGATCATGGCGCTGAATGTATCCTTGCCTTCAACCGGATTGATGTCGTAATACATGGCAGGGATAATGGCACCAAAGACCATGCAAAGCCCAAGGATGACGCTGCTTCCCAGCGATACACCCAGATACCTTACACCAAGACCGTAGGTCAATCCACCGATACCCCAGAGGATGCCAAAAAGAAAAGTAATCCCAAGGATGGATCCTCCGGATCCACTGATGATCTCCCCAAATCCGGGGATGGTCAGATAGGCGGCGAGTGGCGGTACAATCAACCAGGAGAAAAGTCCACCGACAATCCAGTAAGACTCCCACTGCCAGCCTTTTACTTTTTTATAGGGGATATAAAAACTACCGGAGGCGAATCCACCGATGAAATGAAAAATGATGCCGAGCAATACTTGCATATGTTGGTTTTAGGGCTAACTGAATGCACTAAAATAATTCACTTTGGGCAGAAACCATCCCGTGCCATCATTGTTTATCTTGCTTCCTTTGTTGGGCAACATAAAGCAGTTTTTCATCCGGTGCAACAAAAGGGAAAAACAGGCTGGAAACATAACCTACCCCCATCAGGACCAGGTGACTGTAGACGCCCAGCATCAGCTTGTGGTGGGTAAAATTCAGGGATCCCAGGTCAAGCAACAAGCGTTCCTCTCCTGGCAATCCAACAGGCGTTGAGGTCAGGAAGGCATAGCTGGTGAAAAGAATGCAGGCTACAATGCCGATGTTGATGCCTTTTGTGTTCACCCTTCTGCTGAAAAGCCCCAGCAGAAAAATACCCACAATCCCTCCGGAGAAAATGGCATAGACCGTGAAAATGATTCCCAAAACACCCTCATTTCCTGCACGCAGGTAGATAGCAGCTACGCCCATGGAAAGCAGGCCGGACACAAAAACGAAAATCTTGCTTGCCTTTAGGTATTCCGCATCAGTTTTGCCTTTTCGGAATTTCCTGTAATAATCTTCAATGCCTACTGCTGCCATGGAATTGAGGTCAGCACTGAGGCTGCAAATGGCAGCAGAGATCAATGCGGCAATAATAAATCCAACCAACCCAATGGGCAATTCAGTGATGATAAAATGCGGGAACACCGCTTCGGCCTGTAGTGGATTGGCCATGGGATGTTGCTGGTAATAGACAAAAAGCAGGGTGCCAATGAACATGAACATGATCCACACCGGCACGGTAAGCAAGATGCCCATCATGGATGCCCGGATGGCAGATTTGTCATCTTTGGCGGAAAGGTATCGTTGCACCACCGTTTGGTCTGTTGCATATTTCTGGATGGCATAAAAGGCCCCGTTGATGACCATCACCACCAGGGTTAGTTTGCTGAAAGAAAGTTCATACGGACCAAATCCTGACCTGTCGTGCATCGCAGCAATGTTGAGTGCTTCTGGCAAACCGCCTTTGATGGAATAGAGCAGAATCCCAACACAAACAATCCCGCTGATGAAGAGCATGAATCCCTGAAAAACATCCAGCCAAACGACAGCCTGCATGCCCCCTGCCCAGTTCACCACAATCAGGATGGAACCTACAACCAGCAGGATGATTTCAGGCGACAGACCCGTCATCCTGTTGATGGCCACTGCAATCAAAAACAATACGGTACCCATCCCGGCAAATTGACGCAATACAAAAGAGGAGGAACTGTAGTAGCGGGCAAAAGGTCCAAACCGTTTTTCAAAATATTCGTAGGTGCTCAATCCGATGGTTCTCCGGTAGAGAGGCACAATGTAGCCAATCGCAAACACCAATACGATGGGCACCATCAGCCCTTGCACCAGCAACAACCAGTTGCTGGTAAAACCCTGTGCTGGATATCCAAGGAAAGTAACACTGCTGATCAGGGTAGACAAGAGTGACATGCCCAGGGCCCATCCCGGAAAATTTCCTTTGGACAAGAAAAACTGTTCTGTGGTTCCTTGCTTTCTGGCAAACCTTAATCCAAGATAAAGGGTTGCGCCCAATACAAGGAGGATGATGAACAGGTCGATGGGATGAAGCGATCGCATATAAGCTTATTGATGGATGATTGGAAACAAAGAATGGATGTAATCAGGAAGCGGATAACTACCCGGTTTGAGCGTGATGGCATATTGTTGATGGGCATCCTGCATCCGCACCACACCTCTTCCGAACACTGTATTAGGCACCCAGTAAGGAAGATCCAGCTCGTCCAGGATGGCCATTGCTGTTGATCCACCTTCAATCATGATTTCTTTGATGCTTGTCATCGACAACAATGCAATGATGATGGAGGCCATCCTGTCCCTGAGCATCAACGCTGAATACAAAGTCTGTCCTTGAAGGGATGGATGAAAGGCAACCACGGCCTTTTGGTTTTCCTTCAAACCATTGGCACAATTGGACAACCAAGCTTGAAGACCGATTCCCTCCAGCACAGCTGCATCAATATAATGAACCAATCCGCTTTCGCCGGCAACAGATTCTATGAATGAAACAGAAGCCTGAAAGCTGGTGCCACTGATGTAGAGAAAGGGTTGCTGAGGGGGCGATATTAGCGTTTGTCTTGGATTACCAAGCCGCTGCTGCAGGATGGCCTGAAAAAAATCTCCGCCGCCAGCCAACATCATTTCCTTATCAATACGGGATGCCCATTTTTCAAGATCCTCCTGGCAGCTTGCTTCACCAACAATGATGCCCGTTTCAGGCAATGCATCAGCACATTGCATTACATGTATGTCCGCTCCATGGCCAGCAAGCATGGAAACCACATCAGCTGTTTTTCTGGGAAATTCAGGATCATGGGCAAAGGCGGTTTCTGACAACAATTCTCCATTGACAAAATATTGGCCATTCGTGATGATGCGGCCCATGGAGGGATTCTCCGGAATAAAAAGCGCCCGCTCGTATCCCAAATGTTGCATTTGCAACAACAGCTCTTCTACAACATGCCCGCGCAGAACCGAGTCTGTTTTTTTATACACCATCTCCTCTTTTGCAATGGAGATGGGTGCAAGAAATTGTTCTGTAATGTTGAGTGCAGCAGCCAGATCCATTGACCGGCTGTCTGTACAATAAACGATAGCCTCCGCATGATTGGCTGCTGTCGGAACCACCGTCAACAGGGTGTTCAATGCATGTTCCTTGCAGATGCCTGCAAGTTCTGCAGCGCCTGTCAGGTCATCGGCAAAAACCCTGATCATCACTTGTTGAGATGAAGTTTGATGGCAGATTCAATGGCCAGTTTCAATGCGTCTGGGCTGGCAATCCCCCTTCCTGCAATTTCAAATGCCGTGCCATGGTCTACAGAAGTCCGGATGATGGGCAAGCCCAGGGTGATGTTCACGCCTTTGACACTGTCCATCTGTTGCTTTTCAGCATTCCATTTGAAGCCCGCAAGTTTGAAGGGAATATGTCCCTGGTCATGGTACATGGCCACCACACCACCATAATATCCAGTGGCAGCTTTCGCAAACATGGTATCAGGAGGAACAGGACCTTCCACGTCAAAACCACGGTCCAGCAAAGCTTTTACGGCAGGAGCAATCTCCAAATCATCTTCAGTACCAAAAAGCCCCTGATCACCGGCATGCGGATTCAAGCCAGCAATGCCAATTTTTTTATTGGTTTCTCCCAGGCGCCCCATGCCGTCCAGCAACAACTCAGTGACCTGAATGATGCGGTCCTTTTTTACCAGGTCACATGCCTGTCGCAAAGACACATGCGTTGAAACATGGATCACTTTGATATGGTCTTCGACCAACAGCATTGCATACTTTTTGGTGCCCGTATAATGCGCATAGATCTCTGTATGACCGGCAAAAGAATAACCTGCATCATGAATGGCTTTTTTGTGGATCGGCCCGGTTACAGTGGCATCCAGCTTTCCCTCCATGGCCAGCTCAATCACTTTTTTTACCGACTGGAAAGAAGCCTCACCACATTTTGCATTCACTTCTCCCCATTGCAAATCTTCAAACGAAGCATTATGCAGATCAATCACATTGATACAACCGTCACCAAACCTTGCTTCTTCAACGTCTTGGATCAGGTTGAAGGTTGCAGGAATAGAAAGATGATGGGCAATTTGTTTGAAGACTTCAGCCTCTCCCACCAGAATGGGCCTGCACACTTCATGGATGCTTTGATCCATCAGGGTCTTCACGGCAATCTCAGGACCTATGCCAGCAGGATCACCCATGGTGACACCAATCAAGGGTAAATTATTCATATCCTTTTTCTGTAAAATTTGAATATTGTTTTCGCAACAACAAAGCAGCTGCTTCATTGCCTTTTGTGAGCGGTGGCATCATGTGGGAATCGCAAATACCATTAATGCTCAACATTTCTTTCAAGGCCCAAAGGGATTCGCCCAGGGTTCTTTCCTGCTGGTAAACCATTCCCAATTCATCGGTGATGCGCTGGTAATGTTGTGCGTCTTTTCCTGTGGTAGCGTTC
>JAURJU010000040.1 GCA_030832085.1 Chitinophagales bacterium | reverse complement strand
TTTTGGAGCAGAAGCTGGTTGAATTCCTGTGTTGACATGCTACTTTGTTTAATTGTTTATTGTGTGAAGTTAAACAAAGTGATGATAGGTTGCTTCTTTTTTGTTTAATTTTTTTTATTTAATTATTAAACAAACATAAGTAATTGATAATGAATTGATTGGTGATGATTCGGGCATGCATCCACGTAAAATGATGGCTTCCAGGGTTAACAACAATAAAAATGGGTGATGGGCATGCAACTGCCAGTCACCCATTGAAAAAGAATAAATATTGCGTTAAACCAGGTCTGCGATAAATGACGTTACTTCCTGCAGTGACTTTTTGAAGTGAATTTGTGGCGGAATCTTGTGCTCATAGGTGGCAGCCAAGCGACCTGAAATGATCAACGGCGACTGGCCAAAGCGTTTGAGCGACTGCTGAATGAACTTGTCAAAGTTGAAAACGCTTGAAACGGATGTCAGGTGGGTGTAAATAAAATCAGGTTTTTTATGCTTGACGACATACTCAACATCATCCAAAGGCACGTTTGCACCAAGGTAATAGACATATATGCCGCGGTTTTTCAGCAAGTACTGAATGAACAAAAGCCCCAGCTCATGGTATTCACCTTCAGGAAGAAAGAGAAGACCTGTCTTTTTCAAAGCAAACATCGGAGTGACTGATTCTGTGCCTACAATGAGCTTTTGCCTGATGATGTTGGAAACAAGGTGTTCCTGGGCAGGATTGATGTGACCGGTAATCCACAACACCCCAATCCGCTCCATGAATGGAAATATGATCTGGTGTATTGTCTTTTCAATGCCCTTTGCCCGAATGTGTTCCTCGAGAATGGACTCAAAACCTTCCAGGTCCATGTCTACCATGTTCTGGATCATTGCATTGACAATTCGCTCCTGTTGCGCCTGTACGTCATTGATGCTGAGGATTTTATTCTTAATGTCTTCCTCGCTCATCCTGTCGATGTGCGAGATTTTGAAGCCATATTTGTTGAGCAAGGAAATGTTCAGGATCTTCTTTAACTCTTCATTATTGTAGTACCTGATGTTCGTATCGGTCCGTTGGGGCCTCAGGAAGGTGTACCGCTGTTCCCAAATTCGAATGGTATGGGCTTTGATGCCTGTAAGGTTTTCCAGATCTTTGATGGTGAAAGCGTTCATGCACGAATAACACAGGTTTTGCAGGATTGTTCGCAGTTATTTTCAATGGGAAAACCTGTTCATCACCTTTACAAGGGCTGAAGTCTGTTTTAATTGTCTTAAGGCTTCCAGATGACGCATGTGGTGGATGTCCGTCCCCAGAAGGTCTACCATTCCCTTTTCTGCCATCCATTCGGCACACTGCTGTGCGCCCAATCCATAATAACCGGAATAAGCCAGGATATTGGCCTGAAAAAGACAGCCAGCATCCTTGATTTCTTTCAACTGATCGGGTTTTTTATGATAATAGCGGTAGCGTTCCGGGTGGGCCAAGACGGGCTGGTAGCCCTGATGCTGCATTTCAGCAACCAGGTCCAAAAGGTTGTTTGGAGGTTGCATGAATTGTATTTCAATCAGCACCCAATTGTCCTGGATGTGCAGCAATTGCTCCTTGTTTTCCAACATCGTTTCAAAATTCGGGTCTACGAGGTATTCTGCAGCCATCCTTACTTCATTGTTGAGGCCTGCAAGATCCATTGCAGTCCTGAGCACCCGAAATCCACTGGTAATGGTACCCGTATTGTTTCCCCACATGTCTTCCATGACGTGGGGAGTTGCCGTAAAAGTTTCATACCCCAGTTCAATCATGCCCTTGATGAGCAACAGGGATGTTTCCACATCGGGAGAACCATCATCTATGCCTGGAATGATGTGTGAGTGCACATCCGTTTTCAGTTGATGAAAAGGAAAAGCGGGAAGGGTCTTTTTGGTGAAGAAGTTGGGGATGAGGGGGGATTAAGTGTGGGATTTCTTGTAATCATCGTACACGCTTTTCAATCCATCCTTCAAATCGATTGAATATTTCCAGCCCAGTTGCGTGAGTTTGGAAACATCCAACAACTTTCTTGGTGTGCCATCTGGTTTTGCATGGTCATAGACCAATGCGCCTTCATACCCTACAATTTCCTTGATCAACATGGCCAATTCAGTGATGGTAACATCTTCGCCTGTTCCGATGTTGACCAATCCTTCTTCATTGTAGTTTTCCATCAGGAAAAAACATGCTGAAGCAAGATCATCGGCATGCAGGAATTCTCGCTTGGGCGTTCCTGTTCCCCATATCGTAACTGCAGGATCACCATTTTGCTTTGCCTCATGAAACTTTCTGATCAAAGTAGGTAAAACATGGGCATTCTGCAGGTCATAGTTGTCGTTGGGGCCATACAAATTGGTAGGCATCACTGAAATGAAATTGCATCCATATTGCGCACGATAGGCGTCACACATTTTGATCCCAGCAATCTTGGCGATTGCATAAGGTTCATTGGTTGGTTCAAGCAAGCCTGTTAATAAATAATCTTCCCTCATCGGCTGTGGCGCCATTTTGGGGTAGATGCACGAAGAACCAAGGAACATCAATTTTTTAACCCCTGTGGCATATGCAGAGTGAATCACATTGCTTTGAATCATCAGGTTCTGGTAAAGGAAGTCTGCGCGGTAGATGTTATTGGCTAAAATCCCCCCAACTTTTGCAGCTGCAAGAAAAACATATTCTGGCCGCTCTGTCTCAAAAAATTCATTTACGGGTTCTTGCACACGAAGGTCCAAGGCTGAAGATGTGCGAACAATGATGTTTGTAAAGCCTTCACTGAGGAGTTTCCTGTGGATGGCTGAACCCACCATCCCACGGTGGCCTGCGATAAATATTTTGGAGTCCTTTTTCATTTGCTGATGGGTGAAGGGGTAAACAATGTTTATTCGTGTGGTCGATTCACTTCAAATCCTGAAGCTTTCAAAAGCTTTTCCCTTTGAAAAAGCTTAACATCACTGTTGACCATATCCTTCACCAACATGGGCAGATCATGCTTTGGTTGCCAGCCCAGTTTCGTTTTTGATTTGGTTGGATCGCCAATCAGCACATCCACTTCTGTCGGCCTGAAATAGGTTGCATCCACAACCACAACTTCCTTGCCGATTTCAATGGGAAAATCCGGATGGTTAGAAGCAACAACATATCCTTTTTCATCAACACCTTCTCCTCTAAACTCAACAACAGCACCAACTTCAGCAAATGCCATTTTCACAAAGTCACGCACCGTTGTTGTGACACCAGTTGCAATCACAAAATCTTCAGGAAGATCCTGCTGGAGGATCAACCACATGGCTTCGACATAATCTTTTGCATGGCCCCAATCACGCTTTGCGTCCAAGTTTCCCAGGTAAACCTTGTCTTGCATGCCAAGGGCAATTTTTGCCACACCACGGGTGATTTTTCGGGTAACAAAGGTTTCCCCACGCAAAGGGCTTTCGTGGTTGAACAAAATACCATTGACAGCAAACATGCCGTAGGCTTCACGGTAATTTACCGTAATCCAGTATGCATACAACTTTGCCACTGCATATGGAGACCTCGGATAGAATGGTGTGGTTTCCTTCTGCGGAACTTCCTGTACCAAACCATAGAGTTCAGAACTCGATGCCTGGTAAACCTTGGTCTTTTTTGTAAGCCCAAGCAAACGTACGGCCTCCAAAATGCGCAGCGTTCCTATGCCGTCGGCGTTGGCAGTGTATTCAGGTGTATCAAAACTCACCTTCACATGGCTCATTGCAGCCAGGTTGTAGATTTCATCCGGTTGTGTTTCCTGTATAATCCTGATAAGGTTGGTGGAATCTGTCAGGTCACCATAATGCAGTGTCAGCTTGACCCCATTCTCGTGACGGTCTTGGTAAAGATGGTCAATTCTTGAAGTATTGAAAAGTGATGAACGTCGCTTGATGCCATGAACAGTATACCCTTTCTCCAACAACAATTCTGAGAGGTATGCCCCATCCTGTCCGTTGACACCCGTTACCAATGCAACTTTACTCATAGATTGGAATTTGTTTTGTTGTTCTCAACCGTTTCAAAATTAATGTAAAAAGATGAGGCTTTGATTCATCTATCATCCATGCTTGGCGGTATTCGAACATGGCATTGATTGGTTCATGGTTTATTCTGCCCTTTTCACTTCTTGTATTGTACGCTGAGACTACACCTTGCTCACTGTCTTCTTGTCAAACTTTGCGGTAAGCATGAACCCAAGGCTGTCGATCCTTACCTCAACCGTATTTTTACCAATCACGCGCAGTACCCTGCCAGTTGCACCCATCATCACTCCGGCATTCAAAACCACGGCATCTGCAGGTTTCAGTTCAATGCTGCTGACTTCAACATCCTCATATTCAGAAAGAAATTTCTTGATCTCAATGATCTCCTCTTCCCTGACGATGGCGGGTTTTCCGTTCCAGTACACATAGTTCAAAACGCCATCCACAAAGCGCACTTCAGACATTCCGGTATCTTCCACATGGACAAACACATAACTTTTGAACAACGGCTCCTCAATGGTCTTTATTCGGTCGCTCCATTTCCGTTTCACTTTGTTCAATGGGCAATAGGCCTCAATTCCCTTTTTAAGAAGGGCGGTATGTACCTTTTTTTCCCAGCGTGGTTTGGTGTATATGACCAACCATTTTTTTGTAATCTGCTGCTTCATCATCTTCACTTTTAAATGAAATTGGCGTATGACAAATATCCCTAAATTTTATGGTATCCCTTCGAATCTTGATGACAATTTTAACGAATTCGCATATTCTGTGCACTCCTGCCAAACGCATTGAGGGGCTTATACAGCCCCCCAATGCATGGATATGAAATATGATGTAAAAGCGTTATTTCAATTCTATATCCCGCTTCAACATGGTTTCCCTGTTGGCCATTTCCCAAGCGGTATGGAAGACCAATTGGGCACGTTTGGCCATCAATGGATAATTGATCTTATCGGGTGTATCGGTTGGCTTATGATAATCAGATTTCAACATACCGTCGTAATAAAAAATGATGGGCACACCTTTGCGGGCAAAGTTGAAATGGTCACTCCTGTAATAGATCCTGTTCTGGTCGTTGGGGTCATTGAATTTATAATCCAAGGTCATCTTGATGAAC
Organism: Chitinophagales bacterium; assembly: GCA_030832085.1. Classification (GTDB taxonomy): domain Bacteria; phylum Bacteroidota; class Bacteroidia; order Chitinophagales; family Chitinophagaceae; genus Pollutibacter. The sequence goes on along the minus strand of JAURJU010000040.1, from coordinate 1,633 downwards.
TTGTTGTTGGCAGCCTCGCTGATGGGTTTCAGCTCTGTACTGAGTTTGTCGTCACCCACCACGTAGACATAATTCAACGTATCTCCTGTTGTGCGTTCTGTATCTGTCCTGCCAATCATATCAATGTTCAAATCGGCCGTAACCTTGTCCATGGGAACAGTGGGATGCTCTGAAAAATACTCTGATCCCCAAAGTCCTTTTTCCTCGCCGCTGACGGTCATGAACAAGACATTTCTGCGGGGACCATTTCCTGCAGCCTTTGCCTTGACAAAGGCTTCGGCGATTTCCAAAACACCCACGGTGCCTGAACCATCGTCATCAGCCCCATAGTAAATCACATCACCCCTTTTGCCGAGGTGGTCGTAGTGTGCAGTGATGATCAACCATTCGTCACTTTTGTCGGAGCCTTTAAGATAGGCCAGGACATTGCTGCTCGACAATTCTTCGGTTCTCTTGCTGAAGGATAATTTTACATTAGCCTTGACCACAGTACCGGAAACCTTTCCTGTCTTGCCGGCATTTACCCAGGCATTCCAGCAGGAATCTCCACCGGCAATACTTTTGGCGGTGGCATCAGACACGATGAAAGTATTGGGATATTGTTCTGCTTTGTAGATATTGGTGTACTGGTTCCCTGGCATGGAGCCCGCCCTGCGTGGAAAGCCTGTTCCAGCCATGATTACAGCTGCAGCGCCCTTGCTCCGCGCGGCAATGATTTTTCCATACATGCTGGAAGAGCCCCTGAATCCCTGTGCAGAAGGCTTGAAACCGGATGGTGCACCATCAAGCATCAAAACTGCCTTGCCAACAACATTCAATCCTGCATAATCATCAACATCCTTGTCTACCAGACCATGTCCTACAAAAACCACTTCCGAAAAATAGCTGGTTGCATTGTTGTTCCATTGTGGGAAAGGGACATAATCCTTGTTGGCTTCAAATGTCTTACCGTTCAGGCTCAACACTGAAGAAGCTGGCTCATCACGGTAAACAGGATAGGACTGTTGGTAGCTACCATTGTTGGCAGGCTTCAGCCCGAGCGATTTGAAATGGTTTTCGATATAGGTGGCTGCCTTGCGTTGTCCTTCTGTAGCGGTTTCACGGCCTTCCATTTCCTTTCCGGCGATGATATAGAGGTGCCTGCTGAGGTCTTCGGTGGTGATGGTTGCCGCAAACTGTTGCGGATCCGGAGCCTTTTGTTTTTTCTTCTGTGCCATTCCTGTCATCGACAGCATGAGCAAAGATGCCATTGCTACTAACTTGATCATATTCGAATGTTTAAAGTTGAATTTTTGGGGCAAGTTCGTGAATAAATCCCAATTAAACCAAGGGAGCTGCTTGACATGGACAAGGCAATGAGCAATCAACTTTGAAACCAATCCGTGTCCAAAATCAGCGTTCAAAAAAGAAAAATGCTGACGACTATATTTTTCCAACCCTGGTCTGGTGCCTTCCACCTTCAAATGCTGTGGCAAGAAATACATCGACCATTTCGAAGGTTGCATCAGTTGATACAAACCGCGCGGGAATGCAAATGATATTGGCATTGTTGTGGGACCTTGCGAGGATGGCAATTTCCTTTTCCCAACAAATCGCAGCACGGATGCCTGCATGCTTGTTTGCGGTAATGGCC
>JAURJU010000039.1 GCA_030832085.1 Chitinophagales bacterium | reverse complement strand
TGTCTTCCGGATGCATGCTTTGGGTCCAAATCGATGAGGATTTGTCTGAAGCAAGCGCATGAGGAATATGCCCTATAAAAGGATTGTTTTCTGATGAGAACCAGGTGGTATTGGTTCTCAAATCGTGCGACCAGGCGGAGTCGCCCAAATCATTCAGGATTTCCCTGATATGGCCATGATCGCTGAACTGTGGTTGTTCTCGCTTATCAGAACGCAAAAGAAGTTGTGCCCCATTGGATTGGGGTGATGGTGGTTTTGTTTTCATGGTAAGTTGCACACAATTTAACTGCAAAGACAAATAGAAAAATTGCTGTTGTGCAAATTTCTCAATAATAAACGAACTCCCGTATTGCGTAATTTTACCTATCGGTATTGAAAACCTTCATTGCATCCTGATCCTTGTACTGGGCAATCAGTGCCCTAAGTTGCTCTTTTAAATTTGCAGTAATCTCCTTCATCTGGAGATTGCCGTACAGGTTGTTCAGTTCTGTTCGATCTTTTTTTAGATCGAAGAGTTCCCATGCGTCATAAGGGCCATAAAAACGAATCAGCTTGTAGCGTTCAGTTCGGATGCCAAAATGCGGTGCTACATGGTGGGGTTGGGGAAACTCGTAATAGTGGTAATACATGGCTTTTCTCCAATCCTTTGTAACTGGCGTCTTGGACAGCAAGGGACCGAAACACTGCCCCTGCATTTCCACAGGAACTTTCACCCCCGCTAAATCTATGATGCTGGGCGCAAAATCAATGTTCACAACCATTTCATTGATTACAGTGCCTGGCTTGATCCGGCCTGGGTATTTCATCACAAATGGTGTACGCAGGCTCTCCTCGTACATGAAACGTTTGTCGAACCAGCCGTGTTCACCCATATAAAATCCCTGGTCAGAGGTATAGATGACGATGGTGTTTTCTGCGAGTCCGGAAGCGTCCAGATAGTCCAATATCCTACCAATGTTACGGTCCATTGACCTTGCCGTGGCCAGATAATCCCTCAGGTAACGCTGGTATTTCCAATTGAGCAATGCAGCACTATCATCTTTTACCTTGTTGTATTCGATTTCAGCCCTGTCATAGTATTTTTTATATACCGCCTTTTCCTCTTCTGTCATCCTGCCAAACATTCCTGGTTTGCTGTAGTTGACCCCCAACTTTAGGTCGTCATGGAGGAGCATGGTCTTGTCAATTGTCATGTCTTGGTCCATGGCAGCCCTCCTGCCTTTGTAATCATCATGGAAATTTGCGGGAAGTGCAAACTCCTTGCTTTCAAACTCAGCCAAGTCTTGTGGATCAGGCATCCAGTTTCTGTGTGTCGCCTTTTCACCAACCACAAGGAAAAAAGGTTTTTCCTTGTCCCTTCCATCCAGCCACTCCAAGGCAAAATCACTGATCAGGTTGGTTACATAACCCTTGTGCCTGACCGTGTCCTTGTTCATGTGTACAAAATCAGGTTGAAAATATTGGCCCTGGTCTGGCAATACCCTCCAAAAATCAAAGCCACCTGGCAATGTGTTGAGGTGCCATTTACCCACCCAGGCAGTCTGGTAGTTGGCCTGTGAAAGTATCCGCTGGATCTGTTGTTGATTGGGATCAAAAGCCCTGCGTGGACTGTTGTCGCGCAGGCCATTGATATGGCTGTATTTACCAGTAAGCAGTACTGCGCGGCTTGGAGCACAAATTGAATTGGTGACAAAAACATTTTTGAAGAGTGCCCCCTCTCTGGCAATCCTGTCAATGTTAGGCGTTTGCATCAGCTTGCTGCCATAGGCACTGATGGCCTGCTCGGTATGGTCATCTGAAAAAATTACCAAAATATTGGGGCGACTTGTCTGTGCAGAGGAAGTCAGGGAACAAACCCAAGACATGAACAACACTGCGCAAACAGCTATTCTTTTCATGACGAAGATTATATTAAAGAATGAAAAATCAATAGGGTGAGTTGTAACGCCCTATTTTCCTTCGGTAAGTGGGAAGGTACTTCTTGTAAATGAAAGAGAGCTCTACTGATTTATAATTGACAGCACCAGTTTTGGAACTGGTGGCATTTACATCATAACTCAAGCCAAATTGAAATCCATTGAACACATAACCGACATATGGTGTAATCGCATCATTGATCCTGTAGTAAAGGCCGAAATTGACCATTTTTACCTTGTTCTCATCAAAGGCTCTTGCTCCATGTTGAATGCCCAGCATTGCGCCAAGAGAGGTTATGGACATCCCATCCTGGATCATGTGCAGTGCACTGAAACTCGCACTGAGGGTTTCATTGATGATTGAACCGAAATCTGCATGGGCGGTATACCTTGGAGAGATTTTTTTCGAAGGATCAGCCATCAGACTCCGCTTTGTCTTGATGAACCGGTAGCCTGAAATGCCAAGGTTTAAAAATGAGTATTCAGCATCATAGGTATAGAGCAATCCTGCAACGGCAGAAGTAAAGGCAGTTGATTTGCCAATATTTGTTTCCATGGTAGGCAGTGCCTGGTTAAAGCCAGTGCTTGAAAGTTGTTGGTCAAATGTCAATCCACCAAGATCAACTCTTGTATTGTTGTTGACCACACCCAGTGCTGCAGAAATGCCATTCCCATCATCATCCAGTGCCTGATGAAAGCTGGCATTGATGTTTATAAAATTGCTTTTGTAAAGCCCATCCATTGCTTTTTCTGCCAACACCATTCCCCCTAGACCAAAATAACTCTGGTCGCCCAGGTTCTTCATCTTCCCATCCAAGGAAATGGTTTGGGTGCTGTAGGGAGAGATGTTCCCAATCCATTGTCTTCTGATGTTGCTGGTTACCCTCCAGTCGGCACCACTGGTTCCGACCAATGCGGGATTGATGGAAAGCGGTGATGCAATGAACTGTGAAAAATTGGGTTCCTGTGCGTTTGACGCAACAGGAAGATATCCCAATAGAACCAACCCTATGATAAAAATGCCTATTTGTTTATTTGTTTTTCTCATGTCATCGAATTAACAAAACACTGCCTGATTGTTGAACCTTATTGCCCTTTATGTCTATGCCCTCTGCTATCCAGAGGTATGCATCCATGGGTTGCTGTTGGCCAGCACTGACCCCGTTCCAACCCACTGCTGTCGAACGGGTTTCAAATACCAGCTTACCAAACTTATTGAAGATTTTCATGTAGGTAAACGATTTCATTCCTGCTGTATATGGATAGAGCAGATCGTTCATCCCGTCTCCATTGGGCGTGAAGGATTTGGGTACAAAAATGTTGACCAACGCAGAATCAAAAACCAACACCTTGATGGTGTCTATTGTTGTACATCCTTCTGTAGAGGTCAATTTGATGTAATAGGTCTGGGTCTTGTTGTACGTGAACGTAGGATTGTTGATGTTGTAAAAATTCAATCCCCATGAAGGCTGCCAATTATAGTTGTATTTAATGCCTTCAAATGTCCTTGCATTCAACTGAAGTGGCCTTGCCGCATTGGTGCTCACTGTCTCTAATTTCACCCCTTTGATTGGTTCCACAATCATGATAAGACTGTCCTTGGAAATTGAATAGGTACATGATGGTACGCTGGCAGAAAGGGTTATTTTCTTCAGGCCGGGTTTCTTGAACATTGTGGTGGCATTGTAGACTTTGGAAGAGTCCTCGCCATTGAAATTCCATTTCCAGCTGATGTTTCTTACAGAAGAAGTATCGGAATAGTTCAGGAATTGCTTTGTGGTATTGATACAGTTGATGGGATCATTCGAAAATGAAATACCAAATGTCTTGAGATCGGCCATGCGGATGCTGTTCACGGTCATGTTAGCACATCCAAGTGCATCCACCACCCTTGCGGAATATGTGCCTTGAATATAGGCATTGAAGTTTACACTGGTGGCATTGTTGATGAGGGTGTCATTCCTGTACCACTGGTAACTCTTCGCCAATGGTGTAATGACCATGGGCTGGAATTGGCCAATGCAAATCAATGTACCATTTGGAGCCTTGATGGAATCCAAAGGCAGCGGATTCAATCGCTGAACGATGTTGGCGACACCATTTGGAGAATTGGTTACATCACTTGAACAATATGCATCACTTACATTCATGACGGTCATCTTGTAGACAGTGTCTTTGGGAAGATTGGACTGTACAAAAATGGAAGTGGGTTTTGAGAACCCTCCCACTTGGGTCAGGAATCCGTCCTTGTTGTCTATATAACTGATCGACCAGGGTCCCGTTCCAGTAAAGGTGAGCGTCAAGGTATCGTTGGCATTGACACATAGATTGGTTGGCCCTGTTATCTTGACCCTTGGTGTTGGATTGACGGCAACCTTCAACTGGAAATTATTACCTGGGCAACCATCTGTGATGGTCTGCATCAGGTAGCTGGCATTTGCAATGGTGTTGCCGGAGTTGAACAAGGTTTGTGTTATGCTGGGCCTGTAAGCCGTATCATTTGTAGAATACCCACTCAATACAAAGGAAGGATTCACTTGATTGAATTTCCACTTGTACATGGTGTTGGGGGGCACACCATTGGGACTGAACACCAACGGCTTACCATTGCAACTGTTGATGGTCTGGTCTCCAATCTTGGCAACCGGCTTTACCGTTACGAAAACATTGAACGGCTTCAATGCACAGGTGGGATTGGATGGGTTGATCGTATACACCGCCAATGCATTGGAAATGATGTTGTTGTTCAACGTATCATATACCATTGTTTGCGGGTTTGTTTTTTGCGTAAAACTGCTGAGTGACCCTGTTGGCAAAATGGTTGGTGCAGACCACTTATAGGTTGTACCCATGGGCTCAAGATCAATGGGTAGGCTGAACTGACTTCCGCTACAAATGGTGATCTTTTGATCTGGTACAATGGGTGAAGGATTAACCGTGAAAGTCACAAACTGTGTACTGTCAGTACATCCATTGAATGTTGTACGATAGGTGTAGGTTACCTTTACGGGATTGATGGTGGTATCCAACAATGTTTCATCAATCAGAAAACTTCCTCGAGAAGCAAGATTGCTCAACCCACTGATAGCATCCCTTGTCCAACTGAATATGGTTCCTGGCGTCTTGCTTGTTGGGATATAGCTAAATGGAGTTCCGCTACAGATTGGAGGAAGTGATTTCACGCTGCTCAACACTGGAATGGGATTTACCACAACATTCAATTTGAATGGATTGCCCAGACATCCACCGGAGCTGGCTCCAGGAATGATGGGGGTCAAATTGTATACTGCTACTGCTGGAAAATCGGTAAGGTTTTTCAGGCTTCCCGTGACACTTCCCAATGGGATGACGGTGTTTTCGGTACCTCCCACCAAACCATTGTCAAGTGAAGGCCTTGTCCAAAGAAATACGGCGCCCACACTGTTGGGTGGAGTGATGCTAAAATTGGTACCACTGCAGACTGGGGTGGTCTGATCATTGAGGGTCAACACCGGATTGACAATCTCGTAGACCGTTTGCTGGTTGGTACAGCCATTGGCAGACATGGTGAATACATATGGAACCTGTACGGTATTGAAAGTGGTGTTGGTCAGCTTTTCACTGATGCTGTTGTTGCCTGTGGTCAAAGGTTCGGTTATCCCCACAACATAGGACCTGGTCCAGCTGAAGGTCACATCCCGGGTACTGCTGACAGGGGTATAGTTGAAAATGTTTTCAGAACAAATTGCCGTAGGCTTGGTTGGGCTTGAAAGCATGGGTTGCGGATTGACCACCACGGAAACAACCTGGGTTTTTGCATTCAAACAACCATTGTACAAAAGTGAGAAGCGGTATTTTACCGTTACAGGATCACCTAGGGTATCTATCAACACCTCATTGACATCCGCATATCCGGATGTGGCAGTATTTTGAAGCCCGGTTATACCATCCCTCACCCAAATGAAGGCTGTTCCCGGAAAATTACTGGTGGGCATGTAGCTCAGTGCAGTACCGGAGCAAATGGCCGGGAGGTTCAAGGGGCTGGTCAGCGTTGCTGAGTTTGCTTTCACATTGACCTTTACAACAAAGGTATTGCCGACACAACCATTGGCAACGGGTGTAACATTGTAATATGCCCGCCCAGTTGTTGTATCGCTATTGGTATTCCTCAGTGTTTGTGAGATCAGGGACTGCAACACATCTTGTGGAGATCCACCGGTGATGCCATTGGTATACGTCGGTTCAACCCATTTGTACAGGGATCCTGGGGGAAGGTTGTTGGGCATGGCAACATTGAAAGGACTACCACTACATACCGTTGAAGAAAGTGTATCTGTGATGTAAGGCGATGCCTTCACCGTCACCACAATTGAAAAGGGCTTTCCAATGCACTCTCCAAACCTTGGTGTCAATTTGTATGTAGACATCACATCAATGGTGTTGGTGGTATTGGTCAGCACCTGGCTAAAGCTGGGGACGGGAGTTGTTTCTGCAACTCCACCCAAGACTGCATTGGGGATGTTGAACACCGGTGCATCCCAGGTATAGGTTGTGATGTACGGCAAGGGTGATGGGTTCATTGAAAAAGGATTGCCCGGACATATGGTCGTATCCTTGTTCAAAATGGTTGGAGTCGGATTGACAGTAGCTACAAAAGAAAAAGGTTTGCCAGGACAGCCCTGAGCGATGGGCGTGACGGTGTAGGTTGCCTGTGAAATGTTATTGGAAACATCCAGCAGTGTCTGGGTGATGCTTTGTACAGGCGAAGTATTGGCCGAAGCCCCCACCAACGCATTTGCGGGTGAAATGACGGGCAGTCCCCAGGTATAGGATGTTACAATTCCAGTCAGGTTGCTGGTAGGTGATGTCGAAAATTGTGCACCACTGCAAACAATTTTGGAAGCAGTTGACACCACTGGCAAAGGTCTTACAGTGACCACCAGGCTAAATGGATTTCCAACACAGGTTCCACTTTTGGGCACAATGGTAAAAGTGGCATTGGCGCCTGCGGTTACACCAGTAAAATTAATGTTGCCCAATATGGCCGTATCTCCCAGTAAATTGTTGTTCCGCTCACCATCGTTCAAAACAAGGCCAGTTCCCAGTGTTGGGGAACTCCAGGTATAGGTGGTGCCCTGTGGAACCGGGTTGGGGGTTGATATGAAGTTGTCATTGCTGCATGCGACCAGTGTTTGTGTTCCCAATGCTGCAACAGGATTGACCTTGACGACGATCTTGAAGCTTGACCCGGTACACGATGTAAATGGATTCGGAGCAATGTTGTAGGTTGTGCTCGGGGTAACAACATAGCTCGCATAAGATGTTGTGGTCCTGCCATTTGTAAGTGCAGGAGCAAATATGGTTTGGTTGGATTGCGCATTTGTACCTGATCCTGAGAGAGAACCAGCAGGTTGCAACTGAGGTGTCGTCCAATTGTAGTAGGTAATGATGCCTGTTCCAGAAGGAATTGGTGATACAGGTGAAAAAATGGGAAGTGACCCACTGCAAATCTGTAGGGTATCAGTAGGTGGTGTTACAGCGGGCGTTGGGAAAACAGTTACCACAAGGTCAAAAGGTTGTGCTGACTCACAATTTCCAGCCTTTGCATACACGTTGTATGTTGCAAACTGGGGGACCAAACCCTTGTTGTTGAGGACCTGGGAAATGGGTGCGTCCACATATTCACCTGCCGCTTTGTTCAAGCCACTCCCACCCTTCAACAATGCAGTGTCACTGTATTGAGGTGCTGTCCAGGTATAAACGGTGCTTGCAGGAATTATGCTTGTTCCGGAAACACCAGTGGGAGGTGAATACCTGAAGGGCGTGCCGCTGCATGCAACAGTTGTTTGGGTTGTCAGCAACTGTGGCCTGGGGTTTACAACAACTGTATACTGAATCGAAGAAGTAGCTGCGCAGTAGGCATTATTGTTTGTAAGGTTATAGGGATAAATAGGAGTCAGGCTATAAGTAACACTGACAGGAAGTGCTGTTGAATTGATGATTTTTTGTTGGTTAAAGTTTCCGAGTTTGGACACTGGATTGTTAAGGGAATAGGTTCCTGCAGTGATTCCAGAAAGCCCTGCAGCCGACGGTGCAGCCCAAGTCATGTAAACGCCACTGCTGATCTGGGTTTTAGGAGTGAATGCCTTGATGCCCACATCACTGCAGATGGTATCATACACATTGAATTCAGTGATGACCGGCGTAGGATTTATTTTATAAGTCAGGGTGTCCTGCACCAGGCAACCGATAGTTGAATACATCGAAATGTACAAGGGAATATTAACTGAAGATCCAGTAGTGTCAATGAAATTATCGGTAAGGGTGGTAGAGTTGCCCCTGGCTTCAGGGTTCCCCCAAATAGCATTTCGGACCCAACTGAAGCCTCCTGTTGACTGAAGCGACCCTGTAACGCCAACATTAAAGTTAATGCTGCCACAGCCATTGGCATAGGAACTCCAGTTACTCTTGTTGTTGATATAGGGAAGTGCGGCTATGGTGACGGTGACATTATAAATTTTGGTGTCGGAGGCAACCACCCTCAATGCAAGCACTCCCGGGTTGGCTGAATTTACCAGTCCAATGTTCTGTGTTACTGTAGGAGATGGAGTGGACTGTGGTGTATGGTTCTTAACATTGTTGGCCGCTGCGACCGTCCAAGTAAATGTCACTCCAGGGGCAAGGGTCCCGAAAGCCGTGGAAAAGTCACGTGCAGTGCCAGGACAATAGTCATTTATTGGAACATTGATCTGTGCCTTTAAAAAAGTAAAAGACAGGCTCAGGAGTAAAGGAAGAAAAATTTTGCGCATCAGCATTTGTCTTTAATTGATTAATTGCCCTTCGCAGGGGTGATGATGATATTGCGGTATTCTATCGGCCCATGGTCACCTTGCAACATGATGGGTCCAGGTTCACCTTCTTTGCTGTCCAATGCTCCCCCAGTGATGCCTGGAATGATCTGGTCACTGATGATGGTTTTGCCATTGGCCACAACTGATACCCGCCTTCCAACAAATGTAACATCATAGGTTTGCCACTCGCCGGGTGCTTTCGCTGCCATTTCATTGGGGGTGATGAAGCCGTATATCCCTCCAAAAAAGGTGGAAGAGGGCTCTTGCCCCCTGTTGTCCTCTACCTGTATTTCATACCTCCCCCTGAGGTAAACCCCGCTGTTGCTGCCTGATGGATACCTGAATTCTATGTGCAATTTGAAATCATTGAATTTTTGGTCAGAAATGATATTTGCGCCGGATTGGGGGCTTTTCATCACCCCATTTTCTGCAATCCATTGGTTGCTGGCCTTAGACGCATGCCACCCGTCAAGGTTTAATCCATTGAACAATTTAATTGGATTGCCCCATACTACCGGTGCAGCTCTTTTTAACAAAGGCGCCCTTTGGCCAACAAGGGTTTGCTGCTGTCCCATGCTGCTGGTAATGGCACCCACCAACTGATCGCCTTTCAATTCCGCTTCAAAAACCATGTCCTTGTCGCTGTTTTCCCATTGCGGAGGGATACTGAAACTGACTTTACCATTTGAAAAATTGACCTTTGAAATCGGTCTTGCACTTCCCCCTTCTGCAACAAAATAACCAACCAGGGTTTTGATGCCGGAAAGCTTGATTTCTAGCCATGAAGGAACCTTCTTGTTGCCCAAATCCACTGTCAAATCCCACCTGCCGATGGGTGACTCATTTTGCGCGTTGGATTTCAGCTGACCAGTGGTCAATAGCAGAACCAAAAATAAGGTGTGCAAGAGAGCAGGTCTCAGTGTTGGCATGGGGGTTGCGCTTAAGGGTTTTGGTTAATCGGTCAACAAGTTAAACAAATGAAGTGAAAAACAATAAAAATCAAATGTTAATGTATCTTAACTTTTTTGAATATGGGCTTGAAGCGTTACATATTCTTGGGACTGTTCCTTTTTATCAACTGTATCAAGGGCAATGCTCAAGTAGATACACAGTTTTGGTTTGCGGCACCCGACCTGCAACAGGCACATGGCGACAGGCCCATATTTCTTCGCATGGCCGCATCCAAACTTGCTGCGACCGTTACCATTTCTATGCCGGCCAACCCCGGATTCAACCCCATCAGTTTCCCCATTGCTGCCAACAGCTCACAATCGGTTGATCTGACTGTTTACATAGGTTTGATTGAGAATACCACCCCAAATACCGTGTATCAGAAAGGCCTGCTCATCAGCTCAACAGCTCCCATTGCCTGTTATTATGATATTGCCCATGGTAACAATGGCGACATGTATGCACTCAAGGGCAAAAATGCGTTGGGCAAAAAGTTTACCATCCCGATGCAGATGGACTTCAACAACAGGACTGCTGTAAATACCCCTTACACTGCAGATTTCATCATAGTGGCCACCGAAGACAATACAAGCATTACCATCAACCCAAAAAATGGCCTGGTAGGCCGTGCAGGGCCGTTCACCATCACACTGAACCGCGGCGAGACCTATGTTTGCTCGTCTTCCAGCAACCTCGGAACCTCAAAGCCTGGGGGAACAACCGTGGTATCAAATAAACCCATTGCCATCTCTACAAAGGACGATTCCATCGCCTTGCCAGGGCAGAGCTGCTCAGACACTGCCGGAGACCAATTGCTTCCAGACGATCTTGCCGGAAACGAGTTCATTGTCGTCAAAGGATATTTAAGCATTACTCCCGATCACTATTATGTTTATGCAACCAGCAATGCAACAACCATAAAAATCAATGGACTTAATGTTGGCACCATCAATGCCGGAGAATTCTACACGGGCAAGCTGACGGATATTTCTTGTTATATCGAATCTGACAAGCCTGCCCATGTTTTTCACATCACAGGATTTGGCTGTGAACTCGGTGGTGCAGTCATCCCTCCAATACGCTGCACCGGCTCCACTTCAGTGAACGTTACAAGGGCAACAAGCACAGATGCCTTTTACGTGAACGTGATCTCCACTTCAGATATCATCAACAGTTTTACCTTGAATGGATCGAATGCATTGATCGATGCAGCAACGTTTCAGGCCATCCCCGGAACAGGTGGAAAATGGATGGCCTCCAGGATTACGGTTCCAACCAATGTGGCCAGTGCCGGGCAGACTGTAACTGTAGACAACCCCAAGGGTAAATTCCATGTTGGCATCATCCACGGAAGCCCATCAAGCACCACACGGTATGGCTTCTTTTCTGACTTCAGCAGCAACACCATTGTACTGAAAAATGCAGAGGACTCCACGAAAGATTTGAGCGACAGCATCACATTGTGCAACAATGCCAATGCAAGGATCAGTGCTAGAAACTTCAGCGCAGACACCTACCGTTGGACGGGACCCAATGGGTTTACCAGTGACAGTTCCCTGCTGATCATCAACCCCTACCAGGCAAAGGATACCGGACTCTACACCATCACCACATCTGGGGCTGGATGCGGTACTGCTTCAGACAGCATCAGGCTCTTCATCGACAAACCTCTTGCTGATTTTCAGTTTAGCAGCAATGGTTGTCAACAGGGTGGTATTGTCTTCACGACCCCGGCCAGCGCTGGTGCCCGTTGGATGTGGGATTTTGGCAACGGGAAAAAACTCGACACCAACAGCGCCCTGATTCCAGCAGTAGTGATTGGGCTGACAGGCAACATCTCCGTAAAACTCAAGGTCGGATCCTCAAGGGGATGCTTCTCTGATGAAGTGTCAAAAACAATCCGATTGTCTTCAAAGCCAGTTCCCGCCTATACCATTCCCAGCATTACCTGCATCAATACCGATATTGTTTTCAAGGATGCATCCACGATTCAATCGGGGTCCATTGTAAAATGGAGATGGAACCTTGACAATGGTGCAGGATTTAAGGAATATGCCGATAATGGTGATCGGACAAGCCCATATCCAAGCTTTGGTGCAAAAAATGTACGGCTGGTGGTGGAATCGCAAACGGGCTGTGTCAGCGATACCTTCAGGCTGAACAGCTTTGTCGTCAACCCATTGCCTGTACCGGGTTTCATCATACCAGAGGTCTGTCTTGATGATGCAAAAGCAGTGTTCATCGACAGTACCAAAAGCCCGGATGGTTATACCGGATTTTCTTACAAGTGGAGCTTCAACACCGGCAGCACTCCGGTTGCCAATGGCCCTACGTATACGGCGGCCAACACAACAGAAAAAAATCCCTCCATAAAATACAATGCCACGGGGCAATACCTGGTGAAACTGGTGGTTGATGCAAGGGGATGCATTGACTCCATCAGCCAATCCTTCAAGGTCTATGGTACCAACCCCACGCCCGCATTTGATGTACTTGCACCGGACTCCCTCTGTGGCAACGACTCCGTCAGGATCATGAACCGCTCTACCATTGACTTTGACAACGTAACAAGGTTGGAAATTTTTTGGGACGAAAACAATCCTGCATTGAAAACCATTGATGAAACGCCCTATGTTGGCAAGGTCTATGCCTTCAAGTATCCCGACTTCCAATCACCCTTGACAAAAACATTCAATGTTACCCTGCGGGCATTCTCTGGAACCGCCTCTTCCTGCAGCAAGGCCATCACCAAACAAGTCAAAATCAATGCCAGCCCAAAGGTTGCATTCAGTCCCTTGCCTGGCATTTGTCTTGATGCAGTGCCGCGTCAGGTAACGCAGGCATCCTTCGATCCGGTTGTTCCAGGAACATTTGTTTTTTCTGGAAAAGGGGTTAGCGCCACGGGCATGGTCGATCCAACGGTTGCAGGTGTAGGAACGCATCTCGTTAAGTATGTTTACCGTTCCTCCGCAAGCGTATGCAAAGACTCCGCTTCCCGCAGCATCACCGTATGGCCCTTGCCCACAGCAGATTTTAAAATATCAACCCTCAACTGCGAGAAGAACCCCATCAGCTTTACCAGCACTGCCACTACTGCTGTCGGCAAGCTTGCCAAATGGGCATGGAACTTCGGGGATGCAACGCCCATGGTCAATGCGTTTACCGGGGCAGTGGTGTCGCATGCATTTTCTGTTTACAAAAAATACGATGTATCGCTGGTTGTTACTTCCGACAGTGGTTGTGTGAGCCTGGCAAAAACCATTCCCCTGGATGTGTTTGCCCTTCCCAGGCCTGCCTTCAATCTTCCCATCGTTTGTCTGCCCGAAGGAAAAGCGCTCTTCAACAACAGCACCACCATACCCGATGGAACCGAGAACCTCCTCACCTACCGCTGGGACTTCGGGGATCCGCGGAATACAAATACTTCCCTGGTAAAAAATGGCCTGCACAACTATGCTGCCATTGGGCCATACACTGTTAAACTCATCGCAACAAGTACCAACAATTGCAAAGACTCCCTGGTGCAGCAACTCACAACTGTATACGAGCAACCCAAGGCCAGGTTCGCCTCCGAAGACTCCCTCTGCATCGGAGACCTGCTGCACTGCGCAGACAGCAGTAAAACCAGCAATGGCGTCTTCAACAAGTGGTTCTGGAACTTTGGGGATGGCGCAACAGAGGTCCTTAAAAATCCTGTACACCGCTACAGCACTCCATCCATAAACACCATCAGCTTCTTTGCACAAACAGACCTTGGTTGTTATACGGATACCATCAAGAAAGAAATAGAAGTATTTGCTTACCCTGTGGTGTCTGCAGGACCAGATCTCTTTGTGCTGGATGATGGCCAAAAGCAGATCAAGTCCTTTGCTTCAGGCAGAATCGTTTCCTATGCGTGGACACCCTCTACATACCTCAACGACACCAGCATCCTGCAACCCACCATCATCAAACCCCAGGATGATATCTACTATTATTTTGCAGTTAAAGGAAGGGGCGGATGCACCAGCAGGGACACGCTCTTCGTTGTTTCCCTCTCGATGCCAACGCCGCCCAATACCTTCACCCCCAATGGTGATGGCATCAATGATACCTGGGAAATTAAATACCTCGATCAATACCAAGGTTGCATGATTCAAGTCTATTCCGCAAACGGACAACTGGTCTACAGCAATGTTGGATACACAAAGGCATGGGATGGCACCTACAAGGGAAACAAAATGCCCTCCGGTACATACTATTATGTCATTGATCCAAAAAACGGAAGAAAGAAAATAGGAGGGTATATTACTTTGATGAGATAATCCTTGCCAAGGCTTGCCGCCGCTAATTATAGGCTTTCTCCAACAACCGATCCAACTGTTCAATCTCTGCAGGAGTTAGGTAACGCCATTTACCGACTGCAAGGTTCCCCAGCTGGATGTGCATGATGCGAATCCGCTTGAGTGTTTTGACCTTGTAGCCAAACTCGGCACACATCCTCCTGATTTGTCTGTTCAGCCCTTGTTTCAGGATGATGCGAAACCTTCTTTGCCCTTCTTGTCTGATATAACAAGGCTTTGTGCGTTCGCCCAAAATCTTGACACCATTGCCCATCTGCCGGATCATTTCTGGAGTGAGTTCCTTGTCCACTGACACGACATATTCCTTTTCGTTGTTGTTGCCTGCGCGCAATATTTTATTGACAATGTCACCATCATTTGTCAATAGGATCAATCCCTCAGAATCCTTGTCCAGTCTGCCCACGGGGAAAATCCTTTTGGGATGGTTCATGAAGCGGATGATGTTGGACTTGTCGGTTTCATCGGTGGTGGATGTTACGCCCACCGGCTTGTTGAGGGCAATGTAAATCGGCTTCTGCTTGTTCTTGATTTTCTCTCCATCAATCGCCACTTCATCACCAGGAAATACCCTGGCCGTAAGCAAAACAATTTCACCATTGATGGTAACACGGGCCTGTTCAATCAGTTTTTCTGCCTCCCTTCGGGAACAGAATCCCGAATTGCTGACGTATTTGTTGATCTGGATACCTTCTTCCTTTGGAGCAGATTTCATCGTAGCCCGAAGATAGATAAGAATGGAAAAACCAATATATTTATGTTATGCAAAAGTTCATATCCATTGTATCACTGCTGTTGTCTTGTCTTGTTGTTGTTGGGTCAAATGGCCAGGAAAAATATGTTTTTCAGGAAGGCCTGGCCATTGGAAACGTGCATCAGTATGGAAGGGAAGCCCTGTACAGCGATGGGCTGGCTTATCAACGCTACAGCGCTGCAGTGAAGCCAGTTGCAGGAGAAACATTTTCATTTGCTGAAGGCAACAAGAAATCGACCTGGACAGCGGTCAAGGCCGACAGCTTGGGCAATTTCAGGAGTCCTGCTTTGGGCAGCGGTTACTTGTACCTGACGTATACATCTTCCAAAAACCAAACCGCTGTGCTTGTTGCAACGGGTCATTCAATGGTCTACGTAAATGGTGCACCGCATGCAGGGGACATGTACAGGTATGGTTGGATGAACATACCTGTATCCTTGAAGAAAGGGGTCAACGAAATCTACATCCGGTCTGCAGGCATGGGCCGGTTTGGGATGGTCAACGCGCGCCTTGAGTTTCCAACCAAACCCCTGTCAATACTGAAAACAGATCCTACCCTTCCCTTCTTCGTAAAAGGTGAATCAAAGGGTGAGTTGGTCGGTGGCATCGTATTATTGAATGCTTCAACCATCCATGCAAAAAACCTGAGCATCAAAACAACCCTTGAAGGGAAAACGGCTACATCGATTGTTCCATCCGTTCATGCAATGTTGAGCAGAAAAGTGGCGATCAACATACCGGTTCCTGATGCCATCAACAAAGGAACTTATTCCTTGCAGCTTTCACTCTACGATGGGGGGAAATTGATTGACTCAATCAGCATGCCGATCAACGCAGTCAATCAAGGCGAACATGCCAGCTATACGTTCATCAGTAAAATAGACGGCTCCGTTCAGTACTATGCCGTTGCACCACAAATCACAGCAACCCAGCAGCCATCACTGTATTTTTCCGTACATGGTGCTGAAGTGGAGGCCATTTCACAGGCAAGGGCCTATGCCCCCAAAGCAGACGGTCCTGTCGTGGCGCCCACCAATAGAAGACCAAGGGGATTCAACTGGGAAGACTGGGGAAGGATGGATGCCTTGGAAGTTTTGGAGATTGCCAAAAAAAGATTCAATCCCAACCCCCAAAGGATTTACCTGACCGGACATTCCATGGGCGGACATGGAACCTGGTACCTGGGCGCAACCTATGCCGGACAATGGGCTGCCATTGCTCCCTGTGCAGGATATCCAACACTTGCGGAGTATGGATCCCATGATGGAAAGGTTCCTACGGATGCAGTGACAGATACGAAGAAACTCCTGATCAGGGCCAGCAATACAGGCAATGTCATCAACCTTTCAAAAAACTACAAGGCAGGGGGCGTATATATTTTTCATGGGGATGCCGACCCTACCGTGTCGGTTGATTATGCAAGACAAATGAGAAAGGTATTGGCGGAGTTTCATCCTGATTTCAGCTACAAGGAATATCCCGGCGGATCACATTGGTTTGGCAATGAAAGTGTAGACTGGCCACCGATATTCCAGTATTTCAATCAACACACCATTCCAACAAGTGCTGAGGTGAATGAGATCGATTTCACTACAGCATCCGTTGGCATTTCATCCACCCACCATTGGGTGAAGCTGCTGCAACAAAATCAGCAATACCAGTTCAGCAAGGTACTGTTGAAGCGTGACCTGAAATTGAAAACCATCAAGGGAAATACCACCAACCTGAAGCGGCTGCAATTGGACTTGCGCGATTTCAAGGAGGGAGATACTGTTGCTGTTGAATTGGACGGACAAACCATAACATCAATTGCCTCCAACAATTCTCCCTTGGTATTGCTGAAGTTCGAAGACAAATGGATTAAAAATTCCATTGCTCCCGATGCGGAAAAAGGGGAAAAAAGAAACGGAGGATTCAAGGAAGCCTTTCAGCACAACATGGTTTTTGTATATGGAACCAGGGGCACAAAAGCAGAAAACGAATGGATGCTGAACAAGGCCAGGTATGATGCTGAAACATGGTATTACCGTGGCAATGGAGCCATTGAGATGATTGCTGATGTTGAATTTGATGCGGAAAAATATGCTGGCCGCGGGATCATTCTCTTCGGCAACATGAGCATCAATTCGGTTGCCGCAGACCTGTTGAAAGATTGTCCTGTACAGATCAAAGCGGGTACGGCAAGCATTGGTGCTGATACCCTTCGGGGAGACAACCTCGGCAGCTACCACCTCTGGCCCAACAGCAGCAATGGTTTCAGCTCGATTGCATTGATTGGCGGAACAGGATTGAAAGGCATGCATGCAGCAGAGGCCAACCAATATTTTGCAGGAGGCAGTGGATTCCCTGACTTCATGATCTTCTCATTGGACATGCTGGAAAAGGGAGAGACGGCAGTGAAAGCAACGGGCTATTTCAACAACAAATGGCAATTGGGAAAAGACATGACCTTGTCAAAATAAATCATCCTGCATGCGTGATGTTGCAATGCAATCTTTTGTAAAAACGGCAATAAGATTATTTCAAGATTTTACGCAGCTGTTTTTCAATGGCATTGGCCATCCGGTAAAAACCGAGGTCGGTCATGTGCACACCGTCTACAGTGGATTCTCCATCGTCACCGATCAATCCAGTTGAAGGAATAAAATAGATCCCCTTGTATCCTTCTTTCTTCATGGCATTGAAGGCATCAAGAAAATGCGCATTGACTTCTTGCGTCTTTTTTGCCACGGCAGCATTGAACCTTGCATGCGGATAATCAATGTTGGCCACCAATAAAATCGGTATGCTGGGTTTTAACTTTTTGAGTTGCTTCAGAAAAGGAAGGGTGCGTGCCGCGGCCATTTCAGGACTGAGGTTGGGGCCACAATCGACCACATAGCAAGCAGCATCAATGGTTGACATGATGACGGCCAGCATGGAGTCCAATTGCCCATTGCCACTGAAACCCAGGTTGATTGTTTCCCGCTGGAACCTTCTTTCAAGGATTGCAGGATAGGCCATACCAGGACGCATGGCAGAGGCTCCTTGCAAGATGCTGGTGCCATAAAACACGATGGGTTGGGATGCAGCAATTGCCGGAGTGGAGGGCGGTTGCAGAATGGCATTTTCGTCGATGCCAATTTCCAGTGAATCGGTCGTATCGTAACAGGGTAAGTACAGCAAATACTGGCGTTTGGCACCATCAAGGCCTTTAATCATGGATGATTCATGGTGAGATCCGTTGGATGGACGGCCGATGCCGGCATAATACCATTTGTCGCCATCGAGCCCATACAAATCAATACCCTTCACCAGTGTACCGGCAACATGCTGAAAATTCACTTCACCTCCGGTCTTCCATTTGGCGGCAATTTGGGTGGAATTGGTCTCAAAATAAATGGCGATTCCGGCACTGTTCCTGCTCAGGCTCCACACCGGTTTTCGCAAATGCTTTTCAAGGCTGTCAGGAAAACGATGATATAGTGTTTGCTCAGGAAAGGACCTTCCCAATATCTTGAGCCCAGCGATGCTGTGGTATTCCAGTTTCTGCTGAGAAAAAGCACTGCTGCCGCAAGCAAGGAGCAATAAAATAATAAACCTTTTCATCCTTTCAGTCATTGGTTGTTTACAGTTTATCCGTCCGCCTTGTGCCTTCATACAGATCATATTCCAACAGGCGACAATCAATGGTGGCATTGTAAAACTCAATGCGCCTTGTGGTTTTGAGCCGAATGGCTTTTGCAAGGTCAAGGTTGCCCGTAAAAACATAACCAGTTTTGCCCTTGCACCTTTGTTTCATAAAATGTCCTATTCTGGCATAGGTTTCATTCAATTCAATCTCATCACCCAAACGGTCTCCATATTCTGGATTGAACATCACCACACCCTCTCCTTCAGGAAATATTGTATCCTCAAAATCACAGACTTCAAAATCAATGAGATGGTCCACACCGGCCATTTCCGCATTGATCCTGGCGATGGAAACTGCCTTTTCACTCCGGTCAGATGCAATGATTTTCATACCAGGGTGTTCAATGATTTCTTCATCCAATTTTACCCGTTCACTGGTATACATTTCGGAAGCGTATCCCAAAAGATGCATAAATGCATAGTTGTTGCGCATCAATCCCGGCACCCTGTTGGTGGCAATCAAGGCTGCTTCGATGGCAAGGGTTCCAGAGCCACACATGGGATTGATGAATGGTGTTGCATGGTTCCATTTTGTTGAAAGAATGGTGGCCGCAGCCAATGCTTCCAACATCGGCGCTTGTCCGGGAAGTTTTCTATAGCCATGCTTGGCAAGTGTTTCACCTGAAGTGTCAATAAAAACCTCGGCCTCATCATTCTTCCAGTAAAGGTAGACCACTGCACCAACCAGATCCGATCCTGTAGTGGGTCGACGCCTGATGGTATCGCGCATGCGGTCTACAATGGCATCCTTTACCCGCAGGTTGGCAAAAAGATTGGTGGAGATGGTGGGATGAAAAACATTGCTCGTGACGGAGAAGTATCCATTGGGAGGAACAATCGTTTCCCAAGGGAGAACCACAAGGTTCTGGTGAAGTTGGTCGGGATCTTCGCAAAGAAATGATTTCAGGGAATACATCACCTGGCTTGCACAACGCAGGTGAAGGTTCAGGCGGATGCAGTCCTGCATGGTGCCCATGAGCTCGACACCCGTCTGAAACACACGCTCAGGGCTGAATCCAAGTGCAATGACTTCTTTTTCAAGGGATGGTGCCAACCATTTATGGCATGTGATGATGATCTTTCTTCTGTAGGTGAATATGTGCATCGATGTTTATCTATTTTTCAAACTTATAGGTATAGCCCACGACAGGTACGAAAGGGATCCCCCCATTGTCCGGAGATCCGATACTCCAAATTCCCAGGTCAAACGAAGATTTTTTGTTGTTGTACAAACGAAAGCATGGTCCGCCAAAAAAAACGCCCACTTCAGGGAGATACCAGAGTTCCCCCATGAGGCTAAGGTTTTTTGAAAGCCGCTGATTGCCTGAAAGGCTCATCACTGGTGACCCACCACCGCCATTGTTCTTTTCATTGATCCATGCGTAACCGCCTGCAAGGGTGAAATTAGATTCTTTGGTTCCATGCGTAAAGGCACCAAATCCAATCCCCAGGTTGGTTTGCGTTCCCCATCCAACGAGGCCGGCCAACCCGCCAATAGCAATGGTATTCTTGTCATCAATTTTAATGGAATATTTGCCTGTAAGTGCCAATGGTGTCCCGACAATGGTTGTCGTGGCACCCAAAGAAAAATTTTCTGTTACGCCAAATTGCACCTGATATGCAACAGCATACAAAGTTTGGATATAAACTTCTCCCTTGTCCATCGGAAGTGCAGAAGGCGTATAAAAATAACGAGACGGATGCGGATTGGCAAATACAGGCTTCCCTTTGATCAAGGTTGAAGTCGAAAGTTTTTTGATGGACTTAACCGTATATGTCGGAATGATGAGTAGTTTCCCTGATTGCAACCGGATGGAAATTTCCCTTGCATCTTCGGCAATGATGGTGCCTACAAATTCTTCTCCTGAATTGACAGATAAAACAACAAGCCCTGAATCTGGTTTAAGTTTTTGTTCTTTATCTTGTGCACAGCCGATTGAAACAAATACAAATGACAGCAAAAAAGTGATGGCCAACTGTTTCATGGTGTATCAATTTGAATTGAATGTAAAGATAGACCTAAGAAAATGGATAAACGAATACTGCCCTTTTTGTTGGGTATCTTTTGCTTTTTAGTGTTGATTTGTGCATCAATTCCCTCAAAAAGCCAGCCCAACAATAGCAAACTGCTTGAGCAAATACTGTCTGGCATTCCCAACGAAGCAGCAAATAATGTAATCAATGATCCGGTTAGGTTTCGGTGCCAGATCATCTATACCCAAATCAACAGGAATGCTAAGGGAACACCACATTTCACCCATCACCGCTTCAACGTTGACTCAAATTGCTATTTCAATCCAGCATCCATGGTGAAAATGCCATTGGCATTTCTTTCATTGGAGAAACTCAATGAAATGAAAATACCTGGTATCAACAAGTACACCAGCATGGCATTTGACAGCAGCCATGAAAAACAGGTGGCCATGACAACTGATTCATCTGCTAAAAATTTCAAGCCATCCATCGCGCAGTTCATCAGAAGGGCCATGCTCATCAGCGAGAATGATCCGTACAACAGGATGTACCAGTTTGTAGGTCAGGAAAGAGCCAACCGAAAACTGATTGAGAAAGGCTACACCTCTTCACGGATCACTCGACAATTCATGGGTTATACGGAAGACCAAAACAGGCATACCAACGGCATCCTTTTTTTTGATGAACTGGGAAAAACCATCCATCAGCAAGCCCCGGCTTACAACCTTGACAGTTTTAATTTTCCGGCACCCATCCTCATCGGCGAAAAACACATTAACCGGAATGAGGAGCTGGTCAATGGTCCTTTTGATTTCACCAGGCACAACAATATTTCATTGGATGATATGCGCCAAATGCTACAGGCTGTCATTTTCCCGCAATCGGTTCCTCCACAGCAGCGGTTTAACATCAGTGCGGCTGATAGAAAATTCATGCTGCAATACATGTCCCAGTATCCGTCTGAAACGCCATACCCCAATTATGATTCCACGCTATTTTATGACAGCTATGTGAAGTTCTTTTTTCAGGATTCGACACATAAAATACCCACGCATGTCCGGGTCTTCAACAAGGTGGGATGGGCATATGGATTCATGACCGATGTATCCTATGTGATGGATACCAAAAACAACATTGACTATATGCTGTCTGCCACGGTATATGTCAACAGCGACGGCATCATCAATGATTCAAAGTATGATGAGGAAACTGTGGGATTCCCATTTTTTAAGGCCTTGGGAAAAGCGGTGTACCAATACGAACTGCAAAGGCATCGGACACACCAGCCCCTGCTGGAGATGAAGGGCGTGGTATATGAAAAGAAAGATCCCTTGGACAAAAGAGCACCCATCAGAATGGCAGACAATTAGCGCAAAGCCTAAACATCCTTTTCGTCAAAGGAAAGTACGATTTGATCTACGGACACCCTTACTTTACGGTAAGCAATACCAGCCTTGTCCAACATCAATTTTGAAGCCCTTGCAGCGTCTGTTTGTTCATACTTGTCTGACAGGTAAACTACTGTTGAAATGCCCGACTGGATGATCGCCTTGGTACATTCGTTGCAGGGAAACAATGCAGTATAAATGGTACAACCCTTCAGGTCCATTCCGATATTGTTGAGAATGGCATTGAGTTCAGCGTGGCAAACAAAAGGATATTTGGTGTCCATGAAATCACCTTCCTTGCTCCAGGAAAACTCATCATCGCTACAGCCAATGGGCAGTCCGTTATAGCCTGCCCCCACAATCTTGTTTTTTTGATTGACAATACAGGCACCCACCTGCGTATTGGGATCCTTGCTGCGTTGCGCAGAGAGCAAGGCGACTCCCATAAAATATTCATCCCATGAAATATAACCGGTACGTTTTTTCATGTCCGCAAGATACTATGGATCATTCAAACGGATATTTTTCAGGATTTAACAAATAAAGCATAAGTTCACAATTATAAAATACTGCTCATGAAAAATATGCGTTTTTTCATTTCATTGATCGCCTCAATCCTGATTTCATCCACTGGCCTTGCACAGGAATCATCCATCAACCTGCAATCATATGCTGCCAATTTTAAAATGGCGGAAAACCAATACATCAAAAAACTTGTTGTGGCAGTAAAAGACAACAAGCTTGTAGCCACTTCTGATGCCAGTCCCAATGAATTTGTAGAGTTGAAAGCGTCGGCCACCAAGGACGTATTTACCGCTAAAATTCAAAGTTATGATGCGGAATTTATTTTCAACCGTGCAGATGGAAACATCAAGGCTGTCAAGATTTCCATTGCCAATGGCCAGGTGGTTTTGTCTGGCGACAGGGAAGTTTCTGAGTATGCATGCACGTTCAAAATGGCTGAAAATCAATATTGCAAAAAGATTTTCATCACGGAAAAAGATGGAAAACTGTTCGCACAATCCGATGCAAGCACCGGTGAAGCCTGGGAGTTGAAGCCCAAATCTGCAGATGCGTTTACCGCCACTGTTCAGAACTATCCGGCAGAACTGGTGTTCACCAGAGATGGAGGAAAAATCAAATCCATCAAATTGTCAGTCGCTGACGGCCAGGTTGTACTGACAGGAGAAAAGGAATAGCGCGCCGCACAACGCCGCATCCCATGCTTGCTGAATAAAAATAATCATCGGCTCAGGGTAAATTGCTTGGGGCCGATGACATATCATTCAGATTGAACCTTCATTGGCTTTCAATGTTATAAGAAAAAATAACATTGGCTTCTACATTTCTCCTCTTCCCACACCAACTGTTCAAAGCAAATGAACCGTTAGAGCAAGCAGACCAAGTAGTACTGGTAGAGGAGGAATTGTTTTTCAACCAATATGCCTTCCACAAACAAAAACTGGCTTATCACCGCGCCAGCATGAAATTTCAATCCAGCCAACTTCAAAAAACAGGGCTGCAAGTGGAATACATAGAAGCCCAATCTTTCTTATCGAATGTAACCCAATTGATAGGTGAGCTTAAATCAAAGGGCACCGTTGAAATACACTGTTTCAGGGTTTCTGACAATTGGCTGGAAAAAAGGATTGTAAAGGCTGCCGCAGAAAACCACATCCAACTTGTCTGGCATGCCTCTCCGATGTTCATGCTGTCATACGATGAAATGAACAAGGAGTTTCAAGGGGCAAAATCATTTTTGCACAACAACTTTTATATCCGGCAAAGAAAACGATTTGACATTTTGCTCGATGAAGAAAAAGGCCCACAGGGTGGCAAATGGAGTTTTGATGCAGAGAACCGGAAACCCTATCCAAAAAACAAAACAGTCCCCTGCTTGGCAAAGCCCTTGAACAGTGAATGGAGAAAAGAGGCAACCGCTTATGTGGAAAAACATTATCCCAATAACCCAGGCACAATTGACAATACCATTGTCTATCCCATCACCCATGAAGAGGCCGAAAAATGGTTGCTTGATTTTATCCAACATAGGCTTTCTGAATTCGGACTTTTTGAAGATGCCATGGTAGCCGGTGAACATGTGCTTCACCACAGTGTATTGACCCCTATGTTGAATATTGGGCTAATAACACCACAACAGGTGATTGGTCAAGTGCTTGATGCTGCTGATGCACAAAGCATTCCGTTGAACAGTCTTGAAGGTTTTGTGCGCCAGGTAATCGGATGGCGGGAATTCATTCATGGCATTTACCATGCAGCTGGAAGCAAGCAGCGAACAACCAACTACTGGGGCTTCACCAGAAAAATTCCAGCGTCCTTTTACAACGGCACTACAGGCATTGTACCTGTTGACAATGCGATCCAAAAATTGTTGAAGACGGGTTATAACCACCACATCGAAAGGTTGATGGTCCTGAGCAACTTCATGCTGCTCTGTGAGTTTGATCCCAATGAGGTACACCGCTGGTTCATGGAGTTGTACATAGATGCCTATGATTGGGTAATGGTGCCCAATGTTTATGGAATGGGGCAGTTTGCTGATGGAGGCCTGATGTGCACGAAACCCTATATCAGCGGCAGCAACTATGTGCTCAAGATGAGTGATTATAAAAAGGATGCTGTGTGGACTGAAATATGGGATGGATTGTTTTGGCGCTTCATGCATGTGCACCGGGATTTCTTTTTGAAGAATCCGAGGCTTGGAATGCTGGTCAGGACCTTTGATAAGATGACGGAAGAGAAAAGAAGATTTCACCTGGAAAAGGCGGAAAACTATCTGAGTTTTTTGAGTCAAGAAGAATAGTATGCAGTTTTGAGTTATTCATTCGAATAGCAGCAGTAATTGCGTTTAAATTCCCAAGATAGATCATAAGCGTGCAATCAGTGTAACCAACCCATTGGTTTATCTCAAATGCATGGTGCACATGCAACTAAACACATCTTGAATTGTGTTTGATCCGTTGAATTACTTATGCCGTTTGCTTCCAGGATGAAAGTACTCCCAAGAATGAAGATACTCCTGGTAGCTTTTTATTTTTTCAAGAGCAGTTCCTTTCAATTGACCCTCTATGCAAATGCCATCGTAGTCCCATACCGATTGAGTTTTCGAGTCAATGATTGAGTCATTTCGAAGGGTAAAGTTGAGCACACCAGTATTGATTTTTCTGCTGTAGGTATGGAATGAAGCGGAATCATTTTCTAGTAAAATGACCAAAGGAAGATTGGGCAAAGAATCTTGAAGTATTCTTGCGACAACCAGTTGATTCCAATCATAGGCTTTTGCGATAAAATCTTTTTCAATACCAACAATCCATGATTTAGGATTCCAAGACGCAGTATCTCTTTTTGTGAGATTGCTTTTGGAATTGCCCCGATCATAATTATCCATTTTTTCAAATGATGGTGCAAATTTTTGATCGCCTTGTAAAATCAATGAATTGGGATACCTCCGTAACCATGCATTTAAAGCTACTTGCTCTGATTTAACTTCACTCAGTTTCATTCCTTTTAATGGACCTGCTATGCATTCCCCGGTAGATTGTCTCCACCAACTCTTTGTTGTTTCATCTTCAAACATGGCATTGAAATGATCCATTCCCACCAATCTGAATTTTTCATACCTCCCGTTCACAACCGGATTGAACACCCTTCCGGTTCTGCACACAGTACAATAGGTGACCATAACCGGAATCGAATTGATGGTATCGACAACTTGATGGTGGTAGCCAATCAATTGAATGGGGTATGCCCTTGCTTCTCCGTTCAATTCAATGCCAATGACCAATTTGTTTCTACCAATTTTATTTGAATCTGCTGTTGATAATTTGATCACTGTCGGTTGATAAAACATTTTATCAGCTTCCATCTTGAAAGTGAACACATAAAAAACAGAGATGTACAAAAAACATGCAATCCCCAACAATATTTTAGCCTTTAGATTGCCAATACGAAATACCCGATACAATGGAACTGCTATGACAATGAGAGCAATACTGCGGATGAGCCATTTATTTGAACCCAAAAAATAAGCCAAATCAATTGAGTCCATCTCCTGACTGCCAGGCATTGGCATGATGAAATAGACACGGAGTATTTCAAATACAATCAAAGATGCTAGCCCAAAGAACAATATAACATTTCGCATGGTTTAAAGTTATATAAACCCAATGATGATACAAGATTCGCTCTAGTATTTACCTAATTTGTAACCTAATAACTAGGGGTATGTACATAAAAAAGCCAGCTACAATCATAACAATTGCAGCTGGCTTGTGAACGGGGTGGGCCCACCTGGACTTGAACCAGGGACCCTCTGATTATGAGGGTTTCTAGTGGTATTCCATACCTTTTCTTTTATTGATAAACAATAGGATACAAGATTGAAACAGATCTGTTTTTCTCATATTTCACCTCTCTTAACCATTTTTTGGTGAAAACCTGGCCGAGAACCTGGCCGGGAATTAGAACCTAAAAATGCCTCTTTTTAAAGTAACTGTATATTCAATTCTGAATATGAATATTGCACCAGTTTTACATATATCAACACTA
>JAURJU010000038.1 GCA_030832085.1 Chitinophagales bacterium | reverse complement strand
GGCAGGTGACGAAGTAGCCCTGCTGCTTTACCGTTCCAACATTCTGGGCGCAGACCTCAGGATCACCAACTATGGTGGTGGAAACACTTCCTGCAGGACCATAGAGAAAGACCCCTTGACGGGCAAGGACACAGAAGTGATGTGGATCAAAGGATCCGGGGGAGACATTGGATCCCTTACCAGGAGCGGATTGGCCGCCTTGTACGTTGAAAGGCTCAGAAGTCTTACCGGCGTATACAAAGGGTTGGCCCATGAAGATGAAATGGTGGCTTTGTTCAACCATTGCATTTTTGACCTGGATTCAAAAGCGCCATCCATCGATACGCCCTTGCATGGATTTCTTCCATTCAAACACATCGATCACCTGCATCCTGATGCCGCTATTGCCATTGCCGCTTCTAAAGATGGTGAGCAGATCACCAAAGATCTTTTTGAAGGAAGCATTGGCTGGGTGAACTGGCAGCGTCCTGGCTTTGACCTTGGTCTGCAAATCAAGGAATGTCTGGAGAAAAATCCTGGCATCAGGGGCATCATGCTCGGCTCTCATGGATTGTTTACCTGGGGCGATACCGCCTATGATTGTTACATCAATTCACTGGAGGTGATTGAAAAATGTGCCGCATACATCGAAGAAAATGTGGCCAAGCATGGTTCTGTTTTTGGAGGACAAAAAATTCAATCTTTGGAAAAGGAGCATCGCATGTCTCAGGCGGCTGCACTGGCTCCCATCCTGCGTGGATATTGTTCTTCAAAGAACAAGATGATTGGACATTTTACCGACGTTCCAAAAGTACTGGAGTTCATCAACTCAAACGACCTGGATCGACTGGCTCCCATGGGTACCAGCTGTCCTGACCATTTCCTTCGTACCAAGATCAGCCCTCTGGTATTGGGCCTATCGCCTGCACAGGATCTTTCAGATGTGGCGTCCATCAAAGCAGCCATCGCTCCGCAGTTTGATGCCTATCGTGAGATGTATGCTGCTTATTATGATGCATGCAAGCATCCCAACAGTCCGGCCCTTCGTGATCCTAATCCTGTGGTAATCTTGTATCCAGGCGTGGGCATGTTCACCTTTGCAAAGGACAAGTCTACGGCGCGTGTGGCGGCTGAGTTTTACATCAATGCCATCAATGTGATGCGCGGTGCTGAAGCCATTTCATCGTATACAGCCCTTCCACACCAGGAAGCTTTCAATATTGAGTACTGGTTGTTGGAAGAAGCCAAACTTTCAAGGATGCCAAAACCAAAAGCCTTGTCCGGAAGGGTTGCTTTTGTATCTGGCAGTGCGGGCGGTATTGGTAAGGCCATCTCAAAGAAATTTGCAGAAGAAGGCGCCTGTGTGGTGATCAGCGATATCGATGATGACAGGATGAACAATACCCTGGCAGAATTCAAATCCATGTTTGGCAAGGATGCAGCTTCAGCTGCTTTGATGAATGTGACTGATAGGGAAAGCATCGAAAAGGCCCTCGACTCCATTGCACTGGCGTTCGGTGGTGTGGACATCATTGTCAATTCAGCAGGTTTGTCCATTTCAAAGCCCATTGAAGAACATACCGAGAAAGATTGGGATATCCTTTACGATGTATTGGTGAAAGGACAGTTCCTCGTAACGCAAGCAGCAGTGAATGTGATGCGCAAACAGGAAATGGGCGGAGACATCATCAATATCGTGAGCAAGAATGCATTGGTTTCCGGACCGAACAATGCCGGATACGGATCTGCTAAGGCTGCGCAGTTGCATTTAAGCAGGCTCAATGCTGCAGAACTCGGCAAGGACAAGATCCGTGTGAACACCGTCAATCCTGATGCAGTCATTGCTGACAGTAAAATCTGGGCTGGCGAGTGGGCACAGGGCCGCGCAAAAGCCTATGGTGTCAGTGTTGATGAGCTTCCTGCCTATTATGCCAAACGTACTTTGCTGAATGAGATTATTCTTCCTGTAGACATTGCCAATGCATGTTTTGCAGTGACGGGTGGATTGTTGAACAAGTCTACTGGAAATGTAATCAATGTGGATGGTGGGGTAGCGATGGCTTTTGTACGTTAATTTTTAAACAGATCAATCGCCTTTATGCAAATAGAACAGTCAAGAATAGATGAACTCAATGCGCAACTAGAGTCAGGGCACAAAAGAAATTTTGAATTTTATGCTGCTTCGTTGACCAATGTGGAAGCAGTGATTGATAAACTTATTGATTTTCAGGTGGCGATTCCAAGTTGGGCACTTGGTGCTGGTGGAACAAGATTTGGTCGTTTCTCCATTGGGGGTGAGCCAGGTAATCTTGAGGAAAAAATTGAAGATGTGGGACTCTTGCACAAGCTCAATCAATCGAGTGGTGCGATTTCCCTGCACATTCCCTGGGACATTCCTTCGGATGCGGCAAAGATCAGGGCATTGGCTGCACACCATGGGTTGGTTTTCGATGCCATGAACTCCAATACTTTTCAGGATCAGCCCGGACAAAAATTGAGTTATAAATATGGCTCTCTGCAAAACGTAGACAAAGGTGTGAGACAACAGGCAGTCGACCATAACCTGGAAGTAATCAAATACGGAAAGGAATTGGGCTCCAATTCACTGACCGTCTGGTTGTCTGATGGATCCAGTTTTCCTGGGCAGTTGAATTTCAGGAAAGCATTTCAAAATACCTTGGAAGGACTGCAGGACATCTATGCCGGATTGCCGGAAGACTGGAAAGTATTTGTAGAATACAAGGCCTTTGAACCCAACTTCTATTCCATGTCAGTGGGCGACTGGGGTCAATCGTTGTTGTATGCATCCAAGCTTGGCCCTAAAGCATTTACACTGGTGGATCTTGGACATCATCTTCCCAACGCCAATATTGAGCAGATCGTTTCTTTGTTGCTCATGGAAAAGAAACTGGGTGGATTCCACTTCAACGATTCAAAATATGGAGATGATGATTTGACCGTTGGCTCCATGAGGCCTTACCAGCTTTTCCTTATTTTCAGGGAACTCGTTGAAGGCATGAATGCCCGCGGAATGAACCATGCCAAAGACCTTGGCTGGATGATTGATGCTTCACACAACATCAAGGATCCATTGGAAGATTTGTTACAGTCGGTTGAAGCCATTCAAATTGCATACGCACAAGCCCTTTTGGTGGATGACAAGGCCCTTGATGAGGCAAGAGAATCCAATGACGTGGTGCGTGCGCAGGAAATCCTGCAGCAGGCATTCAGGACCGATGTACGGTCTGTTGTTGCTGAAGCAAGACGCAGGAGTGGTGCTGCCATCGATCCATTGGGAGCATACCGTGCAATGAAAATCAGGGATATCCTGATTGGTGAGCGTGGTGCTGTAAACAAAGCAACAGGGCTCTGATTCCATAAACCAAATACCATGCAGAAAAAGCCAGTTGTTGCCATTCTTGATGTGGGAAAAACCAACAAGAAATTGCTGCTTTTCGATCAGGCATATCAGTTGGTGTATGAAAAGAGTGACCGGATGGAAGAGACGGTTGATGAGGATGGATTTCCATGTGAAGACCTGGCCTCTTTGACCAGTTCTGCACTCGAATTGATCAAGGCATCCCTGCATCTTGAGGGCTTTGAAGTAAAGGCCATCAATTTTACTGCCTATGGTGCAAGTTTCGTTTATGTTGATGGTGATGGAGATACATTGACGCCATTGTACAATTACCTGAAGCCATATCCTCAAGATATTCAGCATCAGTTTTATGAAAAATATGGTGGCGAAAAAGCGTTTTCACGGTGCACCGCATCACCGGTCCTGGGCAGTTTGAATTCCGGCATGCAGGTATTGCGCATCAAGCATGAGCGGCCTGAAATCTTTGCCAGGATTGCATTTGCACTGCATCTTCCACAATACCTCAGTTATATTTTCACGGATATTCCTGTAACAGACATCACCAGCATCGGTTGTCATACCAATCTCTGGGACTTTACCAAACAAGCATACCATACATGGGTTCAAAATGAAGGCATTGCGCCAGTACTTGCACCCGTCATAACTTCTGCCCATGTTGAAAGAATACATATTGAAGGGCAGGAATTGTCCTGCGGCATCGGATTGCACGACAGTTCTTCTGCATTGATTCCTTACCTGATCTGTTTCAAACAGCCTTTTGTATTGGTTTCCACAGGTACCTGGAGCATTTCGCTCAATCCATTCGACCATGTACCCCTTAGTGATGAAGAGCTGGAAAAGGATTGTCTTTCTTACCTCCAATTCACTGGAGAGCCTGTTAAAGCGTCAAGACTTTTTTTGGGCAATGAACATGAGAAAGGCGCTGAGCGCGTCGCTTCCCATTATGCCATTCCTGATGATTTTTACAAGGCCATTCGCTATGATCAGGGCTTGTCTGCACTGGCACAAGAGCGTTTGTCTTCGGAAGATTGTTCCAGTTTTGAAGCTGTTGACCTGATGGAAGTAGCGTCTCCTGATCTGGCCTACAATATCCTGATAGCAATCCTGGTTAAAAAACAAATTGAAAGCATTGATCTCATCCTTAAACACCAGGATGCTGAAAATATTTTTGTGGATGGAGGCTTCAGCAAAAATCATGTTTTCATGAGCATGCTTGCTGCACACTACCAAAACAAAAAAGTATATGCTGCTGAAGTGGCACAAGCAACTGCGCTCGGTGCAGCCCTGGCCATCCATGGTGCATGGAATCCCAACCCTGTGGGCGAGGACCTCATCAACCTTAAGTTGTACAGTTAAACCATTCAAATATGTTCAGGATGAATCTTGTGATCAGGACAGTTGTGCTGGTGCATTTGCTGTGCTGCTTTTTTGTTGCTGCACATGCAGACAATGGTGATAAAATAATGATTGGTAAAATCAGGTTGATCACTGATGAAGCCGACAACAGCAGGATCAATTATGGCTTTGGATTGTTGGAAACAGCAGTTCAGCAATTCTCATACAATACAGAAAAAGCCCATATCATTTCAGCGCATCAAAAAGGGCTTGTGCAGGTCATTGCTGGTGTAGCTGGTTCGACACTCATCAAAGAAGCGGAGCAATCCCTCAAAATTTCGTTGACAGTCGTTCCAGCAAAAGAGCATTTCAGGATTGTTGTAAAAAATGAGATGGTTGTTGTTGGTGGTGCAGATCCCACCGGGGTCATGTATGGCCTCATGGAACTGCGCGAAAGGGTAATGGCAGCCAAGTCCATGCCAACCATGTTAGACATAGCGGATGGTCCGGAAATGGTGCTTCGTGGCAGTTGTATTGGCGTGCAAAAGCCAGCCTATCTTCCGGGAAGACTGGTCTATGAATATCCGTACACAGAAGAATCTTTCCCTTGGTTTTATGACAAGGAATTGTGGACCAGGGTGCTGGATTCAATGGCTAACAACCGCATGAATGCATTGTTTCTTTGGAATGGTCATCCGTTCGCTTCATTGGTTAAATTGAAGGACTATCCATATGCACTGGAAGTGGACGAAGCAACATTCAAAAAAAATGAAGCGATTTATGGGTTCATCACCAAGGAGGCGGAACGCCGTGGTATCTGGGTGATCCAGATGTTTTACAACATCATTGTATCAAAACCTTTTGCAGAACACCATGGCATCAAGACACAAGACCGCAACCGTCCGATCATTCCTTTGATTGCCGATTATACCAAGCAGTCCATTGCGGCCTTTGTGGAGAAATATCCCAATGTGGGCTTGATGGTGGCATTGGGTGAAGCGATGGAAGGGGTTGGCCAGGATGATATTGATTGGTTTACAAAAACGATTATACCCGGCGTGAAGCAGGGATTGGCCGCACTCGGAAAAACAGAGGAGCCTCCTTTAGTTTTGCGTTCACACGATACCGATGCGCCCAGTGTGATGCGCGCTGCCCTGCCTTTGTACAAGAACCTATATACCGAGTCCAAGTACAACGGCGAGTCCCTTACAACATACACCCCCCGGGGCCCGTGGGCTGAATTGCACCGCAAGTTGAGTGCATTGGGTTCTGTTCAGTTGGAGAACGTACACATCCTTTCCAACCTGGAACCTTTCCGTTATGCCTCACCAGATTTTATCCAGAAGTCGGTCATCGCTATGCATGAAGTGCACATGGGCAATGCCTTGCATCTCTATCCTCAGGCATCTTATTGGGATTGGCCCTATACTGCTGACAAGGCAGAAAAAAGGTTGTTGCAGATAGACCGTGACTGGATGTGGTACAAGGGATGGTCTCGCTATGCATGGAAGGCAAAACGAGACAGGAGCAGTGAGATGGTGTATTGGAGTGGGATGCTGTCCAATCAATTTGGTCTGAACAAGGACGCATCATTGAACGTCCTAAAAGCCTATGAAGCTTCAGGTGAAATTGCTCCGAAAATCTTGCGGCGTTTTGGCATTACAGATGGTAACAGGCAGACAATGACCCTCGGAATGTTGATGCCACAACTCATCAATCCACACCGCTTTGGTGTGATCTCTTTGCTCTATGATTCAGAGGGTCCTGAAGGGGAGATGTTGATTGAATATGCAGAAAAAGAATGGAAAGGCTTGCCCCATGTGGGTGAAACGCCGATTCGGGGAATCAACGAAATACTCGATCATGGAAAGCAAGCTGCGCATGCCATTGATTTGGCCCTGCCCTTTGTGAAAAAGAACAAAGCAGAATTCATGCGCCTGCGCAATGACATGAAGATTTATGACCAGCTTGCAAAACATTATGCAGCAAAGGCCGCTGCAGCCATGCACGTATTGCGTTATAAGTATTCTACGGATCTTGCTGATCTTGAGAAGGGATATCTTGATCTCAAAAAAAGCATGTTGTATTTTGATAGTTTGGTTTTGTTGACCAAGGACAGTTATCTCTATGCCAACAGTATGCAAACCCAACAGCGAAGAATTCCCGTTGGAGGCGACAATGGCAACAACAAGACATGGCTTGAACTGAAACCCATTTATGAAGAGGAGCTTTCAATATTCAGGTTCAAGATTGATTCATTGAAAGCACCGGTGGCTAATATCACAAACCATGGCTACAAGGCCATTCCAGCAAAGATCAGTTGGGAAGTCAATGGACTCAACACATTTCCGGTTACTGTTGGAAAAGAAGTTTTTATTGATTCCAATGTATATGTGAAAAATTTTGATGAATCCTTGAAGGGCATGCAGGGATTGAAGCTATCCTACAAGTTGATGGCAAAGCCCAGCTCTATTGTATTTTCATGTGAGGAGCCCGTTGATATTTTAGTGGGATATTTCAATAGCACGGACCCCAAGTTTTTACAAAAACCCAAGCTGGAAACGGATGCAAGCGGCAATGACCATGGTCAGGCCGAGCCGCGGTTGCGGAATGCCTTTGTGGTCAACGGTGGCATGCCAGTGGTTGATGTGCATACCTATAGTTTTCCAGCCGGCAAGCATGAACTCAAATTTGCCAAAGGAATCTATCTGGTGCTGGGTGCCGTCAGTCGATCAAATGCTTTACCTTCATACGATGCAGGACTGACAATCACTGGCGTGAAAAGAGAATTGGATTGGCTGTTTGAAAAATGACCCACCTGCTAAAAGACATGTAGTCATGAAGATGCGCGTTGCCATTTTATTTTCTTTTTTCTTTTTGGCATCCAATGCCCAAGACAAATCGCTTTTGCCCAAGTTGAAAAGCCATGTCGATTATTTCAACAGCATTGATACAGAGCTTGTCGTCAATCATGTGTCCAACAAACAGGCCTTTGCCTGGATGGCAGCAAATATTCCATTGTTTGAATGTCCTGATACCACGGTGGAAAAAATATATTATTACCGCTGGTGGACCATCAGAAAACACCTGAAGCGGACACCCGACGGTTATGTGTTCACTGAATTCATTATGCCCGTCAATCATGCTGGAAAATACAATACCATCAGCAGTGGCCTTGGACATCATATCAATGAATTGCGCTGGTTGAGGGATCCCCAGTACCTCAACCAATACATGGATTTTTGGATTCACCTGGTGCCAACGTTACCCAAAAATCATCTCTACAATTTCAGCAGCTGGTTGCAACATGCAGTATATGAAAGATACCTGGTGGATCTGGATACTGCCCGTTTGCGGTTTGCATTTCCCATGCTGCATGCGAATTATCAATGGTGGGAAAAAGAAAAACAAGTGCCGTCTGGCTTGTTCTGGCAGTTTGATGTCAAGGATGCCATGGAAGAATCCATCAGTGGCAGCAGAAAAGAGAAGAACCGGAGGCCGACCATCAACAGCTACATGTATGGCAATGCAGTTGCCATGTCCAAGATGGCTTCAGTATTGGGTGATAATGCAATGGATAAAACATACCGACAGAAATCTGCAGCATTGAAAAAACTTGTACACGACAGCCTCTGGGATGCCAAGGAACAGTTTTTTAAGGTCTTGCATACCAATGCACAATTGGACGATGCAAAGGAGGCGATTGGATTTATACCCTGGTATTTTAATCTGCCCAACGACAAGTCTGCATTCGCAGCACAGTGGGATGAACTGGTTGATGCAAGTGGTTTTCGCGCGCCATGGGGCATCACCACTGCGGAGAGAAGGCATCCTGATTTTCGCACCCACGGCTCCGGGCATGGTTGTGAGTGGGATGGCGCTGTATGGCCTTTTGCTACAACACAGACATTGAAAGGGCTCTCCAATTTGTTGAACAATTACAGGCATCATGGGAAAATGGATGCAACCGTTTTTTATGATGTATTCCACACCTATGCATGGTCTCACCAGAAAAATAGATTGCCTTATCTGGGAGAGTACCAGGATGAAAAAAATGGATACTGGCTCAAAGGAGACAATCCCCGCAGCAGTTATTACAACCATTCAGGCTTTGCAGATCTGATCATCAATGACCTGATTGGTCTGAGAACAAGAGAAGATGATTTGCTTGACATTCATCCCCTGATTCCTGAAGGAAAATGGAAATGGTTCAGGTTGTCGGGTATTGCTTATCATGGAAAAATATTTGATTTACAATGGGATGAAACGGGCAATCGCTATGGCGAAGCAGGTTTCAAAGTGATGCAGGACGGAAAACAATTGTACAAGGCCAAAACATTGAAACCGATCAAAATCAAGATCAGACCATAAACATCAGGCATGAAAAATATGAGGAAGTTTTTGTTGACGAGCAGTGCATTTTTGTTGTTCGTTTCTGCATTCTCTCAAGGGAATCGACTGTGGTATGAAAAGCCATCAGTAAAGTGGACCGATGCACTGCCCATTGGAAACGGACGTATTGGCGCCATGGTATTTGGTGGTGTGGAGGAAGACAGGATTCAATTCAACGAGGAGAGCTTATGGAGCGGTAAACCCCGGGAGTACAACCGTTCCAATGCATTCGTCCACCTTGATACAATCAGGCAATTGTTGTTTGATGGAAAACAGAAGGAAGCAAATGCCCTGGCAGAAAAAGAGTTCATGGGCTTGCAAAGCCCTGCCGGTAATAGGGCGCAATGGATCAAAGAAATGTTTGCGCTGAAGGGCATGGCAGTGGATCCTTCCCAAAAAACTTTTGATGACCGTCAATGGAGAAAAATCCGCGTACCGCATTTTGAAGGCTGGGAAACAGCTGGGCTGGATGGTTTAGATGGAGCAGTCTGGTTCACCAAAACATTTGTTGTTTCATCATCCATGTTGAACAAACCTTTGATCCTTGACCTCAACCGCATCAGGGACCTGGACAGGACCTATGTGAACGGTATGTTGGTAGGTCATACGGAATCCGGCGATGCAAGGCGATATTCCATACCTGCTAACCTACTTGTGGAAGGAGAAAACAGGATTGCGATACAAGTATTGAATTTTGCAGACAAAGGAGGATTGTCTGGCTACAAGGATACGCTAAGGCATATTGGTTTTTTAGGAGCTGATACAGATTCATCTCCACAGATTGATTTGCAGGGTACCTGGAGGTTTTTTGTTCAAGATGATGTACCTCCCGCTATACCGAAATATCAGGCAGAATATCAGCCATTTGGCGACCTGATGATGCATTTCAATCATGCAGGATATACAGGCTATACAAGGGAACTGAACATTGCCAATGCGCTGGCCAAAACAAGCTATGTTCATACTGGTATTCGGTACACCAGAACCTATTTCTCCAGCGCAGTTGATCAAGTAGTTGGCATTGAATTGACTGCAGACAAATCCAAAAGCATTGATGTTTCTTTTTCATTCAAATCTCCGCACAAAAATCATGAAGTCAGCATCCTGAATGACAGCACCCTGCGTTTGCATGTAGCAGTTTTGCATGGGGCCTTGTTTGGAGAAAGCCTGCTCAGGATAAGGGTCAAAGGGGGTAAGATTTTCAGCAGGAATGGCAGGTTGCATGTTGTAGGTGCTGATCAGGTATTTGCTTATTTGAGCGCAGCCACCAACTTTAAAAAATACAATGATATCTCCGCCGATCCGCTGGCATTGGGTACCAAGGCCATTTCCGCCATTAAATCAAAATCCTCCCAAGCCATCAAGGCCAATCACATCAAAGCGTATAAAAAATATTTCGACCGATTTTCCATCGATTTTGGTACAAATGCACAAGATGCAAAACCCACTGATCAACGCATACGCGAATTCGGGGTCTCCGGAGATCCATCCCTGCTTGCTCTTTATGTTCAATACAGCAGGTATCTCTTGATCTCAAGTTCAAGACCCGGAACCATGCCTGCCAATTTGCAAGGCATCTGGAACGATCTGCTCTCTCCACCCTGGGGAAGCAAATACACCACCAACATCAATACGGAAATGAACTATTGGCCTGCAGAGCCATTGAATCTTTCTGACCTGCACGATCCCTTGTTCAAGATGGTCGAAGAGGTGGCCGCAAGAGGTACTGTGACTGCCAAAGCATATTACAATGCCCCAGGCTGGGTATTGCACCACAATACAGATCTCTGGCGGGGAACAGCTGCCATCAATGCTGCCAATCATGGAATCTGGGTTACTGGTGGTGCCTGGTTGAGCCATCATTTTTGGGAACATTATCTGTTTACTTTGGACAAGGATTTCCTTCAGAAAAGAGGATATCCCGTCATGAGAGGTGCTGCTGCATTTTTCAAGCATTTTTTGGTGAAGGATCCCAAAACAGGCTGGCTGATCAGCTCACCTTCCAATTCACCAGAGCAGGGTGGGCTGGTGGCAGGGCCTTCCATGGATCATCAGATCATCAGGTCTTTGTTCAAAGCCGTGATCAGCGCCTCAGAAATATTGCAAACCGACAAGTCTTTTGCCGACAGCCTTCGCAACATGCTTCCCCAGATTGCCCCTGATCAGATTGGCAAGTACGGTCAATTACAGGAATGGATCCAGGACAAGGATGATCCCAACAACAAGCACAGGCATGTCTCCCATTTGTGGGGAGTATATCCCGGCACTGAAATTGTATGGGGGAAGAATGAAAAATTCATGAACGCTGCCAAGCAATCCCTCCTGTTTCGGGGAGATGCCGCGACGGGATGGAGCCTTGGTTGGAAGATCAATTTGTGGGCAAGGTTTCGGGATGGAGATCATGTGTATACATTGTTGAAGATGTTGTTAAGCCCTGCAGAAACAGGTGGTGCAGGATCGTACATCAATTTGTTCGATGCACATCCGCCATTCCAAATTGATGGAAATTTTGGTGGTGCTGCAGGCATTGGAGAGATGCTTTTGCAAAGCCACGATGATCAGATTGTTTTGCTGCCTGCCTTGCCATCAGCATTGCCCAATGGCAGTGTCAGTGGTCTTTGTGCAAGAGGAGGATTTGAGTTCAAGATGGCTTGGAAAAATGGAAAAATTGGACATGTAGAGCTGCTGTCAAAAGCGGGAAATGAGTGTATTCTTGCCTGTCAAGGAAAGTCGATTCGTTTCAAAACAGAGAAAGGGAAAACATATCGCTTGAATGACATGCTGGAACTTCAATAACATCGATTCCCGGATTCAGTTTCTTGCTTTCTGACTGATTTCAGCGTTTTATGCAATCGATTGCATAAAATTTATAATACATCTCGGGGAATATTTGTAACATTGGATTGAAGGTTCAGCATGAATCCTGGCACCTCCAGTTTAACTTTACCTTCAGCCCAACTTGCTAAGTAGCCAAATGAGAAAAATTGCTTTGATAACAATGATGCTTGTGCAGTATGTTTTTGCACAAAGCAATTCTGCCAATAATGAGCAGTACGTCAAGTCCTTACAGGCAAGGGTTGACAAGATTCTTTCACCCATGGCGTTAAATCCGGGCAAAAAATTTCAAAAAGTTCATCAGCTCATTGTTTCCCAATACCAAGGCCTAGCACAATTACACAGCAAGCGTGATGAGGCAACAAAAGCACTCAAGTCTTCTCATCCAGCAAACAAAGAAACCTTGGTTTCCCTGATGGCTGAAGTGGAATCGAATTCAACCCAAAAAATCAGCAAGATGCATGCCATCTTCCTTCGTCGATTGGGACGTCTTTTGAATCCGGCGCAGGTCGATGCTGTAAAAGATGGCATGACCTACCATGTGGCGACCAATACCTACAAGGGTTATCAGGAAATGCTTCCCACCCTCACTGGCCTGCAAAAAGAAAAAATCTGGAACTGGTTGATGGAAGCCCGGGAAATTGCCATGGATGCTGAAACCAGTGAAAAAAAGCACTGGTGGTTTGGTAAGTACAAAGGACGCATCAACAATTACCTTTCAGCTGAGGGCTATGACATGAAAAAGGCTTCTGAGGCCTGGCAAAAAACAACCAAAACAAAAACAGGTAAAACAGTCAATTGATTTTTTTCACCATCAAATATTTCATATCAAACAAACCGCCACATGAATCATTTTTGTAAAACAAAACTTTTTTTATTTCTCCTGTTGGTCCTCTCCTGGGGGGGTGATGCAATGGCACAAGAGAGAAACATTTCAGGAAAGGTAACTGAGCAACAAAATGGAAGGCCCATCAGCGGTGTTACGGTGAAAGTCAAGAACAATGCTGCTGCAACCATCACCGATGACAATGGGGCATTTCAGATCAAGGTTCCATCTGCAGATGCAGTTATCAGTTTTTCCTATGTCGGTTATGGTATTGTTGAGCTGAAGGCCGGTGCTGTGAACAACCTAAGCGTTTCCCTTGTTCAAATCAACAACTCCATGGATGAAGTGGTGGTAGTTGGTTATGGCACAAAGAAACGGGCAAATGTTTTGGGATCGGTCGCAACCATCAAATCCGAAGACATTGAAGACCTTCCGGTCGCCAACCTCGGGGCTGCACTGATCAACAGACTTCCTGGCGTTGGTGTCAATTTTGCTTCAGGTAAGCCAGGATCTCCTACCACGATCAACATCAGAAATGCATCCACCTTTGCTGGTGCGTCGCTTGTTGGCGTAACACGGGATCCTTTGTTTGTCATTGATGGAATCATTGTTACACGACAAGATTTTGACAACCTTGATGCAAGTCTTATTGATAACCTGACTTTTCTAAAAGACGCGGGTGCGGCCATTTATGGTGCTGCTGGTGCAAAAGGAGTTGTGTTGGTGACCACCAAGAGAGGGAAAGCCGGGAAAACAAAAATCAGTTACTCAGGCTACTTCGGTAATTCAACACCCGCAGTAGCGCCCAAAGTGATGAGTGCATATGATCATGCTAAAATGTTGAACGATGGATATGAATTGAACAATGCGCCATTGTCGAACCGCTTCTCACAGGCGGACCTCGATTTTCTGGCTACCAAACCATACAAGAGCTGGTATGATGAGTTATGGAATTCCGGAAATGTTACTCGCCACACCATCAATGTAAGTGGTGGAACAGAAAAAGTAACCTTCTTTGCAGGAGGTAATTTTTACCAAGAAGACGGTAACTATGGTGGCATCAGCCTCAAGAAGTATGGCATTCGTTCAGGAATGAATGCTAAAGTGGCCAATGGCCTCACTGCCAATATCACCATGGGTACAGATTTTTCTGGTGATGAGCGTCACACCCTTAAAGGAGCAAATGAGGAAACAGATGATCTTTCATTGCGTGCACTTTTCCTGACACCACAATGGGTTCCTTTGACCATCAAGGGATTGCCGGTCAACTGGTCTGGTCCCAATCCTCCGGGATCTTTCAATCCTGTTGCCTTAGAAAATTCAGGCAATTACAAGTTTTCCAAATCACAGGGGCTGAATGTAAATGCATCATTGGAATACAAACCCAATTTTCTGAAAGGTGTCACTGCACGTGTTCAATACGGTAAGCTGAACAGGAATGCCAATGCAAAGGAATATTTCCCTTCCTATACATTGTATAACTTTGTAAGACAAGGACAAAATCTTCAACTTTACTCTGAAACCCCAACAGCATCGCCAACATCAAAGGTCAGCAATTCTGATCAGTTGGGTCAGAGTACCACCACTTCAAACAGCTATCAGCTGATCAGCACATTGGCCTATGTTTTGAAAACAGGCAACCATGATTTTGATATTATGGCAGCAATGGACCAGTCTGAATCAGAGAGCCAAAACGTTTTCTTTTACAAAAATGGACAAACCATAGCAGGTATTGATCAGTTTTGGGCATTCAACAATGCATCTTCCGTTATCAGGAATCCTGAGTATACCCAGGGTGTAAAACGGTCTTTCCTTGGTAGGATGAACTATTCATTTGCTGGTAAATACCTGCTCGAAGCGATCACCCGGTACGATGCTTCTTCCAATTTTGCTCCTGACAAGCGATGGGGATTGTTCCCATCTGTTGGTTTGGGGTGGTTGGTCAGCGAGGAAAATTTCTTCCGAAACAACCTAAAGTTCATCAACATGATGAAGATAAGGGCCAACCTTGGTGTTGTGGGAGAAGATCGGGTGAATGCAAGGCTTTGGGAATCGAGGTTTACGCAGACAACGGGGGCCCTGATTGGTGCTACTCCTACCAATGGGCTTGATCCGAATATTTATCCAAACCCCAATATCACTTGGGAGAAAGCAAGAACACTCAACGTAGGATTTGATCTTGCAACCCTTGGCAACAAGCTCAATATAACCATGGACTTTTGGAACCGTTATACCTATGATGGATTTGATCGTTTGGATGCTGCAGCAGTGCCTGCAACATTTGGTGCGAATGCTGCCGTAGTGAATTATGGGAAACAATTGAGTTGGGGTTCGGAATTTTCTGTAGGATACAGGGGCAGGATCAAAAAAGACTGGACGTATAACGCAGATGTCAACTTTGGATTTTCAAACAACATGTTGCTTCAATCCTACTATAACCCCAGTTTCCTTGGAACCTACGGCACCAGCGAACTTGGGATTCTTGTAGGGAGAAACCCCAGGAAGTACAACAGCAGCAACTATGGCTATATCTCCAAAGGAATCCTCAGGACACAAGCTGAAGTGGATGCCCTGTTGGCAAAAAATCCAAACTACAAGATTGGCGGGGCAAAGCCCCAGGTCGGATTTCTTGATTTTGAAGATGTGAACGGAGACGGCCAGATCAATGACAACGACATTACAACCATGTCTGAGAGGACGACTCCAATTGTTACCTATGGCATCTCATTTGGGCTGGCTTACAAATCATTTAAGTTGAGTACCAACTTGAATTTGGCCCTGGGTGGGAAATACAATTATGATACCGAAGCGAGGAAAGTGCCGACCACCACACAAAACGCCCCATCTTTTTGGGCAGACCATTGGACACCAGAAAATCCCAATGCAAAATTCCCACGGGCCGATGCACCATTGGCCAAGGAGAACTCTTCATTCTGGGTCGTCAGTGGGGTACAAAGCAGGATCAACAACATGACCCTGTCTTACAGCATTCCATCGCGTGTGGCCAGCAAACTGAGGATTCCAGAGTTAAAGGCTTTCTTCACGGGAACAAACCTTTGGAGCATTTCCAATCCTTTGAAATACAAGGACCAGTACACATCCAATTTTGCAAACTATCCAACGTTGAGAACAATTTCGTTAGGCATAAATGCAACCCTGTAATTTCTGTTTAACCATTAAACATATGAAAATGAAATCATATACTTCAATGCTCAAAGCCCTTTTCCCTGTTGTACTAGCAGCAATAGTGGTTACAGGATGCAAAAAAGATTTCTTCGACCTCGAAGATCCCAATGGAATCAACTCCAATATCTGGAATGATGTTGGTGCGGTTACCCAATATATTGACAAAGGGTATGATCTGATGATGCCGAACTGGCCTACACCTGGCGGGATACACAACAGTTCGGATGAATTGAACAGTGTAAACACTGCATTTTT
This sequence comes from Chitinophagales bacterium, assembly GCA_030832085.1. Taxonomy (GTDB): domain Bacteria; phylum Bacteroidota; class Bacteroidia; order Chitinophagales; family Chitinophagaceae; genus Pollutibacter. The sequence goes on along the minus strand of JAURJU010000038.1, from coordinate 81,135 downwards.
GTATGGTCAGTTCACTGACAACAGTGTTACCGATATTGCTTCATCCAATTCCATTACCGGCAACCGGTATTTTGATATCAGACGGTGCAATGTTGGTATTGATGGCATCAATGCAGGTGGGATGGCAGATGCTGATAAAAACATCAAAAAAGGGGAACTCTTTTTTTTCAGGGCCATGGTATATTTTAACCTGGTAAGGTTGTATGGTGGTGTTCCGCTGGTACTGCATGCGCAAGACCTGGTGAACGATGAATTGAATGTGCCAAGATCCAAAACCAGTGTATGCATTGACCAGATTGCTAAAGACCTTGATTCTGCGGGCTTGTTTTTGCCTGCAAGTTGGCCTGCAGCACAGAAAGGGAGGATTACAAAGGGTGCTGCTTACGCACTGAAAGGAAAACTTTTGCTGTATTGGGCAAGCCCCCAATTCAATCCTTCTAACGATGCAACAAGGTGGGAAAAAGCATATGTTGCCTGTAAGGCTGCTTATGATACCTGTGTTGCCAATGGCAATGCTTTGTTTCCCAATTATGCCAATATTTTTGTGGATGAAACTGCTGCCAACAAGGAAGTAATCCTGGTGCGCATCCATGATGCCATTTCAGTCAGTCCCGGCCGTGGAACCAACACAGAATACATTACAAGACCTCGTTCTGAAACTACAGGTCTTGCTGGTGGTGGTTCCAACCAGCCTACATGGAATCTTGTTCAGGCATATACCATGAACAATGGATTGCCCATAACAGCAACAGGTTCAGGATACAACGCAAACCTGTTTTGGATCAACCGGGATCCCCGCTTTGAAGCTACGATTGCATATAATGGTGCATTGTGGCCTTTGAGTGGGAATGTTGCAAGAAAACAATGGAATTACACTGGCGTTTTGGACGAGGGTTCAGGATTGACCCAAACTGGCTTTTATTGTAAAAAGCTTTGTAACCCGGCGCTGGCAGCCATTCAGACCCAATACAACAGCAATTCTGGTGGCGGGAGTGGTATGGACTGGATTGAAATGCGCTTTGCCGAGGTGATCATCAACCTCGCAGAATGTGCCAACGAAACTGGACGCACTGCAGAGTCCAAAAACATGATCAGGCTAATTCGCCAGCGCGCTGGTATTGTTGTAGGGACCCAGGATTATGGTCTTGGGCTGGCTACCACAGTTGCCCAGATGCGCGACCTCATCATGAACGAGCGCATGGTAGAATTTGCCATGGAGGGTAAAAGGCCATTTGATCTTAGGAGAACCAGAAGATTGCACCTGCTTTCAGGTACCACCAGACAAGGGGTAAGGTGGGCACCAAAACTCCCATATCTTGCTGGCACGGGAACCGACGCCACAAAGATTTACCTGGACAGGGTGTATCCTGCAGGCTTCAAGCCCAGGGATACTGCAAACCTGAACAATCCAGCTGTTTATGCAGCGATGTTTACTACTTCGTTTGTTAACCTTGATGCCACTCAGCCCATCAGCATTCCAACAACCTATTACTTCTATCCGCTGCCCAACTTTTTCAGGCAATCGAGTTTTCTTCTGGAGCAGACAATAGGATGGCCTGGTGGAACATTTGACCCCTTGCAATAATCATTCACTGACCAATCAACAAAAATGAAAACGATGATACGTCTAAAACATACTATTTTCGCCATTGCAACTACTACTGTTTTTTTCATGGGGTGCGAGAAAAAAGTTGCACCCATAGACAGCTTCGGTGTTTCGGTTAATTTTAAGGCAGGCAGTGCAAAAAACCTGACGGGCGATGTTTCCATCAACCCAAAAGACAGCATCATTCTTGATTTCACCATCACCTCAACGGTTGAAGAAATGGCTGTCATCGAGATACAGAAAAATGGTGCTAAGATTGATACTTTCAATGTGAGTGGGCCAGACAAAAGAACTTTTTCTGGTGTGAAAAGGTATGAGTCTGATAGCGTTGCCGGAGACTATTCTTATCGGGTATTTGCCAGGAACAAAAAGGGGATATACATTGGTGATGGAAACAAGTCCATCAAGGTTACCATCAATCCTGATTTTAATTATTGGTCTTACAAAACCTTGGCCGTACCTGACTCCGTGTCCAAATCGAACAAGTCATTTTTTGCTTCCAAAACGGGTGATGTGTTGAGTTATACGCAAGGTGCAAGCAATTCAGCATTGGTTGATTTTGGATATTTTTTTGATACAACAACTGTGGGGGCACCCAAGCATACCATCTATGCACTGGGAGCAAACAAATTTGCACCGCATGACCTTAGCACCTGGACCAAGAACGCAACCGTTTTCAAAAAAGCCACATCACCTGCCTTCAGCGCCCTTACTTCAGGTGCTGCCTTAAGGGCTGGAGGGATATCAAACCTGGCATCTGGTGCTACTACTACTGCAACTGCATTGGCCTCAGGCAACCTGGTGTATTTCAAAACTGCTGCTGGAAAATATGGCTGCATTCAAATCAATTTTATCAATGATTTTGGGGCAATTCAATCAAAGACATACATCAATATTGATGTAAAAATTCAAAAATGATACAACTGAATCCTGAATTGACAATTGAATTTTGCACATTGAAAAAGAGAAAGTTCATGCTTTCTCTTTTTTCAGTCTAATTGGGAAGTATTAAAAAAATGGCATGAAAAAATTGACTTTCATCGTAGGAATATTTGTTTTGTCGATACAGGTCTTGGCGCAGTATCCAACCATACCCCAGGATGTGCAGCGTTCATCAGACTCACTGATGCGTGCAGCATTGCAACACTCTGACGCAGCTTGGGCAATGGCCCTTCCCATCATCAAGGCAGAGGCGAAAAACGGAAAGCCATACATAGATTTTGCATCTCGTCCAACAGACCTTCCACAATCTGATTTGCTGGCTTTCCCTGGCGCGGAAGGTGGTGGCAGGTTCAGCTTTGGTGGAAGGGGTGGAAAGGTAATTGTAGTTACCAACCTGGAAGATGAGGGGGAAGGTAGCCTGAGATGGGCCTGTGAACAAGGTGGAGCAAGAACTGTGGTATTCAATGTGGCTGGCATCATCAGGTTAAAAACACCATTGATCATTCGTGCACCCTACATCACCATTGCCGGACAATCAGCTCCGGGCGATGGAATTTGTGTCGCTGGCGAAAGTGTCTGGATCAATACCCACGATGTCATCATCCGGTTCATGCGCTTCAGAAGGGGCGAGACCTGGGTAGGCAGGCGCGATGATGCAATAGGGGGAAACCCAATCGGCAATATCATGATTGACCATGTTTCAGCCAGCTGGGGGTTGGATGAGAACATGAGCATGTACCGCCACATGTACAATGACAGCACCGGAAAGGCTGCTGAAGAAAAATTTCCAACAGTCAACATAACCATACAGAACTCCATTTTTGCAGAGGCCCTCGATACCTGGAACCATTCCTTTGGTAGCACATTGGGTGGTGAGAACTGCTCGTTTATCAGAAACCTTTGGGCCAACAATGCCGGTCGCAATCCATCCATCGGATGGAACGGCATCTTTAATTTTGCCAACAATGTAATTTTCAATTGGGTCCACAGGTCCATTGACGGTGGAGACTACAGGGCTCAATACAATATCATCAACAATTATTTTCAACCCGGACCTGCAACACCCAGGAACAATGCAGTTGGACACAGGATCCTCAAACCTGAAAGCGGAAGAAGTAAATTGAAGTACCTGGTTTACGGAAGGGCTTATGTTGACGGCAACATCATGGAAGGTTTTCCAGAGATCACCAAAGACAACTGGAATGGAGGAGTTCAGGTAGAAGATTTTCCAAATACAGACAAGTACACTGCTGAAATGAAATGGAGCAAACCGCTGCCTATGGCTGCGATGACCATGCTCTCTGCCATGGAAGCAAGGTCATATGTTATGGCCAATGCAGGTGCAACACTTCCCCGAAGAGATGCTGTTGACAACAGGATTGTGACGCAGGTTTCTACAGGTAAAATTGCGTACCTTTCTGGAGTAACCTTGCCTGATACGCAGTTCAAACACAGGAGATTGCCGATTGATTCTTACAAGATGGGCATCATCACAGATGTTGCACAGGTGGGGGGGTATCCTGCTTACAAGGGCGAACCCTATCCGGATGCGGACATGGACGGATTACCAGACATGTGGGAAAAGAAAAACGGGCTCAATCCAGCCGATCCAACAGATGCTGCAAAAGACAGGAACAGGGATGGATATTCCAATATTGAGGAATACTTGAACAGTCTGGTAGAACTGTCAGCTGTAGCGCCGGTACAACAAAAAAAGAAATGATAAAGTATTGACCAAGCCACAAGACATATTTAAAATTTATACCAGCATAGCGCTGATAAAGACAACTGCACTTTTGCTGTTGTTGGGCCTTCCTTTTTCATTGCTTGCGCAAAAAAAAACACTTCCACCCAGTCCAATCCTTTTCCAAAATGGCCGGTTGACCTATGCGCCAGATGCATTGGGAAACAGGGTGGTTGATTTCTCCTCTTGCGGTTACCATTCATCCGCGCAGGACATCAAATCCCCTCCAGTCATGGTTGTGCTTGAACCGGGTCAGCAGAATGATGGCAAGTATATTCAGGCTGCCATAGACCGCCTTGCCATGATGCCTTTGGACAAGTATGGGTTTCGCGGAACAATATTACTCAGGCCTGGCATCTATCGCATTCAGGGGAGCATAACAATACAGGCATCCGGTATCGTACTTGCAGGCAACAAGGGCACTGTTCTGATGACCGAAAGCATTGATCGAAAACCTTTGATCAACATCATTGGCGGGGATGATAAACAGTCGGGTACAGAAGTTTCTTTGCAAGAGGCCTATTTGCCGGTGGGGGAATGCCAGTTTTTGGTAGAGACCGCAAGCGGTTTCAAAGTTGGAGATGAAGTAACCATTCGTCGCCCATCTACACTGGGTTGGATCAGGCGCTTGGGCACAGAACATTTTGGTGGAGGAATTACTGCCTTGGGATGGAAGCCTGGGGAGCGGGATATTTTTTTTGAGCGTAAAATTATTGCCATCAACGGAAATAGGGTTACGATAGACCTTCCGCTGACAACCGCCATCGACAGCAGTTATGGTGGCGCTTACTTGAGCAAATACAACTGGAAAGGACGCATCCGCCATGTGGGTATCGAAAATATGGAACTTGTCTCTTCCTATGATACAAGGAATGAAAAAGACGAGGACCATTGTTGGAATGCCATCAACATGGAAAACCTGGAAGATGGTTGGGTGAGGCGGATCAAGTTCAGGAATTTTGCAGGTTCCGCAGTAGCAGTGCAAGCTGGAGCAAGAAGGGTAACGGTGGAAGATTGCATTTCTCAACATCCGGTATCTGAGATTGGCGGTCAGCGCAGGTACACCTTTACCACCAGCGGACAGCAAACTCTTTTTCAGCGTTGCTATGCCGAGTATGGTTATCATGATTTTTCTGTCGGGTTTTGTGCACCAGGTCCAAATGCATTTGTGCAATGCCACTCGAATCAACCTTTTGCCTTCAGTGGTGCCATAGACAGTTGGGCAAGTGGTGTTCTCTTTGACAACGTTTCAGTAGATGGGAATGCACTTCGATTTGGTGATCGGGGGCAGGACGGCAATGGTGCCGGATGGTCCGCAGCCAACAGTGTTTTTTGGCAGTGCAGTGCTGCAAAAATCGAATGCGATGCCCCACCCACTGCCAACAATTATGCCTTTGGCACTTGGGCGCAGTTTTCCGGAAATGGATATTGGGAAAATTCCAACGAGCATGTCAATCCAAGAAGCCTTTTTTATGCGCAGTTGAAAGACCGACTGGGTCAGGATCCTGCTCAACGAGCAATGCTTTTGCCGGTGGAGTCAGAAGCATCCAGCAGTCCCTCAGTGCCAGTGGCAGCAGCCCTAACCCTGCGGGCAAAACATCCTCCATTGCAACTGAAGGATTGGATTGATTCCATACAATTTCTACAACCGCAACAGTATGACATTTCGCCTTCTTTGATCAAGAATATCAATCCTGTCGAGGCCTTGGTACATCCAAAACAACCATTGGTCATGCGAAATGGCTGGTTGACCATCAATGGAATCCTGCTGACTGGCAAGCGTCAGGAAGTACCATGGTGGAATGGCGGCGTCTCACCCAAGGACTTGCTCAATGCCAAGCCTCACCTGACCCGGTATGTGCCAGGCAGGTTTGGTAAAGGCCTGACAGACAACATAGAGGATGTTGTCCATGAAATGAAAAGTACCCATACTGCTGTGTTGGACCACAATTATGGATTATGGTATGACAGGAGAAGGGATGATCACCAGCGTGTAAGAAGAATGGATGGCGAAGTATGGCCCCCATTTTATGAACTTCCTTTTTCTCGAAGTGGAAAGGCATTGGCCTGGGATGGCCTGAGCAAATATGACCTCACAACGTACAACCGATGGTATTGGAACCGTCTTTCGCAGTTTGCTGAACTCGCAGACCAGCAGGCGCTGGTATTGATTCACCAAAACTATTTTCAACACAATATCATTGAGGCTGGTGCCCACTTTGCTGATTTTCCCTGGCGCACTGCCAACAACATCAACAACACTGGTTTTCCCGAACCCGTTCCCTATGCAGGGGACAAACGTATTTTCATGGATGAGCAGTTTTATGATATTTCAAACGGACCGCGAAAGCAACTGCACCTTGCCTATATCAACAAGTGTCTGGACAACTTCAAATCCAACAACAATGTCATTCAATCCATTGGTGCTGAATACACAGGTCCTTTGCACTTCGTCGAATTTTGGATTGATGCAATCGCTGCATGGAAAGGCAAACATCGCTCCAATCCCCTGGTTGCGTTGGGAACGACAAAGGATGTGCAGGATGCAATCCTGGCGGATAAAAAACGTCTTGCAACAGTCGATATCATAGACATTCGCTATTGGCATTACCAGCAGGACGGCAAGATGTATGCACCTTTGGGCGGAGAACATCTTGCTCCGCGTCAACATGCAAGATTGTTGAAACCCGTTCGCACTTCTTTCGAGCAGGTGTTTCGTGCAGTCAATGAATACAGGATGGAATTTGAAGGCAAGTCCGTTGTTTATTCCGGTGATGCGGCCTCCCAATTTGGTTGGGCGGTATTGTTGGCAGGAGGATCCCTGCCAGTACTTCCTGCAAGTACCGATTCAATGTTCTTGAAGGCCGTTGTCAATACCCTTCCTGTCAAAGGAAAAATGATGCTCTCGGGCGTAAAGGACATGATTCTCTATGTTGATCAGGCAAGTGAATTGTCCTTGGACTTGACATGGCTCAGTGGAGGCAGTACGATCCGCTTCATTGATCCCCAGTCGGGTATTGTTGTCGGCACCATGGAAAATGTAGCGGGAGGAAAGAAAACATCCATCATGCCCCAAGCCATACCCAGCATCATTTGGGTTAGCAGCAAATGAAAAAAAAGGGAATTGCATATGACAAAAGCTTTGCTTAATTTGAAAGTTGTCAAAAGAATTTCGACAGGCCCTTTCAATCAAAGATTTCATGGCAATTGCCTCACATTGTTTTGCGCTGTTTGTATGGAAGGACATATGATTATCCAAAAACAAATAAAAGGGCAATGTTTCGATTGTTGAAAACGAACTGAAATGAAAAAAGGATTGAGTCTTTTGTTCAGTTTTTTTGCAATCCTCGCAAATGCACAGGACACGGTGAAATTTGTCGGCAAGGAACTGGTTAACATTGATTATCACCATGGGCAACTTCGGCCTGTAGTCGGGGTACACAATATCCAGGTGTTCAGGGCAAACCGGCGGCAAGATGCTGTTGGTGCAGACAGTGGTTGGACCTACAACCATGCCCCTATGCTCAGTTATTGGAACAACAGGTTTTATCTCCAGTACCTCTCCAATCCTGTAGGGGAACATGTTCCTCCCGGAAGGTCCATGCTACAGACCTCAACCGATGGCATCACTTGGACAGATCCGGTGGTTTGCTTTCCCGTGTACCGGATTCCTGACGGGTATCAAAAAAAAGGACGTCCCGAGATCTCAAAAGACCTTGATGCTGTCATGCACCAACGAATGGGGTTTTATGTTTCCTCAACCCAAAGGCTGCTCATCCTGGCCTATTATGGGATTGTCATGGGGAAGGGCGATGATCCCAATGATGGAAAGGGCATCGGCCGTGCAGTCAGGGAAGTCTATAAGGATGGATCCCTGGGGCCGATTTTTTTCATCAGAAACAACAGCAGTTGGGACAAATCAACATCTGCATATCCATTTTTTACATCTTCAGCAGACAGGGGATTTGTTGATGCTTGCCATGAATTGCTGAGCAGCCCTTTGATGATGCAGCAATGGGTGGAAGAAGCTGACCGTGATGACCCCCTTGTTCCCTTGAAAAAAGAACTCAAAGCATTTAGTTTTTATCACCTCAACAATGGCAACACGGTAGGACTGTGGAAACATGCGCTGACCTCCCTGAGCAAGGACAATGGAAAAACCTGGGTTTACAATCCATTAAGGGCACCGGGTTTTGTCAACAGCAATGCAAAAATTTGGGGACAGAAAACAAGTGATGGAAAGTACATAACGGTCTACAATCCATCAGATTTCCGATGGCCGTTGGCACTTTCAATCAGTAAAAATGGACTTGACTATGACAAGCTCTTGCTGGTCAATGGCCAGATTACTGCCATGCGTTATGGTGGAGCGTACAAATCATATGGCCCACAATATGTAAGAGGGATTGAAGAGGGTAACGGCATTCCCAAGGATGGACATGCATGGGTTACGTATAGCATGAACAAAGAGGATATTTGGATAGCTAAAATTCCCGTTCCAGTTAAATATGAAATGATTGCAGATGTCAATGACAGTTTCAATCTTATTCGTCCTGAAAAGGCACTAGAGGAATGGAATTACAACAGTGGAAAATGGACGCCAGTTGGCATTGAGAAAAAAAATGGAATTGCTGCTTTGACCATGAAAGACAGGGACCCTTTTGACCATGCCTATGCAGAACGCATTATTCCGGCTTCTGAAAAAGGAAGTGTTCAATTCACCATTGTTCCTGCACAACAGGACCATGGACAAATGGACATTGAACTCGCAGACGGCAGGGGTACTGCTGCCATCCGGTTTAGCATTGATTCGAATGGAAATGTTACAACGAAGGCAGGATACCGCATCAAAAACATTACAGCTTATCGTTCGAATGAGCCCATTCTGTTCCAATTGGATTACAATGCATCCAATCGTTTTTACACTGTGCAGGTCAATGGAAAAAAACTGACTGAGCTGATGTTTGCGCCTGTTGAAAAGATTGAACGGGTTGTTTTTCGGACGGGCGGTGTGAGTCGCTTTCCAAACCCAGATACACCAACCGATCAGGCCTATGATCTTCCCGGTGCTGACCTTTCTTGCAAAGAAGCCGTTTTCCATATTCGCTCATTCACCTCAACGCGTCAACAATGATGCAGAAAACCTTTACCTGTGATTTGTAAAAAAAATCGCACTTTTTTACAAAATCTTCAAACATTCAGCATGAGACCAATATTGATAAGCGTTTTTCTTTTGTTGTCACAGGCTTTTGCCATGGCCCAGCCACATTGGAAGGCAGGCATTGTTGCCGATGAATTTATCGCGGCAAAGATGCCATTCCCAGAGTCGCATGCTCCAACCGTTGCATCAACTCCAGAAGGACTTGTTGTTGCTTGGTTCGGCGGTACCAAGGAAAGGAATCCGGATGTTGAAATTTGGATGAGCAAGCAAGATGCGCGAGGAAAATGGACAGATCCGGTTTCCATCGCCAATGGCATCATCAACGATACCCTGCGCCATGCCTGCTGGAACCCTGTGTTGTACCAGGTTCCAAAGGGTGATCTGTTGTTGTTCTACAAAGTTGGACCCCATGTGGCGGCTTGGAAAGGATGGATGAAGCGTTCCTCCGATCATGGAAAGACATGGTCTCCACCCATTGCCTTGCCCAATGATTGTCTTGGTCCGGTCAAAAACAAACCCGTTCTGTTGAAGAATGGCATCCTACTGGCGGCTTCCAGTACAGAAGGCGAGAAGGGATGGAACCTGCACATGGAATTTTCGCCTGATGGTGGCAGAACATGGACGCGTGGGGCAGATCTTGTGGCTGAGAAAGGAATAAAGGCCATTCAGCCTTCCATTCTTCAATATCCCGATGGGAAGCTTCAACTGTTGGCAAGGACCCAAAACAGGGCGCTTGCTGAAGCCTGGTCTTCAGACCAAGGGAAAACCTGGACTACCATCACCCTTTCAACAATGCCCAACAACAACTCTGGCGCTGATGCAGTGACCATGACCGATGGCAGTCATTTGTTGGTCTACAACCATGCTGTTGCCCACGATTCCATCAAAAATGGAAAAGGTCCAAGAACGCCACTGAACCTTGCTCGCTCAAATGATGGCCTGCATTGGTCTGCAGCGCTGGTCCTGGAAGATTCTCCAATCAGTCAATACTCCTATCCCTCTATTATCCAGTCATCTGATGGCATGGTGCACATTGTGTATACGTGGCGGAGGGAAAGCATCAAATATGTAAAGGTCAATCCAGCACAATTGCAGACAGCTGAAATTGCACAGGGGGTATGGCCAATGATGCCTGATCTCCCTAGCACTGCGATCAAAAACACTGCTGATGACCAATTCAAAAAGCCCTTGATAGAGGTGTTGAATGAGGTCCAAACCAGGTTCAATGTATCGATTCGATATCCATTGGATTTGGTTAAAGGCAGGCAAGTTACCTATGCGCAATGGCGTTACCATCCAGATGTTGAAAAGACGCTTTTTAACATCCTGTCTTCCCAGGACATCAGTTTTATAGAAGAGGCCAAAGGGAAATACAAACTCCAGGCATTTCAGTACCACCTGAAAACGTCTGCAGATGGGCTCGCGCAATTGAAATTCATTTCATCCGGTTACGACAGCAGGCAAAGCTGGGAACGCAGAAAAGATTCGATTATTTCTTGCATCGTGTCTACACTTGGTCTAGACAAACTTCCCAAGAAGTTGTCATCAGTCCCACAGCTGACCGCATTGAGAACCTATGCTGATTATACTGTTCAGAATTTTTCAATGGAAACCCTGCCGGGCGTGTTCATCAATGGATCGATATACCGCCCTCTGAAGTACAAGGGAAAGCTTCCAATAGTGTTTCACCCTGATGGGCATTTTCCCAGGGGCAGGTACAGGGAAGATTGTCAGTATCGGGCTGCGTCATTGGCACGGATGGGTGTTGTTGGGGTGACCTACGACCTGTTTGGATGGGAGGGTGAGTCTGTATTACAAGTTGCGCCTACAGCACACCGTAAAAGTTTGGTGCAGACCCTTCAAGCCTACAATACCCTGAGGCTAATCGATCATGTGTTGACCTTTCCTGAAGTGGATCCTGAGCGTGTGGGCATCACAGGAGCATCGGGTGGCGGTAGCCAAACCATGCTCATCACTGCCATTGAAAAACGCATTGCTGTCAGCGTTCCTGTTGTCATGATGTCCTCTTACCACAGCGGGGGCTGCCCATGTGAAAGTGGCATGGGCATTCATTTTTGTGGTAATGGCACAAACAATGTTGAGCTGGCTGCCATGGCTGCACCCCGCCCGCAGTTGGTGATTTCGGATGGTAAAGACTGGACAAAGGATGTTCCTGAACTTGAATTTCCTTACTTGAAAAGAATATATGGTTTTTACCCTGGGGCAGACGTGCAGAATCATCATCTTGCAGATGAAGGACATGATTATGGAACTTCCAAACGCCAGGCGATGTATGCATTTCTTGCCCGGCATTTCAAACTGGAAGTTCAACATTTGAAAAAAGCCAATGGAACAATTGATGAAACAGGCGTAGTGATTGAGAAGGATGAGACCATGAAAGCATTTGGTGCGGATGGAAAACAACTGCCTGTTCATGCACTGCTGGGATGGCAAAAAATTGAAGACATGATGAGGGCCTTCCTTTTCAAATGAACATGATGAACAAGGCCAAAACATATTTTATTTTTCATGCATTGCTTTTCTTTCTGTTGGGGGCAGGGTATCTGCAGGCGCAGCAACGCTATCGCATTGCAGCAGCAGATATCATGATGCTCAAGCGCCAAAAAATTGGCGCCATACAATTGGCCCATCAGTTGGGTATGGATGGATTGGAGCTTGACATGGGGGGACTGGGCAAGCGTTTGACATTTGACAATCAATTGTTGAATGATTCTGTTCGCAATGCTTTCTTGCAGCAGTCAACGGCATTGAACATTGAATTTTGTGCCATGTCAATGTCAGGATATTATGCACAATCTTTCTGTGAACGTGATTCGTTTATTCCTTCCATTGCAGACTGTATCAGGACCATGCAACTTTTGAACGTAAAGGTTGGATTTTTACCCCTTGGTGTTCAGTGCGATCTTGTCAAGCGGCCGGATTTGCGTGATTCCGTCATTGCCCGCTTAAAAATAATCGGATCCATGGCGAGCGTCGCCGGTGTGGTGATTGGCATTGAAACAGCCTTGGATGCCAGGACTGAAAAAAAGTTGTTGGTTGATGTCGGGGATCCATCCATCAAAAGTTACTTCAATTTTTCAAATGCATTGAAAAATCAGCGGGACCTGATCAAGGAGTTGAAAATCCTGGGCAAGGACCAAATCATTCAGATCCACTGCACAGATGATGATGGGGTATTGTTGAAAGACAACCCACGGTTGAACATGGTTGCAGTAAAGCGAGCATTGGACAAGATGGGATGGTCTGGTTGGTTGGTCTTGGAGCGTTCACGTGATGCAAAAGAACCCAACAATGTGAAAAAAAATTTCGGATCGAATGCCGAATACATGAAATCCATCTTTCAAAATATACAATGATGTTTTGTAGAACAATCCTGATATTGTTTTTGGCATTGGGCCTGGGCTCGACAGGCATTGCCCAAGTTGGCTTGGTCAACACCTCCAACAGCCCTTTTGCGAAAATGCACACCATGGGCATCAATGATGTTCAATGGACTTCGGGCTTCTGGAAAGAAAGGTTTGATGTTTGTCGGGATGTGATGTTACCGGAATTGTGGAGAACCTATACCAGTGATACCATTTGCCATGCATTCAGGAATTTCAAGGTGGCAGCAGGATTGGATACGGGAAGATTCCGGGGACCCTCTTTTCATGACGGAGATTTTTACAAGACCCTGGAGGCCGCAGCGGCAATGTTTGCAGCCACAAGAGACCCAAAAATAGGAAGCATGATGGATGAGGCCATCAGGGTCATTTCCCTTGCGCAACGCGCCGATGGGTATGTCTACACAAAGAACATCATTGAGCAGAAAAAAACAGGGAGGTCTCTTACATTTGATGATGTTCTTGGTTTTGAGGCCTATAATTTTGGTCACCTCATGACGGCCGCAGCCATCCATTACCGTGCTACCGGAAAAAGGACCTTGCTTGATGTTGCGGAAAAGGCTGCCAATTTTCTGGTTGAATTTTATGCAGGGGCGACACCAGAGCAGGCCCGAAACGCCATTTGCCCATCGCATTATATGGGACTTACAGAGTTGTACCGGACAACCCTCAATAAAAAGTATCTTGATCTTGTCATTCACCTGATGCTGATTCGGGGAACTGTTGAAGGAACGGATGACAACAGTGACCGGGTACTTTTTCGGAACATGAAAAAGGTGAATGGCCATGCAGTGCGAGCGAATTACCTGTTTGCTGGGGCGGCTGACCTCTTTGCTGAAACAGGGGATCCAGCATTGAAAGCCGCATTGGATTCCCTCTGGAGCAATGTCACCAATACCAAACTTTATATCACAGGCGGATGCGGTGCATTGTACGATGGTGTGTCGGTGGATGGCACTTCTTACAAGCCAGATACTGTTCAAAAAATACACCAGTCCTATGGGCGAGATTTTCAATTGCCCAACCTGACTGCACACAACGAAACCTGCGCCAACATTGGAAATGTGCTTTGGAACTGGAGGATGTTTTTGTTGACAGGTGATGCAAAGTACATTGATGTTTTGGAGTTGTCACTCTATAACAGCGTGTTGAGTGGGGTTGGTCTCAAGGGTAAGGATTATTTCTATACCAATCCACTGGCATCCTCATCTGCTTTCCCCTATCACATGCGTTGGGAAGGTGGTCGACAGGCATACATCAGCAAATCAAATTGCTGTCCGCCCAATGCGGTGAGAACCATTGCTGAGGTACAACATTATCAATACAGCTTGCAAGGCAATGCTGTCTTCGTAAACATGTATTCAGGAAACCGCCTCTCCGCCAGACTTGACAATGGAGATAGCATCCAATTGGAACAATCCACCGATTATCCATGGTCTGGTCGCGTGATGATCAGGTTCCTGAACGCATCATCCCATGCCAAGATCAACCTGCGAATCCCTGACTGGTGTAAAAGTTTTACGGTTGCTGTAAATGGTGTAAAACAAGGTATCAAGACAGGGTCAAATGGTTTTTTGCAATTGCAGCGTGCATGGGAAAAAAACGATAAAATTATTTTGGATCTTGCCATGCCGGTAATATTGATTGAATCAAATCCTTTGGTGGAGGAGTCCAGGAACCAGGCCGCGGTCAAACGAGGGCCTTTGGTATATTGCTTGGAATCTTCAGATATAAAAACTGCAACAGTTTTCAATTATGCAATTGCTGCAGGTGCAAGTTTTGTTGCAAAAGACATCCTGATTGAACAAGCCCGGCTCAAAGCATTGGAAACAAATTTTTTGCTGGTCAGCACTGCGCCTTGGAAGGGTCAGCTTTACCGCGAAGTGATCTCGGAAAAAATTCAGCGCAATGCAAGGCTCATTCCTTATTTTGCCTGGGCCAACAGGGGCAGAACAGATATGACAGTTTGGTTGCCTTTGATTCGATGAATTCAGCAGGGTTTGGCAATGGAATTTTTCTTGACCCTTGATAAAACACATGAATACATGAAAATAACATTAATGCCTTTGGCTCTTTTTGTACTTCTTGTCGGCAACCAGGTTCATGCGCAAAAGTCAGATGCCGTCAAAATGGCAACAACCATGCTTTGGCTCTATCCGGATTCCATGGTTACAAAAGGAAGTGCACGCCCCGCCAACTGGAATTATGAAATCGGTGTGACCATGATGGGGATCTGGGGGTTGTGGGAGCATACTGGTGATTCCACCTACGCAAAGTATACCAAGAAAATCATTGATCATTTTGTGGATGCAGATGGCAATATCAGGACCTATGACTTGACCGATTACAACTGTGATCAAATTCTGACGGGAAGATTGTTGTTGAGACTCTATGACAGGTATGGTGATTCAAAATACAAAAAAGCAGCAGACCTGCTGCGAAAGCAAATCGATTGGCAGCCCCGCAACAGGTCAGGAGGTTTCTGGCATAAGTTAAAATATCCTGCGCAGATGTGGCTGGATGGATTGTACATGGTACAGCCTTTTTATGCAGAGTATACAAAGCGATTTGGCCCATTGGATGCTTACAATGATATCATCCATGAATTTGTTTTGATGGAAGAGAAAGCCCGTGATCCAATGACCGGTCTTTTCTACCACGGATGGGACGAAAGCCGCCAGCAGTTCTGGGCTAACAAGCACACCGGATTGTCGTCAACTTTCTGGAGCCGTGCAATGGGGTGGTATCATGTTGCACTTGTGGAAGTGCTGGATCAGCTTGAAGTGGGACACCCTGGGAGGGGAAAATTACTGGATATTCTCAATCGGTTGACTGTTGCCATAACACGCGAGCAAGATAAAGTTTCTGGTGTTTGGTGGCAAGTAACCGACAAGCCGAATGCTGAAATGAATTACCTTGAATCCTCATCCAGCGCTATGTTTGTATATGCATTGGCACATTCCGTCAACAAAGGTTACATCGATTCAGGTTATGCTGCAAATGTGAAGAAGGGTTATGCGGGACTTCTAAATGCCTTTGTCTCCGAAGATTCAGCTGGTAGAATGCACTATACCAAAGCTGTTGCAGTTGGCGGGTTGGGAGGCACAGCCAATCGGGATGGTTCTTATCGCTACTACCTGAGTGAACCACTGAGAACCGACGACTTCAAGGCTGTCGGCCCATTCATGTTGGCTGCATTGGAGGTGGAAAAGATCAATACCAATGCAAGAAACCAATAGCGGGTCATTGTATTTATTTTTTTCGTGACATTTACTTTATAGTATTCCAATCATTTCATGACACATGAAAACTTCTCTTTTTTTCAAGTTGATTTACTTTGATGATTTCTCGGTAACCCCAAAGTACCAGCAGCTCGCCAATTGTATCACCAAAGCAATTGAAGATGGAAAGCTCAATGTTGGAGATGTGTTGCCTTCTATCAATGAACTGAGTTTTCACTTTGAAATTTGCAGGGATACCGCTGAAAAGGGGTATAAGCATTTAAAGGCACAGGGAATCATTGGGTCAGTTCCGGGGAAAGGATATTTTATCAGCAGTACAGATATTGACAGGACTGCCCGGGTTTTTTTAATGTTCAACAAATTGAGTCCGCATAAAAAGCTGATCTACGATGCTTTTGTAAAAACACTTGGAAAGAATGTTACTGTTGATTTTTACATCTATAACAATGACCTGGCGTTGTTCAAAAAGCTGCTCAACAATTCTGCAGCGGAGTACAACTATTTTGTCCTCATTCCCCATTTTATCGAAGGGGAGGACAAGGCACCTAAAATCATCAATCAGATCGATAAAGACAAGTTGATTCTCCTGGACAAGGTTATACCTGAGGTTACCGGCGACTTTAGTGCAGTGTATGAAAATTTTGAAAAGGACATACATGGTGCATTGGAGCAAGCCTTGCCCAAATTGAAGAAATACCATACCATCAAGATCATATTTCCAGAGAACAGTTATTATCCAGATGAAATCATCAATGGCTTTGTTTCGTTCTGCACGCAATATGCATTCGGCCATAAGGTAGTTCATGACATTAAACGCGAAACACTTGGCAAAGGAGAGGTTTACATCAACCTGATGGATGATGATCTTGTATCCCTTATCGAAATGATTATGGCATCAAAATTCAAGCTTGGAAAAGACATAGGGGTTATCTCATACAATGAGACACCTTTGAAAAAAATCATCTTGAATGGCATAACCACCATGTCTACTGATTTTGAGGCCATGGGAATAGAGGCAGCAAACATCATCAAAACTGGAAAAAAGGCCAAAACTGAAGTGGCCTTCCGGCTGACACAGCGGGCCTCATTGTGATCAGGTAGATTTCCTTATCAGCAGTTCTGTGGATTGTATTCTTGTTTCAAACTTTGTATGAAGCTTTTTGCTTTCTATGAGTGAAAGCAGCAATGAAGCAGAAGCTTGTCCCATCTCAAAAGCTGGCTGCCTGATCACCGACAGTGGTGGATTCAATAGTTCTGTCAGGTCGGTATTGGAAAAGCCAATCAGTGCAAGGTCTGCCGGCGTGCGTATATTTTTCTGTTTCATGAACTTCAGGCAACCTGTGGTTATTTTATCCGATCCTGCGAAAATTGCATCCGGTTTGATGCGTTGCTTCAATAGGGTTTTCATGGCGTTTTCCACTTCTGCGTAGATCATTCCCCCATGGTCACAGTAGGTAATCAGGTTTTCCTTCACAGGTATTTTGGCCTCTTGCAAGGCAGCCCTATAACCATCAAGGCGTTCCTGTGAAATTGAAAGGCTGCTGTTGTTGGACAGTATGGCAATTCTTTTGTATCCTTTCTGAATCAGGTGTTTAGTGGCTTTGTAGGCACCTTTAAAATTATCCGCAATGACCTTGTGGGTTTCAATGTCATCTATTGCACGGTCTACAAAAACGATGGGTAATCCTCTTTCATGCAATTTTTTCAGGTAAGAGTAGTTCTTGGTTTCTGCCGAAACTGATATGATCAACCCATCAATGGAAGATGATGTAAGGTATTCCAAGTTTGACAATTCCCTATCTGCAGATTCCATGCTCTGAGCGATGATAACGGTGTAACCATGGCTATATGCGATGGATTCGATTCCATTGATGACCTGGGAAAAGAAGCTGTTGGCAATTTCAGAGACGATTACCCCGATGGAAAGGCTTTTTCTTTCCTTAAGGCTTTGTGCAATCCTGTTGGGTTTGAAGCCTACTTTTTTCGCATGCTCGAGTACAAGTTTTTTTGTGGCAGCACTGATTTCATGGCTGTCGCGCAATGCACGGGACACCGTTGAGGTGGAGAGTCCCAGCTCCTGTGCAATATGCTTGATGGTGACTGCTTCAAATTTCATGGGGTAAAGATAGGCAACATGCTGCTTTTAATGCACTCAGGTGATGCTGTCCTTTTCTCCACCATTCTGCCTTCATAAAACTTCGGGAACGATTGCGTAAATAAACTTGTCGGATGGGGCTGAACAGGCCCAAAAACACCATAGAATTGCAGATAGATTCACAATGGCTAAACCATACAAATCACGCAGATATGAGAAAAGCTTTATTTTTATTTTTGGTCCTGTTTTCGACCCATTACAGCTTCTCGCAAGGCAAGTTGGTGCAGGGTAAGGTGACAGGGGAAGATGGCAATCCGTTAGAAGGTGTTACTGTTCAGGTAAGGGGGAATGCGAAGGGGTTTCAAACGGATAAGAATGGTGCGTTTTCCGTGCCGGTATCCTCTTCGGGAAAGCCAATGTTGGTATTCACCTATGTTGGATACAAAACATTTACACTTACAACAACTGCTGGTGCCAGCATAAATGTTTCACTGGAAAAAGCAGAAACCCAGTTGGATGATGTGGTAGTTGTAGGGTACAGCAGTATTAAAAGAAAGGATTTGACGGGATCTGTTTCCTCTGTCAGTGCCAGACAAATCAAGGACGTCCCCTTGTCTTCCGCTGCAGAAGCGCTTCAAGGACGTTTGGCCGGCGTACAGGTAACCAGCTCGGAAGGTGCTCCTGGTGCTGATATCCTCATCAGGGTCAGGGGGGGGGGCTCCATCACACAGGACAATTCACCATTGTATATAGTTGATGGTGTGCAAGTTGAAAACGCACTTGCGGTGATTGCCCCTCAGGATATTGCAAATATTGATGTCTTGAAAGATGCCTCCACTACTGCGATATATGGTGCACGTGCTGCCAATGGGGTTGTCATGATCACCACGAAGTCTGGAAGGCCCGGTAAAACACAGGCCTCCTACAATGGATCTTATGGATTCCGTGAAGTGCCCAAGTTCATGAAAACCTTGTCTCCTTACGATTTTGTCCGTTGGCAGTATGAGCGAAGCCGTGGTTCTGTTGCAGACAGTTCTAGTTTTGCGAATACCTATGGAACTACCTGGGATACCTTGAATGTATATAAAAACATTAGCCCGGTCAGTTGGCAAGACCTTGTTTTTGGAAGAAATGCTAGGTTTCAAAACCACAATGCTTCATTGAGTGGCGGAAACCAGTCTACAAGTTTCAACCTGAGCCTTACCGCCAACAGGGAAGATGGTGTTCAGCTGGAATCAGGATTCGACCGAAATCTTGTGAATTTCAAACTCGACCACAAGGTTTCTGATCGGGTGAAAACCGGTTTCAGTTTCAGGTACCTCGACCAGAAAATCAGGGGTGCTGGTACCACTAACAGCGGCACCAGGGCAACCAACAGGTTGAGGCATGCCATCAATTACAGGCCATTTGAAATACCTACACCCAATGGTGGTATTGATGACTTTGACGAGGCTTATTTCCTGGCATCATCGGGGGCCATCAATCCGGTAATCCTTACACAAGCGGAATACAGAAGACAGTGGTCAGCAGCTACGTATTTGAATGCGTATGTCAACATCAATCTTGTCAAAAATCTGGTCCTCAGGTCTACTGTTGGATATGACAATGGCCGTGTGGGAACAGATTTGTTTTACAATAAGATTACTTCAACCGCCAGGAACTATGCATCATTGCCGGTAGCCTCCATTGGAACCCAAAGCAGTTCAACCATCAGCAATACCAATACACTTCAATACAACTTGAACAATTTCAAGAAGCACCATGACTTCTCCATCCTTGCTGGTGAAGAGATGGTTGACCAGCGCTCCGATCAAAATACAGTAGAAACCAGGTTTTTCCCTGCAGATATTTCCGCACAGAAAGCCCTTGCCAACATGGGTCTGGGTTCTGCTCCTACTGGCTCAGCACAGCCTTTACCGACATCATTCATTCAGCCGCCGAGCAGAATTTTCTCATTGTTCAGCAGGGCTACATATGGGTATGATGATAAATATTTGGCCACTGTCAACCTCAGGGCTGACCGGTCGTCCAAATTCAGCAGCGAGAATGGAACGCTGGTATTCCCTTCCGGCTCCTTGGCATGGCGTTTATCCCGTGAGAAATTTCTTGATGGTGTGAAGTGGTTGTCCGATGCAAAACTTCGTTTTGGATATGGGGTTGTGGGCAACAACAGGATAGACAACCTGCTCTACCTCCAGCTCTATGGAGTAACAGGTCAATATGCATTCAATCATTCC
Source organism: Chitinophagales bacterium (assembly GCA_030832085.1). GTDB lineage: Bacteria > Bacteroidota > Bacteroidia > Chitinophagales > Chitinophagaceae > Pollutibacter. The sequence goes on along the minus strand of JAURJU010000038.1, from coordinate 60,704 downwards.
ATTCTTCCCGGTTTCGCACCAACAGCGCTTGCCAATCCTGGATTGAAATGGGAGCAAAATGTCACCAGGAACGTTGGGTTGGATCTTGCTTTTTTCAACAACAAATTACAGCTGACCATCGATGCGTATAAGAATTCCGCCAATGACTTGTTGTTGGCCGTTCAAATTCCTCCAACCACGGGATATACACAACAAATTCAAAACATTGGGGCTACTTCCAACAGGGGTGTTGAAATTCAATTGAATGCAACGCCGATTGGAACAAAAAATTTCAGTTGGACTTCAAATTTCAACATATCCTTTAATAAAAATAAAGTGGAGAGCCTTGGAGGTGTTGCACAGATTACAAGAACTTCCGGATGGCAGGGCAGTGATGGGGTAGATGATTATATTGTTAAAGTTGGAGAATCAACAGGTCAAATGTATGGCTTCGTAACAGATGGTTTTTATAGTGTCAACGATTTTGATTATAACCCAACTTCACAGAGCTATATAATCAAACCTGGAATTGCTGTGAATGGTGTTTATGGCACTCCACAGCCTGGTATGTTGAAATGGAAGGACCTTAACAAAGACGGCGTTATTACAGCGGATGGTGACAGGACCATCATCGGAAATGCCAATGCAAAGTTTACCGGAGGTTGGAACAACCAGTTCAATTATAAGAATTTTGACCTCAGTATTTTTGTGAATTTCGTGGTTGGCAATGACATCTACAATGCCAACAAACTTGAGTGGACAGATGGTGCTTTTTCAAACCTCAACATGCTGGAGATCATGAAGGACAGGTTTACCAATGTCAACGACAAGGGAGAGATTGTTAAAGACCCTGCGGCCTTGACAGCGTTGAATGCTGGGGCAAAAATCTGGTCTCCAGTGCGTGTACAGCGCTGGTGGCTGCATTCATGGGCAGTTGAGGATGGAAGTTATCTTCGTATCAACAACCTTACCATGGGGTATACACTACCAAAATCCATTTCACAAAAACACAAGATTTCAAGCCTTCGATTTTTTGGAACGGTCAACAATCTTGCAACAATTACTGGATATACAGGATATGATCCCGATGTAACGGCCCGACGATCAGATCCATTGACACCGGGTGTTGACTTTGCTGCTTATCCACGTTCCAGAACCTGGGTATTGGGCCTGAACCTTTCTTTCTAATCTACTTAATGTGCAACATATGAAATCGAACAATTTACTCTTTCGTTCCGGGTTGCTTCTGATGACCTGCTCGATATTGATCCTGCAATCATGCAAAAAATATACCGAGGTAGCTCCCGTATCACAGTACAGCATTCCTGATGCATTCTCCGATCCATCCAATGCCTTCAATGCATTGGTAGGTGTATATGATGAGTTGCAGGGAGACAACGGATATGGCATCCGCATCAGCATGTATTATCCATATGATTCTGATGAGGCCATCGTGAGCGGAAACATAGACAACGGCCGCAGGGGTATAGGAAGGTATCAACTTTTATTGACCAATTCAGAAATCACAAATCCCTTTAGGCAGTTGTACAGGGGTGTTGAAAAAGCAAACATTTGCATTGAACAGATTCCTTTGATGCGCCAATATACCAATGGGACAGATGCAGAAAAAAGGGAGTTGAAAAAACTGCTGGGTGAAGCGCTTACCTTGCGTGCACAGTTTTACATGGAATTGATCCGCAACTGGGGGGATGTTCCTGCGCCCATGGTTCCAGCTTACAAACAAGCCAATTTATTCATTCCCCAAGCAAACAGGGACTCTACATATGACCTGCTGCTGGCAGACCTTGCCAACGCAAAAGATTTTCTTCCTTGGAGAACTGAAGCCGGTCCACGCAACGAAAGAATTACCAAAGGTGCTGCCATGGCATTGAGAGCCAGGATTGCATTGGCACGAGGAGGTTTTTCCCTTCGTTCCAATGGCCAGATGGAAAGGCGTGCAGACTTTCTGAAGTATTACCAAATAACCAAACAGGAATGTGAGGAGTTGATGGCAAGAAGGGATCAGCATACCCTGAATCCAAGCTATTCTGATGTTTGGAAAAAATTGACATCATTTACATATGACCCTTTTGCGGAAATTCTTTTTGAGGTTGGAGCTGGAGGTGGAAACGGCAACAGTGATAGCCGGATGGGCAACTATGACGGACCTAACCTGAGCAATGCTTCCCGCTTTGGTGCAGGTGGAGGTGGAATTGTTATCTTGCCCAATTATTTTTATGCATTCGATTCTGTAGATACCCGAAGGGATGTTACCATCACGCATTATCAGGTAACATCAGCAACAAACATCAAAAGCCAGCGCAGGCTTGGAGAACTGAATACAGGAAAATACCGACGCGATTGGAGGAACCCTCTACTGCCTGGAACTGTCCTGAATGTGGGATACAATTGGTCTTTGATTCGCTTTTCTGATGTCTTGCTGATGTATGCCGAGGCGGTAAATGAGATCAATGGGGCTCCTACACCTCAGGCAATTGCAGCCTATGAGGAAGTCCGTAAAAGAGCATTTGCAGGGAATGTTGGACTCATTGGTGTCACGCCAACCACAAAAGCAGGATTTTTCAATGCAATTGTCAATGAGCGCTTTTTGGAATTCGGGCATGAAGGAATCAGAAAATTTGATTTGTTGCGGTGGAACTTGCTGGCCAACAAAATTGCGGAAGCGCGCACCAACATTCAACTGATACGTGACCGTAGGCCTCCCTATGACAGGGTTCCCCAATACATTTACTGGAAAAACAATGGTGAAGAGATTCAGTTTTTTGCTGGAACAAACACCGCAGCTACGGCGCAGCCCTTCTGGAGACCTACACAAGTTCCGAATCCAGCAACTGGATGGACCAGGACAGATTGGGGGCAAATGTTGACAACCGCCCAGATTGATGGCAAGCAGTTGTGGGAAGGGATGGCTTCATTTTTTGTGCCAGGTAAAAGTGAGCTTTTCCCATTTGATCAGGCGACCATCACTTCCTATCAGGGTAAACTAAAACAAAATCCGGGCTATTAATCAAATGCAAATACACGCAGGTAGTCATTCATTGGCTGCCTGCCTTCTTTTTTCCATGCCTACATTCAACAGCATAAGTTTGTTTTTGTTTTTTGCTGGATTGTTTTTCAGCCATAACCCTATGGCTCAAACAGAAGCCCATATTGCATTTCCAGGTGCCGAAGGATTTGGGAAATTTACTATTGGTGGTCGAGGTGGCAAAACCATTGTTGTTTCCAACCTTAACAATGCCGGCCCTGGAAGCTTTCGCGAAGCGGCAGAGCAAAAATCCAAAAGGACCATTGTTTTTTCCATCTCAGGAACCATTCATCTCGAAACACCACTTCAAATTGAGGGGAATGTGACCATTGCTGGGCAGTCTGCTCCAGGCGATGGCATTTGTATTGCCGATCAACCTGTCCGATTGAAAGGTGATCAAATCATAGTTCGATACATGCGTTTCAGGATGGGAGACCGCTACCAATCCCAGAAAGGAATGGTAGATGGAAGCGGTGGGGACGACGCCTTGTCAGGCTCAAAAAACAAGCACCTGATCATAGACCATTGCAGTTTGAGTTGGTCAACGGATGAGGTCATGTCTGTGTACGGTGGTGACAGCACCACCCTACAGTGGAACATGATAGCAGAACCCTTGAACTACTCCTATCATTTCGAAACGGGCGACAAGGACTGGGAGAACCATGGCTATGGAGGCATTTGGGGCGGCGCCCATCTTTCTGCCCACCACAATCTTTTTGCCCATTGTGTGAGCAGAAATCCCCGGTTCAATGGAGCTCGTCTCGGTGCAAAAGAGGAATTGGTGGATTTTCAAAACAATGTTGTGTACAATTGGCAAAACAAGGCCATATATGGCGGGGAGTTCGGGAAGTACAATATTGTCAACAATTATTTCAAGCCAGGACCTTCAACAAAGCCATCAGCAGCAAATAATTTTCTTGATCCTTCCAAGACGGATGTCTTGCCTTATGGGCAGTACCATGTTGTTGGAAACATGATTGAAGGAAATACTGCAGTCAACATGGACAATATGAATGGAGTTACACCCATTCCTTCCCAAGGGGTATACATCAACAATCCTCATTCGGTTGCAACGCTCACAAAGCAGCAAGCATATGATGCCTACCGGTCTGTGGTAAAACAGGTAGGAGCTTCACTGAAAAGAGATGCCTTGGACATGCGTATCATCAGTGAGATGAGAAACGGAAAGGGACGAATTATCGATGTACAGGGTGGGTTCAAGCATGGAACACCATATGAGGTATCAAAAATTGCGTGGCCCGAACTCAAGTCGGAGCTGGCGTTGGTCGATAAGGACCAGGATGGAATGCCTGATGCATGGGAGCTTCAAAACGGCCTTGATCCAGCGGATAGCAATGATGCATCAAGTGTAAAATTGCATGCCTATTTCTCCAATGTTGAAGTATACCTAAACAGTTTGCTGAAATGAAAAAGTGGTTGTCTGTTTTCGCCCTCATGCTGATGATTGCATTTGTACCCGACCAGAAAAAAGTAAAAATATTCCTGGCTGGTGATTCCACCATGAGCATCAAATTGGAGAAAAATTTTCCCGAAACAGGATGGGGAATGCCTTTCAGCCATTTTTGGAATGAGAACATAACCCTTGTTAACAAAGCAAAGAATGGAAGAAGCACAAAGACATTCTTGACAGAGGGCCTTTGGAAGCAGATTTTGGACGAGTCTTCAGCTGGAGATTATGTCTTCATTCAATTTGGTCACAATGATGAGGTGAAATCAAAAGTCAATACCTATACGACTCCTGAAGAGTTTACCAACAATCTTCTGCGCTATGTTCGTGAATCTCGGGAAAGGCGATTGGTTCCTGTTTTGTTGACCCCAGTTGCAAGAAGAAAATTTGATGCAACAGGAAAGATTGAACCAACGCACAAGGAGTATTCTGCTTTGGTCCGAAAAGTAGCGGAAGACGAAAAGCTGTTTTTCATTGACCTGGATGCCAACAGCATGCAACTCTATGAGCAATTTGGCGTTGAAAATTCTAAATTGTTGTTCTGTCAGTTAAAACCAGGCGAGCATCCCAATTATCCGGATGGAAAGGATGACAATACCCATTTCAATGAGCTTGGTGCAAGGTTGATAGCGCAATTGGTACTCAAGGAAATTCGCACGACCATCCCTGATTTGCAACCCTATATCGTTGTTAAAAAACCTTGAGCATGAAATCGTTTGTTGGATTGGCCTCCTTTTTTGTTTTCTTGGTTTCATCTGCAATGGCTCAGCAAAAATTGGTTGTAGCCCAGGACGGAACTGGAAATTATACAACTGTTCAACAGGCATTGGATGCCATCAAAGCAGGCAACAATGAGCCTTTCGAGATCTATGTAAAAAAAGGTATTTATCGTGAAGTGGTGGTTGTAGATGCGCGCAAAGGAAAGGTGCATCTCATCGGTGAAGACAAACAAAAAACCATCATCACATTTGATCATCATGCAGGCACTAAATTGCCGAATGGAGACACCTTGAATACATGGACCTGTGCCTCTGTTTTCGTATATGGGGACGATTTCACAGCAGAAAACATAAGCTTTGAAAACAATGCGGGATTTACTGCGGGACAGGGCGTTGCCTTGCGGGTGGAAGGAAACAGGGCATCATTCATCAACTGCAACATGTTGGGCAACCAGGATGTTTTGTTTTTGAGTGGCAGTGGGGTAAAGCATTATTTCAGGGATTGTTATATCGAAGGCACTACAGATTTTATTTTTGGAGCAGCAACAGCAGTATTCAGCAACTGCCAACTGCACAGCAAAAAAGATTCTCATGTAACTGCCGCTTCAACCAACTCAATCATTCCTTTTGGATTCGTATTTTTTGACTGTACTTTGACTGCCGAAGAAGGCATCAAAAGGGTTTCCCTGGGTCGACCCTGGAGCCCTACAGCCAGTGTAACGTATATCCGTTGTTGGATGGATGACCATATTGTACCCGAAGGATGGAACAATTGGAAAAATCCCTCCAACGAGACTACTGCACGCTATGCAGAATTCAAAAGCATTGGACCGGGTGCTTCTCCGCTTACAAGGGCAAAGTGGATGAAACATTTAACCCAGGAAGCACTTAAAACATTTACTTTACAGAACATTCTAGGACACTGGAATCCAGAACCATTAAAAAAATAATTGTTGTATGAGGATTGTAATACTCAAATTTTCTGCGCTGATCTTGAACTGCTTGATGTTGTCCAACCTTGCGTCAGCGCAATATGATGCAGTCAAGAACCGCATACCCACCTTCAAAAAAGATACCCTGTCCATCTCAGCATTTGGGGCAATAGGAGATGGGCTGCGTTTGAACACCAGTTCAATCAATGCAGCCATTGAATCCGCCTACAGAAAAGGGGGAGGAGTGGTATTGGTTCCAAAGGGTCTTTGGCTCACGGGACCCATTGTACTCAAAAGCAATATCAACCTGCACCTGCAACAGGGAGCCATGTTGTTGTTTTCTTCTGACTTCAACCAGTACAAGCTCATTGAAGGCAACTGGGAAGGATTGCCCCAAATGAGGAACCAATCACCGATTTCCGCAACTGGTGCAACCAATGTTGCCATTACCGGAAAAGGGATCATAGACGGCAATGGAGGAGTATGGCGTCAGGTGAAGAAGGACAAGCTTACAGAGGGCCAATGGAGAAAATTATTGGCCAGTGGCGGACTTTTAAGCGATGACAAGAAAACATGGTACCCTTCTGCTTCAAACCTGAAGGGCAACAATGAAAAAAATCCAGGTGTGATCGCACCAGAAAAAACAGCAGCGTACTATCAATCCATAAAGGATTTTCTCAGGCCCAACATGGTTGTGTTTACAGCCTGTAAAAATATTTTATGGGAAGGGGTAACTTTTCAAAACTCTGCTGCCTGGTGTCTCCACCCCCTCATGTGTGAAAACCTAATTGTGCGTGACATCAAGGTGAAGAACCCCTGGTTTGCGCAAAATGGCGATGGAATTGATGTGGAAAGCTGCAGCAATGTATTGATTGAAAATTCTTTTTTTGATGTTGGTGACGATGCCCTCTGTATGAAAAGCGGCAGGGATGCGGCCGGAAGAAAGCGCGGGATGCCAACGCAAAATGTTTCCATCCGAGGCTGTACGGTGTATTCTGCCCATGGCGGATTTGTGATTGGCAGTGAAATGAGTGGGGGAGTCAGGAATGTGAAAGTGGACAATTGCAGTTTCATCGGAACAGACATTGGCTTGCGCTTCAAGACCACACGCGGAAGGGGTGGCGTTGTGGAGAACATCATCATCAATGATATCGTGATGAAAGATATTCCAGGGGAGGCCATTTTGTTTGACATGTACTACATGTCGAAAGACCCTGTGCCAACATTTGGTGAAAAGCAGGAGATGCCTGTGATTGAAAGAAAACCGCTGGATGAATCAACGCCGTCTTTCAGGAATTTCAGGATCAGCCGGGTCCAATGTGATGGAACAGAGAAGGCGATTTTTATCAGGGGGCTTCCTGAAATGCAGGTTTCAGACATTGTGTTGAAGGACATGTCTTTCACCGCCAACAAAGGAATTGAAATACAGGAAGCCAATGGTATCACCCTCTCCAACATTGATCTTAAGTTGAAGGATTCCACTGCAGCCATCAAGGTGCAGCAAAGTACTGGTGTTGTCACGCATGGCATCCGTGCCAATGCTTTTCACAGCAGGCCGCTCAGCCAATCGCTTTCGCAAACAGCCATGCGCATGTGGCCGGATTCCTTCATGCTCCCAGGCGACAAGCAGCCCAAATGGCGTTATGATCAGGGAGTCATCCTGAAGGGTATGGATGATGTCTGGAATGCCACTGGAGACAGAAAGTGGTTCAATTATATACAGCAATCCATGGATTTTTATGTTGGCGAGGATGGATCCATCAAAGGCTATAAAAAAGATGAATACAACATTGATCATGTCAACAATGGAAAGATCCTGTTGATGCTTTATCAGGTTACTGGGAAAGAAAAGTACAGAAAGGCCGCACAGTTGCTTCGGGAACAACTGCTCACGCATCCCCGAACCTTGGAAGGGGGATTATGGCACAAGAAAATATATCCTTCACAAATGTGGCTGGATGGTTTGTACATGGGGCAGCCCTTCATGGCAGAATATGCAAAACTGTTTCATGAAGACAAGGCCTTTGATGACATTGTTCTTCAGTTTCGTTTGATGGAGAAACATGCGCGCGATCCAAAGACTGGTTTGCTCTATCATGGATGGGACGAAAGCCGTCAGCAACAATGGGCCAATAAAACAACGGGCAATTCACCGCATTTTTGGGGAAGAAGCCTCGGTTGGTTTGGGATGGCGTTGGTGGATGTTTTGGATTATTTTCCTGCAAACCATGCCGGAAGAAAAGAATTGATTTCTATCCTGGATCGCTTTGCTGCCGCTGTTACAAAAGTGCAGGATCCTGTCACAGGTCTTTGGTTTGATATCGTTGATCAACGGGCTCAGAAGCCAAACTATCCTGAGTCTTCCGGCTCCAGCATGATCACGTATACGCTTGCAAAAGCAAGCCGCTTGGGGTATATAGGTTCAACTTATTATCAGGTTGCCGAAAAAGGATATGAAGGAATAAAAGATCATTTTGTTGTTGATTCTGCAGGAGGTATTCACCTGCGTGGAACGGTGACTGTATCTGGTCTTGGCGGCAATCCATACCGCGACGGAAGCTTTGCCTATTACATGTCTGAACCTGTGATCACAAATGATCCCAAAGGGATGGGTGCATTTATACTCTGTGCAGCAGAAATGGAATTTGGCGCTTCCCGCAACAACGCCAAAGGCAAAATGGTTTATCTCGATAACTATTTCAACAATGAGTGGAGAAAGGATGCAACAGGTACAAATGTAAAATGGCATTATGTATGGGATGAACGAGACAATGGTGGATATTCAATGTTTGGAAAACTTTTTCAACGGCAGGGAGCAACGATTGAACTATCATCCTCAAGACCAACAGCAACAGTCTTGAAAAATGCAGATGTTTTCATCATGGTGGATCCTGATACAAAAAAAGAAACTGCGGCCCCCAATTACATGACACCTGAAGATGCAACTGCAATCAGGAATTGGGTTTCCAATGGCGGCGTATTGCTGATATTGGGAAATGATTCTTCCAACAATGAAATCCCAAAATTCAATGTCCTCCCAAAAATGTTTGGCATCGAATTCAAGGAAGATTTTTTCAACCCGGTATTGAAAGACCAGTTTGAAATGGGTGCTGTGGTTACTCCTGATCAATCCCCCGTATTTGGCAACAGCAAAAAGCTTTTTATCAAGGAATTGAGTACATTAAAGCTCAATCCTCCAGCACAGGCCATTGCCACAAAAGATGGTGCCAATATCATGGCGATTTCAAAATTTGGCAAAGGGAAAGTATTTGTATTGGGGGATCCATGGATTTACAACGAATACCTGGACGGACGCCGGCTGACACCGGATTTTCAAAATTTTCCTGCCGCAGTATCATTGGTGGATTGGTTGTTGAAGGAGGCAAAATAAGGAGCATGAAAGGCCATTTGATTTTACCATTTCTCCTGATCTCCTTTTTTCAGTTGTCGGCTTTCCAGCCTGTCAAGATACGGATCGTTGTATCGCAGGATGGAAAGGGTGATTTCAAAACCATTCAAGGTGCCCTGAACAGTATTGGTGTTGAAATAAAAACTGCCGTTGTCTTTGTAAGGAAAGGCGTTTACAACGAAAAGCTCTATGTCGAAAAGCCGGGAATCACCATAGAGGGAGAAGACAGGGAAAAAACAATCCTCATCGCTTCTATTGCCCGGGATGCCTGGCGTTGTGAGCATCCTGATGACTGGGGTGTTGCCACAATGAACATTGGGGCATCCGATATCACCCTGAAAAATCTTACCATTACCAACAACTTTGGTTTTGATTTCAAACCACAAACGATTCCTTGTGCTTCAGATTCGGTAACCCATCAAAAAGAATTGCGAAAGGATGGTCACCAGATGGCATTGCGTGCCATGAATGGTGCCACACGCATGCGTGCAATCAATTGTCATTTCAGGGCATTTGGAGGCGATACAGTGAGTCCGTGGGATGTCGATGCAGGGCTTTGGTACTTCAAGGATTGCATCATGGAAGGTGGTGTTGATTTTTATTGTCCCCGCGGTTGGGCATGGGCTGAAAACTGCACCTTCATTGCCTTGACTGGACCTGCAGCCATATGGCATGATGGTTCCAAATATGAAGATTCAAAAACTGTGTTCAAGCAATGCAAATTCATTGGATATGAGGGTTTTCAGTTGGGGCGTTACCACAAGGATGCACAATTCTATTTGATCGATTGCATCTTTGGGGCAAACATGAAGGACATGGACATTTACCTTGTTCCAACAACCAATTCCATCCAATGGGGCCGAAGGGTCTACTATGCGGACTGCCACAAGGAAGATGGTAAAGATTTTACATGGTTTCGCAACAACCTGCCTGAGAACACCACAAAATCATTGATAACAATAGAATGGGTATTCGGAATCCGCTGGAGCCCGCATAAACAAGCAGCATGAAGCATTTGAAGCGAAGCATTCTGAAAGAACTTGAAGGCATTGAGAACCTACATTTACCAACGGCAGCGCAGCTTGCATTTCCGGAAAAAGTTTTGCAATTCGGAACAGGCGTGCTTTTGCGCGGCCTTCCGGATCAATACATTCACGAGGCGAACCGTACAGGAAAATTCAGTGGGCGTGTAGTGGTGGTAAAATCCACCCAGGCAGGAACAACCGATGCATTTTCAGCCCAGGATGGGTTGTACACAGTATGTGTCAGGGGAATTGCCGACGGACAGCTAGTAAATGAAGCACATGTGAATGCATCCATCAGCAGGGTGCTATCTGCAAGTGAAGACTGGATGGAAATATTATCATTGGCTACTTCCGATGATTTGCAGGTGGTGACATCCAATACCACAGAAGTGGGCATTGTGTTTGAGGAGGAAAATATATTCGAAGGAACACCTGCTTCGTTTCCCGGAAAGCTCTTGGCTGTGCTTCATTCCCGTTATGTCCATTTCGGAGGTGATCTTAAAAAAGGTCTGGTCATCATACCTGCAGAGCTGATTGAAGAAAATGGTACAAAACTCAAAGATGTGCTGAATCGCCTTGCGCAACACAACCAACTCGATACAACATTTATGCAATGGTTGAACCATGCAAATCCCATTTGCAATACACTGGTTGATCGTATTGTTCCCGGAAAACTTTCTGCCGATGATCAACAAAAAACATCCAAAGCATTGGGTTATGTCGATGATCTGATGATCATGTCCGAACCCTTTGGACTATGGGCCATTGAATCAGAAGACCAAAGGGTAATTGATACCCTTGGATTTTGCAATGTTGCCAAAGGTTGTATGGTTGTACCTTCCATTGAAAAGTTCAAGGAGTTGAAACTGCGCATGTTGAATGCCACGCATACATTCAGTTGTGGGATATCGCTGCTTGCAGGCATGGAACTGGTCAAGGACAGCATGGCGGATGATGTGTTGAATGCTTATATCAAGCGATTGACCCTGGGTGAGATTGCTGCTGTCATTACAGGTGAAAAAATATCGGCTGAAGAGGCCAGTGCCTTTGGGAAAGCGGTGCTCGACCGTTTTTCCAATCCTTTTCTTGAGCACAAATGGGCAAGCATTTCTGCACAGTTCACCCTCAAAATGAAGATAAGGTGTCTGCCCCTGATCATTGCTTCCATTGAACAAAAAGGCCAACTTCCTGTGAACATGCTAATCGGTTTTAGTGCGTATCTTGTGCAAATGGGAATGATATCAAAAACAAATCCAAATGCAACACTGCTGCAGGTGCTGGCAGATGTAGACACTTGGGGAAGGGATCTTTCCATGTTACCTGGTGCAACAGCATCGGTAGAAGGCATGGTATTGTCCATCCTCAATGATGGCATGATGGCCACAATCAATAAATTTTCATAAAAACTACTTGAAACTGGATCAAATGAAAGCTTTTCTTGACAAGGATTTTCTGCTGAAAACTGAAACCGCAAAGCGGCTGTTCCATGATTTTGCGGCCGATATGCCCATCATCGATTATCATTGTCACCTGTCGCCCAAAGACATTGCAGAGGACAGAATTTTCAACAATCTTTCCGAAGTGTGGTTGCATGGCGATCATTACAAATGGCGTGCCATGCGCACCAATGGCATTGATGAAAGTTTTTGTACTGGCGCTGCATCCGATTTGGAAAAATTTGAACAGTGGGCTGCCACCGTACCCTATACCATGCGAAATCCATTGTACCATTGGACGCACATGGAACTACAGCGATATTTTAACATCAATGAATTGCTAAGCCCTGAGAATGCAAAGGACATTTATGAACATTGCACAGCCTTGTTGAAGACGAAGGAATTTTCTGTCAGGAACCTGTTGCGAAAGATGAAGGTGGAATTGGTTTGTACGACAGATGACCCTGTTGATTCACTCGAATACCACCAGGCCATGCAAGCCGAGGAAACGGATATTCGGATGGTTCCCGCATTCAGGCCAGATATGGCCATGAATGTAAACAGTACTGTTCCCTTCCTTCAATATGTGGAAAAGCTTTCTGCAGCAGCAGGCATGCCAATTGTTTCTTTTGCAGATTATCTCGCTGCTCTCAAATCCCGTCACGACTACTTTGCAACAATGGGCTGCAAGGTTTCGGATCATGGTCTGGAAGAGATGTATGCTGATGCCTATACTGAAGATGAAATCAAAGTCATTTTCGATCGACTGTTGAAAGGCGAAGAACTTTGCCTCAAGTGCCAGCGCCAGTTCAAATCAGCCATGCTGGTTCATTTTGCGGAGTGGGACCATGAGAAAGGCTGGGTACAGCAGTTTCACCTGGGCGCACTGAGGGGAAACAATTCAAGGATGTTGGCACAATTGGGGCCCGACACCGGCTGGGATTCCATCGGCACTTTTGACCAGGCAAAGTCCTTGTCCACTTTCTTAAACGGCCTTGATACCCGCAACAAGCTCACCAAAACCATACTCTACAATTTGAATCCCGCCGACAATGAGGTGATGGCCACCATGGCAGGAAACTTCAATGATGGTTCGGTGGCTGGCAAAGTGCAATTCGGATCAGGATGGTGGTTTCTCGACCAAAAAGATGGCATCATCAAGCAATTGAACACGTTGAGCAACATGGGGTTGCTAAGTCGTTTTGTTGGAATGCTCACAGATTCAAGAAGTTTCTTATCTTTCCCAAGACATGAGTATTTCAGAAGAATACTGTGTGATCTGATCGGTACAGAAGTGGAAGAGGGAGAACTGCCCAATGACATTGAATGGCTCGGTAAGATGGTACAGGACATCTGTTACAACAACAATGTCAACTATTTCAATTGGAAACCATAACTGACAACAACCCAACGACCATGCCATCAACAACAAAACCCGGCGGATACAGGTGGACCATCTGTGCCTTGCTTTTCTTTGCAACCACCATCAATTATCTTGACAGACAGGTACTGAGTCTTCTCAAGCCCATGCTTGAAGATGAATTTGGCTGGACAAACAGTCAATATGCCAACATAGCATCTGCATTTCAATTTACCTATGCTGTTTGTTTGTTGTTTGCGGGCAGGATCATCGATAAGCTGGGTACAAAGAAAGGTTATGCATGGGCCATCATCCTATGGTCAATTGGTGCCATTGTGCATGCGTTGGCCATTCCAATAGGAGAAATACTTGTTTCTTCTCTCGGATGGATTGGTTTGGCTGCAGTTCCCATTTCCGTCATGGGATTCATTTTCTCAAGGGCGGTTTTGGCCATTGGGGAAGCTGGTAACTTTCCGGCAGCCATCAAGGCAACAGCAGAATATTTCCCCAAAAAAGAAAGGTCATTTGCAACGGGAATTTTCAATTCAGGAACAAACATTGGCGCAATTTTGGCACCCCTCAGCGTACCCTGGATTGCGACCAATTATGGATGGGAAATGGCATTTATTGTGATTGGTGCCATCGGTTTCTTGTGGCTGATTTTCTGGTACATGTATTACGAACCACCCCATCTTCAAAAAAGAATGGGAGCAGCTGAGCGTGAATACATCCTTGCCTCAGACGCTGCAGAAGTTGCCCAGCAATCGACTGCCAACGGTGAAAAGGTCAACTGGAAAAGTCTATTCAAATACAAGCAAACCTGGGCATTCTCCTTAGGAAAATTCCTAACCGATGGGGTTTGGTGGTTCTTTTTGTTTTGGCTTCCTGCCTACCTGAAAGACCAGTATGGAATGACAGGAACGGAAATCGTTTTGCCACTTGTGGTGTTGTACAGCTTTACGATGGTCGGCAGCATCGGTGGGGGATGGTTCCCAGTTTACTTTATCAACAAGGGCTACAATGCCTATGATGGAAGGCTAAGGGCCATGTTTGTAATTGCATTGTTCCCCTTGGTGGTTCTGGCTGCACAGCCATTGGGCAGCATCAGTTTCTGGATGCCTGTATTGCTGATTGCCGTGGGGGCATCTGCCCATCAGGCTTGGAGCGCAAATATTTTTACCACTGTTTCAGATATGTTTCCCCAAAAAGCCATTGGATCGGTGGTTGGCATCGGCGGGATGGCCGGTGGCATTGGTGGTGTGATTGTTACGAAAGTTGGAGGTGCCCTGTTCGATCATTACAAGGCGTTGGGGCATATTGAAACCGGATATACCATCATGTTTGCATTTTGTGCAACCGCTTATTTGATTGCATGGCTGGTAATGAAATCCCTTGTTCCCAAATTCAAGCTGATTACTGACCTCTGATCGATTTGCACAAACGATTGCGCAGCATCCATTGATTGATGTCCAAATGAGGGGAAATTTCATCTTCATTGTATATCTTTAGAATCAATCAATATTCTTCCGCATGAGTTCCTTCACATCCAAAGGCAGGAGAAAATTTCTCCTCGGTAGTGCTGCTGCAGCAGCTGGTTTTTTTATTGTTCCACGCCATGTGCTGGGCAAGGGTTTCATTCCACCCAGCGACCAACTTACCAAGGGTATCATTGGTGTTGGGGGCATGGGAAGAAACCATGTTGAGTATGCAGGAACACGTGTGGTAGCCATCTGCGACGTTGAGAAACGCAATCTTCTGGCTGCTGAAAAAAGGGTTGGTGGAACCATCAAGAAATTTCATGACCACCGCGAACTGATCGCCCTTCCAGAAGTGGATATTGTCCATATTGCCACCCCACCGCATTGGCATGGAATCATGGCGATTGAGGCTGCAAAAGCTGGCAAGGACATTTGGTGTGAAAAGCCCATGACACGTACCATTGGAGAAGGCAAAAGGGTAGTGGAGGCAGTAAAGCAGTACGGCAGGATGTTCAGGCTCAACACCTGGTTCCGTTTTGAAGAGAATTTTTATGGAATGAATACAACCGTCAAGCCCCTCAAGAAGTTGGTTGAGTCTGGCTTGTTGGGATGGCCATTAACGGTAACGGTGGGCAAACAAACAGGCTTCGATTGGAAGTTTTACTGGATTGGAAAAACAACACTGGAAGAACAGAAAGTACCAGAAACTCTTGACTATGACCGCTGGTTAGGACCTGCACCATTCAAGCCTTATCACGAACACAGGACCAATCCTACCTTCCGCGGATATTGGGATTATGATGGAGGCGGACTGGGTGATATGGGGCAGCACTATCTTGACCCCATCCAATATTTCCTGGGTAAGGATGATACCAGCCCCGTAATGGTTGAAGTGGATGCAGAGCAACAGCATCCTGATGCTTGCGGCACTTTTAGAAAGATTACGTACACCTATGCGGACGGATGCAAGATTGTGTTGGATGGGGAGGGAACCGGTCCTGAGGTTCCCTACATCGAAGGTCCAAAAGGGAAGTTGTTCAATGGATTCAAGTCAGACATTCCCAACCTGAAAGAGAAAATAGCCATGATGCCTGATCCAGCTCCACAGGTGACAAATTTCCTGGACTCAGTCAGGTACCGGACTCCATTTGCTTTGAACGAATCCAATGGCCATCGCTCCTGCACCATCATCAACATTGGAAAGATTGCACTACAACTTGGGCGCACACTGCGTTTTGATCCTGTCGAACAGGTTTTCATCAATGACGACGAAGCCAACAGGATGATCAATCCTCCCATGCGCGCACCCTGGAACATTTAATCTTCAACAAGCACATTCATGAAAAAGATACTCATATCCTTGTTATTTAATTTTGCAGTAATCTTATTGCTTCACGCCCAAGACAATGTGACAAAGGCGGTGGCCACATTTCCTTATCAAAAGTCTGCCGATGTGCAGACGGTGCTTTCTTCCATGGAATCATGGGCCAAGGCTGACTGGAAGAAATTGTTGTCCATGTTGGATGATGATTCCCTGAAACTGAAAGCTACTTATGCATTGAATGCCTATACCCATCACACTGCTTTGAATGCAGCTGGAAGGACCAAGTTGTCCGGCATGCTCAGCTCATCCCTGAACGCTGCAACAACGCGCTATGCAAAAGACCTGATGATCCAGGAATTGGGTTTGTTGGGGGATGCAAATGCCATCAAGCCATTGTCCAAATTGTTGAAGGATGAGGTCTATTGTGGAGCAGCTGCAAGGGCATTGGCTACATTTAAAACAGAGGCTGCAACAGCTGCGCTCAACAAGGCCCTTTCATCTTCAAAAGCACCCCTTTCGCAACATATTCAGGCAGCCATTGACAATGCCAATTTCAAACTGCAAACGACAATGACGTCTTTGCAGCCCGCCGCATCAACAAAAAACAGCGCCCAACAATTGCTGGACCTGCAGGACCAAATGGCTGCAGCAAAAAACCCTGTGCAGGAAAGGAATATTCTTGCAAGGGCCGATCATCTTACCGGTTTGGGGGCATTGGTGTTTGCAGGTAAATATTTGACAAATCCCAATCTCAAGAGGCAGGCTGCCCTGATTGCTGCACGCATTGGTTTGAAAGACAAAACACTATCGGGCAAGGCTGTAAGGGATGTGCTTGAAGCGGCACTGCCACTGATCAGTGGAACGGACAGTGCCTTCCTGGTCAAGGAACTTCGCGGGCATCTCAATTCCATGCCCTACGACCATGGCTTTGTTTCCCTTTTCAATGAAAAGAACCTGGACGGTTGGAAAGGACTGGTAGGCAACCCGATATCACGCGCTAAAATGTCTGAGCAAGAATTGTTGAAGGCAGAGGCAGAAGCCAGTGTAAATGCACAACAGGATTGGATTGTAAAAGATGGCTTGCTTATTTTTACAGGTCATGGGGACAACCTCTGCACCATAAAAAAATATGGTGATTTTGAGATGTATGTGGATTGGAAAATCACTGAAAAAGGGGATGCTGGTATTTACCTCAGGGGCAGTCCCCAGGTACAGATTTGGGATACATCTCGCAGAGAGGTTGGCGCACAAGTGGGATCAGGTGGGCTGTACAACAACCAAAAAAACCAAAGCAAACCCCTCATGGTTGCCGACAACAAGATTGGCGAATGGAACACTTTCCACATCACCATGGTAGGGGAAAAGGTAAGCGTTGAATTGAATGGAGTGTTGGTGACCGATAACATCACACTGGAGAATTATTGGGACAGAAAACTTCCCATATTCATCAAGGAGCAAATTGAATTACAGGCACATGGAACCTATGTTGCATACCGGAATATTTTCATCAGGGAAATTCCTGGAGACCTCAGTTCCAGGTTGACAGAAGACGAAAAAAAGCAGGGATTCGAGATGTTGTTTGATGGCAGTAATCTTGACAAATGGGTAGGCAACAAGGCAGGCTACCTGGTTGAAAAGGGAACCATGGTGGTCAATCCTGCCGGAGGCAGTGGCGGAAACCTGTATACTGCAAACCAGTATGGTGATTTTGAATTCAGGTTTGATTTTCAATTGACACCTGGTGCAAACAATGGCTTGGGGATACGGACACCTACCGAGGGCGATGCTGCCTATGTGGGCATGGAACTGCAGATCCTGGACAATGAGGCAGACATCTACAAGAACCTGAATACGTACCAGTACCATGGTTCGGTATATGGTGTGATTCCGGCACGCAGGGGATTTCTTAAACCAGTTGGAGAATGGAATGAGGAAGTGGTCATCGCAAAGGGCTCAAGGATAAAAGTCATCTTGAATGGACAGGTCATCATGGATGGTGATATCAAGGAAGCTTCCCTACATGGAACAGCAGACCACCGCGATCATCCAGGACTGCACAATCCCAAAGGCCATATTGGTTTTCTCGGCCATGGGTCTGTAGTGCGGTTCAGGAATATCAGGGTAAAGACATTGTAAATGTGATTCTGCTTGCCTGCCAACCATCCAATGGCAAACAAAAGACAAAATAAGTACAGAGCGCTTTAAGCGAGCGGTGAGCTCTTGAAAATGCTTCAGCAGCCTCATCCCTCACCCCTCATCCCTCATCCCTCACCCCTATTCCCAACTCCACCAACTGCTTCTCATCTATGGAAGATGGTGCATCCAGCATCACATCACGGCCTGAATTGTTCTTGGGAAATGCAATAAAATCACGGATGCTTTCGCTTCCTCCGAGGATGGAGCAAAGCCTGTCGAAACCAAAGGCGATTCCACCATGTGGCGGTGCACCATATTCAAAGGCCCCCAGCAAGAAGCCGAATTTGTGAAGCGCTTCTTCCTCGCTCATGCCGAGGGCAGCAAACATTTTTTCTTGCAATTCGCGCTGGAAAATCCTGATGGATCCACCGCCAATTTCATTGCCGTTCAATACCATGTCGTATGCGTTGGCCTTGATCTGGGCATAAGGGTGGGATAGGTAATTGGCAGCATCATGGATCAGCGGATCGTTCTCAATCATGGTTTGGATCTGGGAAGGTTTGGGTGAAGTGAACGGATGATGCCGCGCTACCCACCTGTTTTCCTCTTCTGCATATTCAAACAATGGGAAATCAAGCACCCAAAGCAATTTGAATTCATCCTCCTTGCGCAACCCCAACTGTTTGCCCATTTCAAGCCTCAGCTCGCTGGTGGCTTTTCGGGTCCTTTCTTCTGCTCCGGCCAGAATCAATACTATGTCACCGGGATGGGCGCCAGATGCGGCTGCAATTCCCTTCAGGCGATCTTCGTTGTAAAATTTGTCTATGCTGCTTTTCAGGCTTCCGTCCTCATTGTAACGGATATAAGCCAATCCCTTCATGCCAATCTGAGGCCTTTTGACCCACTCGGTCAGTTCATCCAGCTGTTTTCTGGTAAAGGTGGCACCACCGGGAACAGCAATGGCCATCACGGATTCAGCAGCATCAAATACTACAAAGCCGGCATCGTTGATCAATGTTGCATGATCCTGTTTGTTGAAATAAACGGTTGACGGTTTTTTCAGGGTGCAGATCTTCATGTCAAAACGGATATCCGGTTTGTCATTCCCATACTGCCACATGGCATCTTCCCAGGTCATGCGCTCCACTGCATCGGTGTAATCGATATGCTTTACATCCTTGAAAATGCGTTTGATCAGGGTTTCGAACATGTTCAGAATGTCTTCCTGTTCCACGAAAGCCATTTCACAATCAATCTGTGTGAACTCGGGTTGCCTGTCGGCCCTGAGATCCTCATCCCTGAAGCATTTTACGATTTGGTAGTACCTGTCATAGCCGCTGACCATCAGGAGTTGCTTGAATGTTTGGGGCGATTGTGGCAGGGCATAGAACTGCCCCTGGTTCATCCTGGAGGGCACCACGAAATCCCTTGCACCCTCAGGGGTGGATTTGATCAGGAAAGGAGTTTCGATGTCCATGAATGCATTTTCATGGAGGTAATTCCTTGCTGAACGGTTCACTGCATAGCGCAGTTCCAAATTCTTTTTTACGGCATTCCTGCGCAGGTCAAGGTACCTGTATTTCATGCGAATATCATCCCCTCCATCCGTGTCATCCTGGATGGTGAAGGGTGGAACGGCTGATTTGTTCAAAATGGTGAAAGCGCTTACCTCCAACTCAATCTCTCCAGTAGGAATGGCCGGGTTCTTGTTGCTGCGTTCAATAACGGTGCCCTTTGCCTGCAACACAAATTCCCTGCCCAGGGGGTTTTCATCCAATTGTTGGTTGAACCCTTCGTTGAATACCAACTGGGTAATTCCGTAGCGGTCGCGCAGGTCAACAAATGTAATGGCACCAAATTTTCTGACGGTTTGCACCCATCCGGCAAGTGTCACGGATGATCCCGCCTGCGTGAGCCTGAGTTCTCCACATGTATGCGATCTGAACATATTGATTGATTTGTTGAGGCCGGTGATTAAAGGCCCAAAGATACTCCAAGGACTGCATTTTTGCCAAGATTAGTTCCTGGCCTTGGCTTCCTCCTCACGGATCAGTTTTTCCGTCTGCTCTTGAACCTGTTCTTCCAGACCAGGCTTGTGCATGTAGACCAGATAATAGTATCCAAGGATCAGCAGTCCAATCCCGAAGGGAACAAGTGAAAATTCCCTCAGGCCATAAGGCCCAACCAGATTGGCATCCCAGCTGAAAAACTCTCCAATCATCCAGGTGCAGTTGGCTGTGATCCAAAAATCTATTGCAAGGTTGTGGAGGAACTCTCCCGTGATTTTTCTGGTTTGGTAGGTGATGAGAACAGCCACGAGCAAGGTGGGCACAATCATGACCAAAGCAGGATACTTGAGGTTCAGTGCCCAACAGGCATCCTTGATCAGCCACAATAAAATATGGAGGTTTTCCACCCTTCGAAACTTATAGGGAATATGGTAAACCTGGGGCTTTTTCATTTTTTTTGCAGGGAATTTATTTTTCAGCCATTGCTGCTGCCATGGTTGTTCCAATGTCAGCAGGGCTGTCCACAACATGGATGCCACACTCGCGCATGATCTTCATCTTGGCTGCTGCAGTATCGTCTGATCCGCCAATAATGGCACCTGCATGCCCCATTCTTCTGCCAGGAGGGGCAGTTTGGCCTGCGATGAAACCAACAACTGGCTTGGTGCCATTTTCCTTGATCCATCGAGCAGCTTCAGCTTCCATGCCGCCACCGATTTCACCAATCATGACAATTCCATGTGTTTCGGGATCATTCATGAGCAATTCTACTGCCTCCTTTGTTGGTGTTCCAATGATGGGATCACCACCAATGCCGATGGCAGTGGTTACACCCAGGCCGGCTTTCGCAATCTGGTCAGCCGCTTCGTAAGTCAGGGTGCCGGATTTGGATACGATACCGATGTTGCCTTTTTTAAAAATGAAGCCTGGCATAATGCCAACCTTACATTCATCCGCTGTGATGACCCCTGGGCAGTTCGGGCCAATCAGTCGGGTCGATTTGCCCTGGAGGTAGTTTTTCACCTTTACCATGTCTTGCACAGGAATGCCTTCAGTGATACAAACCACCAGTGCAATCCCGGCCTCTGCAGCTTCCATGATCGCATCTCCTGCAAATGCAGGGGGGACAAAAATGATGCTGACATCCGCACCAGTTTGTTGAACAGCATCTGCAACAGTGTTGAATACGGGCTTGTCAAGATGGGAGCTGCCGCCTTTTCCAGGGGTAACGCCACCCACAACCTGGGTGCCATACGCTATCATTTGTGTTGCATGAAATGTGCCTTCAGTACCGGTAAATCCCTGTACGATGATTTTGGATGACTTGTTCACTAAAACTGACATGGTATAGATGTTTATTTTGGTGGGGCAAATATAATACAAAGCGATGAGGGAGAGGGGAGAGTTTGCAAGTAAAGTTTGAAATATTGTTCTGGCCCTTTCAATACATGAACGTCAGCCTTTCAGCAACTGGTCCATGTCCCTTTTGTCATCAATTTTACCGCTGACTTCAAGCATTCTCATGTCTTTTGCATCTTTCAGGAATTCCGAAGCAAAAATGAAATTGTTGAGGCGCTCATTTTTGCTGAAAATGATTTCCTTGTTGTTCCCTTCCCATTCTTTTTTCCCCTGGTACATGTAGAGGATCCTGTCTCCAATTTCCATCACACTGTTCATGTCGTGTGTATTGATGACCGTTGTAATGTTGTATTCTGTGGTGATCTCCCGGATCAGTTTGTCAATCACCAATGATGTTTGCGGATCCAGTCCGGAATTGGGTTCATCGCAAAAAAGGTACTGTGGATTGAGCACGATGGCCCTGGCAATGCCCACCCTTTTTTTCATTCCCCCACTGATCTCTGCAGGAAATTTTTTATGCGCTTCACTGAGGTTGACACGATCAAGTACCTGGTCAACCCTTTTTTGTTTTTCTGCCCTTGTATCATTGCTGAACATATCCAGGGGAAACATGATGTTCTGTTCAACTGTCATGCTATCAAAAAGGGCTGATCCCTGGAAAAGCATTCCGATTTTCCTGCGCATGATTTTTTTTGCCTGCTGGTTCATGTCACTGAAGTTTTCTCCATCGTACATGATCTGTCCAAAATCTGGTGTCATCAAGCCCACCAGGCATTTCATCAAAACGGTTTTTCCGCTGCCGCTTGCGCCGATGATGAGGTTGCATTTCCCCGTTTGAAATTCAGCCGAAACCCCCTCTATGACAGGCTTTTCGTTAAATCCCTTGGCGATATTGGTGATGGATATCATGGCTGGTGTTTAAAGGAGAACGGCTGCCAATATGTAGTCTGCCAGGAGAATGATGATACAGCTGGTGACCACAGCAGTGGTGCTTGCCCTTCCGATTTCCAGGGCTCCACCTTTTACATTGTAACCAAAGTAGGCAGGTATTGCCGTGATGATGAAAGCAAAGGTGTAGGCTTTTGTCAATGCAAAAGTTACGTTGTAGGGCATGAAGTTTTCATTCAATCCCCTGTCAAAAATTTCATGGGGTAAAATGCCTGTAAGTTCACCGACAAAGCGTCCTCCCCAAACGCCCAGGGTCATGGAAATGATGACAAGGAGTGGAACAGTGATCAAGGCTGCAGCAATCTTTGGAAAAATAAGGTAGGCCTTGGTATTGATACCCATGATTTCCAATGCGTCGATTTGCTCGGTTACCCGCATGTTGCCAAGTTCACTGGAAATCTTGCTTCCCACAACACCTGCAAGTACAATACAGGTGATGGTAGGTGCAAACTCAAGGATGATGGTGTCCCGCACAATTTGTGCAATCACAGATCGAGGTATGATGGGGCTTACCAACTGGTATGCTGTTTGAACCGTGGATACCGCTCCAATGAAAACGGATATGATGCCCACAATGCCCAACGACCCAATGCCCAATTCAACCGATTGGTGCATGAGTTCCTTCCAATACATGCGCCAGTTCTCTGGCTTGGTGAACATGCCTTTGATCATCAAAAGAAATTCTCCAAACCTTGTGAATATTTTCATGGCTTGTCGACTTTCTGCTTTTTGTATTGGGCATCAATTACTGCAATCATCACCATGTTCAAAATGCTTCTGGTGGAAGAGCCGAGCTGCAGCACATGCACTGGTTTTTTCAGTCCCAACAAAATGGGTCCAATCGCATCAGCTTCCCCAACTTCCTGCAAAAGATTGTATGCGATGTTTCCGGCACTCAGGTTGGGAAAAATAAGCGTATTGACATCCCCGTTGTCCACCAATTCGGAGAAAGGATAATTTTCTTTCAGGATTTCCTTGTTGAAGGCCACAATGCCCTGCACTTCACCATCCACAACCAGTGATGGATTCTTTTGTTTTACAATAGACCTCGCATTGCGCACAACAACCGCTTCAGGGGTGTCGCTGCTGCCAAAGTTTGAATAACTCAACATGGCGATCCTTGGCGTGATGCCCAGGCTTTTTACTTCCTTGGCCACCATCAGGGTAATGTCTGCCAATTCCTCAGCAGTAGGGTTGAAGTTGACAGTAGTGTCTGCAAGGAACAAGGGCCCTTTTTTGGTGAGCATGATATACATGCCTGCAATTTTCTTTACGCCATCTTCTGTTCCAATGATTTGAATCGCCGGTCTTATGGTATCTGGATAGTTCCTGCTCAGTCCGGAAATCATGGCGTCTGCATCTCCTGTTTCCACCATCATACAACCGAAATAGTTCCGGTCTTTCATGAGTTTGCCCGCTTCATATTTATTGATGCCCCTGCGTTGTCTTTTTTTGAAAAAAGTCTCCGCGTAGGACAATCTTGTGTTGCTGACAGATTCGCTTTTGGGATTGATGATTTCCATTCCCTCTATGGTGATGTTGTTGGTTTCTGCGATTTCATTCACCACATCCGGATTTCCCAACAGGATGGGGATTGCAATGCCTTCGTCCAAGGCTATTTGTGCTGCCTTCAAGACTTTTGCATTTTCTGCATCTGCGAAAACAACTCGTTTTGGATCTTTTCTGGCTTTGCTGCCCAGTGCCCGGATCAGCTGGTTGTCAATGCCCAAGCGCTTGTTCAATTCTATCTCGTAGGCATCCCAGTTGGTGATGGGTTTTTTTGCAACTCCACTTTCCATGGCGGCTTTTGCAACCGCAGGTGATATGGTACTGATCAGCCTGGGATCCAATGGCTTTGGTATGATATAATTGGGGCCGAACGCAATCGCTGTTTCGGTGTAAGCCATGTTGACGATATCTGGCACTGCTGTTTTGGTAAGTTCCGCAAGTGCCTTAACTGCAGCCAGTTTCATGGCTTCGTTGATGCCGGTGGCGCGAACATCCAGTGCTCCCCTGAAAATATAGGGGAAGCCCAATACGTTGTTCACCTGGTTGGGATAGTCAGACCTTCCTGTGGCCATGATGATATCATTCCTGACTGAAGTGGCCTCTTCCCAGGTGATTTCAGGATCAGGGTTTGCCATGGCAAAAACGATCGGCCTTGGGGCCATTTTGGCGACCATCGAGCGTGTCACCACGTTGCCTTTGCTCAATCCTATAAATACATCAGCTCCTTCGAATGCCTCTTCCAGGGAAATGTCTTGGCGGTCTACGGCAAACCTTGATTTTCTTTCATCCAGGTCCGTGCGGTCCTTTCTGATCAATCCTTTTGAGTCAAACATCCAAATGTTTTCCCGCCTGGCACCAAGTGCTTCGTAAAGGTCAATACATGCCATGGCAGCAGCTCCTGCACCATTGACCAGGATGATGATCTCTTCGATCTTTTTTTCCTGCAGTTCCAATGCATTCAGCAAGGCGGCAGCACTGATGATGGCTGTACCGTGCTGATCATCGTGCATGACGGGAATGTTCATTTCTTCCTTGAGCCTTTGTTCAATGTAAAAGCACTCAGGAGCCTTGATGTCTTCGAGGTTGACACCCCCAAAAGTGGGTTGAAGTGCCTTTACGATTTCTACAAATTTTTCCGGATCCTTTTCGTTGATCTCAATGTCAAAAACATCGATGTCTGCAAAGATCTTGAAGAGAACACCCTTTCCTTCCATCACGGGTTTGCCCGCTTCGGGACCAATATCCCCCAATCCAAGAACGGCAGTACCATTGCTGATGACCGCCACCAAATTGCCCTTTGCGGTGTATTTGTAGACATTTTCAATGTCATGGAAAATCTCCATGCAAGGTTCCGCCACACCCGGAGAGTAGGCCAGTGAAAGATCACGCTGTGTTTTTGCTTCTTTTGTTGGTATTACCTCAATTTTCCCTGGTCTACCCTTTGCATGGTACTCCAACGCCTGCTCTCTTCTTAAATTTTTTTTCCGCATAACATTTTTTTAATTACTCTCATCCCTCATCCCTTGTCCCTTGTCCCTCGTCCCTCGTCCCTCATTCTTCATCCCTTCCCACCCAAATACGCCATCATCGCCATTCCTGTCTGGATGGCATTTTCATCAATATTGAAAGTAGGTGTATGTACGCCCGAGACGATTCCCTTTTCCTTGTTGCCGGTTCCAAGCCTGTAAAAGCAACCCGGTATCTGTTGTGAATAATATCCGAAATCCTCTGCACCCATGCTCAGCTCTGTTTCTTCCACCATTTCAGTTCCGATCATTTCTTCTGCCAACGACCTTGCGTGTTGTGTCAACACGTGGTCATTCACCACAGAAGGATATCCTACACTGATGTTGAGTTCAACTTCGGCACCTGTAGACTTTCCGATGTTTTCGATGATCTCCCTAATCCTGCGGTGTGCCTCAAACCGCCATTCCTCATCCATTGCCCGAAACGTTCCCATCATCTTCACTTCTGATGGTATTACATTGGTTGTAAATCCACCCTGTATGGAGCAGATCGACAAAACAGAAGGGGAGAAGGGGTTGCTGTTTCTGCTGACCACCTGTTGCAGCGCAACAACAATTTGCGAAGCGGTAAGCACTGTGTCTGCTGTCAGATAAGGCTTTGCCGCATGTCCGCCCTTGCTGCGTACCGTGATGTAGAGCTCGTCAGCACTGGCCATTACTTTTCCAGAAGCAAAACTCATTTTTCCAATTTCCAAAAGCGGATGAACATGCAATCCAAAGATGCAAGCTGGTGCCGGATTTTTCAGGACCCCTTCATTGATCAAAAGGCTTGCTCCGCCAGGATTTTTTTCTTCGCCGGGCTGAAAAACCAGCTTCACAGTTCCTTCCCATTCATCCCTCAATTCATGCAAAATGCGGGCTGCACCCAAGAGACATGTGGTGTGCACATCATGTCCGCATGCGTGCATCACGCCAGGTATTGTTGATGCATAGGGCAGGTCATTTTCTTCCTGGATGGGCAATGCATCCATGTCAGCCCTCAATGCAACGACACGGCTGGAACGCTTTCCCTCAACAATGCCAATCACACCTGTTTCTGCCATCACGGTATATGGTATGCCAATGCTGGTGAGGTGCTCTTTGACAAATCTAGCGGTATTGTATTCCTTATAACTCAGCTCAGGATGGGCATGGAGGTGATGCCTGATGTTCCTGTATTCCTCGAAATACTGTGCAGACAGCTGTTTGATTTTTTCTCTCAGCATGGTATTCATTAAAAGTTTTCTGCTTCCTTTCTTTCCCCTCTTACCTCAATCTGTGAAGGTATGATCAGGAGATTCTCGCCGAACTGGAGCTCCAGCTCTTTTCTCATCCATTCAGCTTCTTTCATCGTCTTGAAGTTACCGAAATGAACCTTAAAATTGGGTGATTGGTAAAACATGTATGATCCATGCTCAGGAAACCCTTTCATCAACCTCGATTTTGTATCGATGGCAAAGTCTCTTTTGTTGGTGCTGACGACAACAATCCTGAATCCCTGCTCAATGCTTGTTCTGACTTTCAGCGCCTGACTGTTCAACTCGATTTGCTTGTCCACCAACTTGTCCACCCTTGGATCCCTGGTTACATGAGGGCTTTTGGCAAACTGTGCGTATGCTGAAATGCTGCAGCAAAACAACAGAGCCGTAAGATTTAAAAGGGTTGATCTGAACATCATTTTTTGTTTGTTGCAGGCTGATTTATTCCTGATCCCTGCCATGGCAGGACTTGAATTTTTTGCCACTGCCACAGGGGCAAGGATCATTCCTTCCCACCTTGGGTCCGACCCTCACAGGCTCTTGCTTGATGGCTTCTGAGGGATCATGGTACTGGTTTTCCCCTTCCATCATTTCAGGCGCTCCAGAAGCAGAAAGCTCATCCTTCCTTACTTTCATCCTGCTCATGTCCGTTCTGTTTTCACGGCCTTCTTTCAATCCTCCTGTGTTTTCAATCGGAAGAGAGGAGTGACAAAGGAAGGAAACGATATCCTTGTTTACTTCTGCATCCATTTCTGCAAACAGCTGGAACGCCGACTGCTTGTAAATGACCAGGGGATCTTTCTGTTCATATACTGCTGTCTGAACGCTTTGCTTCAAATCATCCATGGCCCTGAGGTGCTCTTTCCAGGTATCGTCTATGATGGCCAGCGTGATGGTTTTTTCCAATGAAGAGACCATTTCAGTGCCTTTGCTGCTGATGGTCTTGTCAAGGTTGGCCAAGACATTGATGGTTTTTTTACCATCGGTGAATGGAACAACTACATTTACGATATGGCTTCCTTGAGCGGTACGTACATTTTGGAATACAGGAAGAGATTGTTTTGCGAGCAGCATTTTCTTGGTGGTATAATGCTCAATCGCCTCCTTGTAGAGTTGGTCTGCAAGATCATTGGTGTTCCCCTTTTCAAGCGCCTCTTTTGTGATGGCAGTGTCCACACTGAAATGCAGGATGGCAGACAGTTTGAATTCGTCATGGTCATGGCTTCCGGCAAACTGTTGCACAACGTTTGCTGCCACAGCATAGTATGCATTGTCAAGATCAAGTGCCAGGCGTTCCCCAAAGAGTGCATGCTGGCGTTTGCCATAGATGACGCTGCGTTGCTTGTTCATCACATCATCATATTCGAGCAATCTTTTTCGAATGCCAAAATTGTTCTCTTCCACTTTTTTCTGCGCCCTTTCGATGCTCTTGGTGATCATGCTGTGCTGGATCACTTCACCTTCCTTGTACCCCATTCTGTCCATCAGGGAAGCAATCCTGTCACTGCCAAACATGCGCATCAGGTCATCCTCCAGGGAAACATAGAACTGGGAAGATCCAGGATCACCCTGGCGTCCTGCACGTCCACGCAACTGTCTGTCCACCCGTCGGCTTTCATGTCTTTCCGTACCGATGATGGCAAGGCCACCGGCTTCTTTGACTCCGGGTCCAAGCTTGATGTCTGTGCCCCTTCCCGCCATGTTGGTGGCGATGGTGACATTTCCTGCAAGCCCCGCCTCGGCTACAACCTGTGCCTCACGTGCATGCTGCTTGGCGTTCAAAACATTGTGCGGAATCTTTTTTTGCTGCAGCATCCTTCCCAGCAATTCCGATACTTCAACTGAGGTAGTACCCACCAATACCGGTCTTCCTGCTCCGCGCAGTTGTTCAATTTCATCAATAACTGCCTTGAACTTCTCGCGCTTGGTTTTGAACACAAGGTCCTCATGGTCTATTCGGGTCATCTGCAGGTTGGTGGGGATGGAAACCACATCCAGTTTGTAGATGTTCCACAACTCTGCTGCCTCCGTTTCTGCGGTACCGGTCATACCAGCCAACTTGTGGTACATCCTGAAATAATTCTGGAGTGTAACCGTTGCATAAGTTTGCGTTGCTGCCTCGATTTTTACATTTTCTTTTGCTTCAATGGCCTGGTGAAGTCCATCGCTGTACCTCCTGCCTTCCATGATCCTTCCTGTCTGCTCGTCCACTATTTTGACGGCACCATCCATCACCACGTATTCAATGTCCTTGTCAAACAATGTATAGGCTTTCAGCAATTGCTGAATGGTATGGATTCTGTCGGCCTTTGATGAATAGTCTTGGAGCAGGTTCTCTTTCATTGCCAGCTTTTCCTCAGCATTGCCGCTGTGTTTTTCAATTTCAGCAATCGCGAGGCTTAGGTCTGGAAGTACGAAGAAGTTGGGGTCTTCTCCACCCTTGGTGATGAAATTCAAGCCCTTGTCTGTGAGTTCAACCTGGTTGTTTTTTTCATCGATGTGGAAATACAATTCCTCATCCACTTCAGGCATGTGTTTTTGCTGTTCCGCCAGGAAATAATTTTCTGATTTCTGCAGCTTTACCTTGATTCCTGGTTCACTGAGGTATTTGATGAGTGCAGTGTTTTTGGGCAATCCACGGAACGCACGCATCAGTTCCATCCCGCCTTCCTGCGGGCCATCCTTTCCTTCTGCAATGAGCTTTTTGGCTTCTTGCAGGGATTTCAACACCACTTGTTTCTGTACTTCTACGAGCTGTTGGATTTTGGGCTTGTGGATGTGAAATTGCTGGTCATCGCCCCGCGGCACAGGGCCAGAAATGATTAGTGGGGTTCTTGCATCATCAATCAATACACTGTCCACCTCATCCACCATGGCAAAATGGTGCTTGCGCTGTACCATTTCATCTGGCGAATGGACCATATTGTCCCGCAGGTAATCAAAACCAAATTCATTGTTGGTTCCGTATGTGATGTCTGCCTGATAGGCAGTTCTTCTTGCATCTGAATGTGGTTGGTGCTTGTCAATGCAATCCACCGTGAGGCCCAACCATTCAAAGAGGGTTCCGTTCCATTCGGAGTCGCGTTTGGCCAGGTAATCGTTCACCGTTACGATGTGTACACCTTCTCCCGCGAGGGCATTGAGGTAGGCGGGGAGGGTAGAAACCAGTGTCTTTCCTTCTCCCGTGGCCATTTCAGCAATTTTACCGGAGTGCAACACTGTACCACCGATCAGCTGGACATCATAATGCACCATGTTCCAGTTGACAAGGCTGCCTGCCGCCATCCAACTCGTCTTGAAGATGGACTGATCGCCCTTTATGGTGATATAATCCTTTTTCACACCCAAATCTCGGTCGAGTGCAGTAGCGGAGGAAACGAGCTCCTCATTCTCCTTGAACCGCCGTCCTGCTTCTTTTACCACTGCAAATGCTTCAGGCAAAATCTCCTTCAATACTTCCTCAATCTCTTGGTTGCGGGATTTCCTGAGCTCATCGACCTCTTTATAAAGCTCATCCCTTCCCAGAATGTCTTCTGCAGGCAATTGGTCGGCCTGCTCATTCAACGCCTTGATCTTGTTGTCAATTCCTGACAGGTGTGCCTTGATTCTTTCCCTGAATCCTTGGGTTTTTGCCCTCAGTTCATCATTGCTTATCGTTTGGTATGCCGTAAAATGTTCGTTGATTTTTTGCACAAGGGGGCGAATTTCCTTGAC
Source organism: Chitinophagales bacterium (assembly GCA_030832085.1). Taxonomy (GTDB): domain Bacteria; phylum Bacteroidota; class Bacteroidia; order Chitinophagales; family Chitinophagaceae; genus Pollutibacter. The sequence goes on along the minus strand of JAURJU010000038.1, from coordinate 30,089 downwards.
ATCCTTTTCCGATTTGCTGCCGCCAAATAAACCCGATATGAATTTAAACATGTTCTTCAGTTCTTGCTAAGCGCCAAAATTAAACCTTTTTACGCACTTGTTGCCCCTCCCTTGCCCAGCTTGTTGTTTAATTGTTTTCAAATATTCTTAATTCCCTTTTAACATTTTTCGACCGAAGGTGTTTAACTACCTTTGGCATCCAATTGCACGAATACATAATTATGAGCAGAATTTTCACGTTGATATTGTTGTCTTTTACAGTTTCTTTCAGCGCATTTTCACAAGATGGGTTCCAGGTCAATGGCCGTTTGGTCGATTCCCTGGGAAATCCAGTGTCCAGGGCCACGGTCGGTGTTTACATTGCGGGAGGCAAGGATACCATCAAAACGGTTTCCAACAATGTTGGTTTTTTCCTGATCAAAGGCATTCCTGAGCGCAAATTCGTCCTCATGGTCTCAAGTGTGGGATACGGAACTACCTACAAGGCCCTTTCCATACCGGAGGGGGATGAAGTTCTGAAACTGGAGAATTATAAACTATTGCCTGAGTACAGCACCTTAGATGAAATTGTCATTTCAACCCCCCCGATCATCGTAAAGGAAGATACCGTGGAATACAAGGCGGATTCATTCAGGATGAAGCCGAACGCCATGGTGGAGGACCTTTTGAAGAAAATGCCGGGCATTGAGGTAGACAAGAACGGAAATATTACTGCCCAGGGCAAAAGCGTGAGCAAAGTGCGGGTCAATGGAAAGGATTTTTTCAGTGGCGATCCCAAAGCTGCCACCCAGCAGCTTTCTGCTGATATGATTGACAAAGTACAGGTTATCGATGATTATGGTGACCTGGCCAATGTTTCAGGTATCAAGGATGGTGAACCAGACAAGATCATCAACCTGCAATTGAAGAAAGACAGGAACAAGGGGATTTTCAGCCGTACTTCTGTAGGCGCCGGTACCAGTGATCGTTATGCGCTGGGAACAAACGTAAATTTTTTCAACAACAACAAGCAGATTTCCGTATTCGGTGGGGCCAACAACAACAATACCAGCACCTTCAATTTTGATGGTGGCGGTGGTGGTGGCGGCGGCGGCGGCGGAGGTGGCCGTGGATTTCAGGTGAGGATTGGCGGAAACAACCAGGGTGGATTCGGAGGTGATGAAGGTCTGAGGATTGCCAATTCACTGGGGGTCAATTTCAGGAATGACCTTGAAAACAAAAAAGGATCCATTTACGGAAACTACAGTTACTCTACGAGAGAGACTGATGTGCAGCAGGATGTGGCTTCCCAAAACTTCTTCCAGAACACCAAGTTTTTGAACCATCAGGTAAGCGCATCACTCAGCGATTCCAAAAGCCATCGGGCGTCACTGAACTTTGAGTGGAACATAGATTCTTTCAATTATGTAAAATTCATGCCTGAGTTCACAACCAGGGCTTCCAACAGTGCTTCCAGCTCATTGTTCGATTATATCCGCAATGACAAGGACACAACCAGCAAGGGCAGCAACAACAACAAGTCAACCTCCAAGGCTCCCAATTTCTCTGGAAACCTGATTTTTAACCACAAGTTCAGGAAGCCTGGCAGAAATCTTTCTGTCAACATCAATGGAGGATACAACTCCACCGATGGAGAGGCCAACAAAATAAATACCACCAACAATTATTTGCCGGTCAAGGCCTCAACCATTCTCAACCAGAATGTTTTCACCGACAACAATGCCGACAATTTCAGCATCCGGTTCAATTACTCCGAACCATTGATGAAAGGGCGTTACCTTGACCTGATCTACCAATATGGCCAATCCTACACCAGCAATGACAGGGCAACCTATGTAGTGGATCCGCAGGGATTGGAAACCTTCTCTACCACCCTCAGCAATGCTTTTGAGACGGACTTCCTGCGCCAACGCATTGGAGCAAACCTGAGAACCGTCAAGAAAAAGTACAACTATACCATTGGATTGAACGCACAGCCAATCAACCAAAAGGGATATTCTGTTTCCCGCGACAGCGCCTATACGCCCATCAAGCGGGTGAACATGCTGCCTTCAGCAAATTTTGCCTATAATTTTACCAGGAACAAGACCCTCAGGTTCTTCTACAATGGGGATGCCAACCAGCCCAGCTTTGCACAGCTTCAACCGGTAAAGGACATTTCCAATCCACAGTACCAAACCCAGGGTAATCCTTTGTTGAAGCCATCTGTGGCACATATTTTCAGCACTTCGTTCAATAACCTCAACTTTTTAACTGGCCAGACATTCTTTGTTGGTGCCAACTACAATTTCACCAGCAACCAGATTGTCAACAATACGACCAGGGTGGGTGGAAATGGAAGCCAGCTCACGACATATGACAATGTTGATGGCAACTACTCCGTAAGTGGGTTCTATAATTTCAGCAAACCCTGGAACAACAGGACCTATATCATTTCTTTCAACGGAACTGCAGCATACAACCACAACATATCATTGATTGAGAGCCAAAGGAATGTAGGTAAAAACCTGCTGTTGGCACAGGGGATGAAATTCGAGTTCAATTGGAAAGATTGGCTGGAAATTGACTTTGGTGGAAGATATGGTCTGAACAGGGTGAGGTACAGCCTGCCTGGTCAGACCAATGTGGACTATGGCAGCTGGACCCTGACCAACAATACCCGGGTGGACATTCCTGGTGGATGGGTGTTCAGGAGTGATCTGGAATACATCATCAACCGGGGACTTTCCACCAGTGTCAACCAAAACATTGCTTTGTTGAATGCATCGTTTGAGAAAACAATCTTCAAAAAGAAGAACGGTATCTTCAGGATATCAGGCTATGATATCTTTAAGCAAAACACTTCAATCGCCCGAACCATCAATGGAAACAACATTGTTGATACGAGGGTAAACAGGCTGACAAGGTACTTCCTGATGACCTTTATTTACAGGTTCAATAAGTTCAGCGGTGCCCAGCAATCTGGCAGTACCCAACCTGCAATGGGTGGCGGAAACAGGGAAGGAAGATCATTTTGATGATCAACCGATGGCGCCCAAAATATAGATCAGGTACTGACACATTTAAAAGCGCAATTCAACCATCTTGACATAACATGGTCCTCCCTTTTGGGGGGATCTTTTTTTATGGGTAATTGCAAAAATTATATAAACCCAGAAAACACAAAATATCAAGCCCAAGCCAAATGCTTAAAATCATTGTTCCTTAGGCATTTCAGCCATAGATGATAATTTCGATTATTTTTAAGGGATGGATTCGATTACACATGTTGTTTTGGGTGCCTGTATCGGCGAAATAATCCTTGACAAGAACGCCGGCCGCAAGGCAATGCTATGGGGCGCGTTGGCCAACAGCGTGCCAGATATTGACTTCATAGCTGGGCTCTGGATGCCGGTATCAACAGAGTTGATTGCCCATCGCGGCATTACACATTCCTTTTTCTTTGCCCTTATCAGCAGTTTTTTTCTTGCATTGGTGGCTGCAAGATGGCACAAGGCTGAGCCCATCAGCCTGCGAAAATGGTTCTGGTTTTTTCTCATTGAGATAGCCTGTCATCTGCTGCTGGATGCCATGAACAACTATGGCATTGGTTGGTTTGAGCCATTTTCTTCCAAAAGAATATCATTCAACGTGATCTATGTTGCAGACCCCCTTTTCAGCATTTTGCCAACCATTGCTTTCGGGTTTCTGCTTTTTCTCAAGACAGATCATGGCCATCGGCTGAAATGGGCACGGGCTGGAGTAATCACTGCTGCGGTGTACATGTGTTTTGCCCTTTTCAACAAATACCGGATTGATAAGGAAGCAAAGGCATATGCATCGTCCAAATTCAACAATACTCCCCATTATTTTACGACTCCCACATTGCTCAACAACCTGCTTTGGTTTGTGGTTGTTGAAGACAGTACCGGCTATCAGATTGGTTACCGATCCATTTTTGATAAGAACAACGATGTTGACCTTCATCATGTTGACAAGAATGAAGCCTATCTGAAGCCTGTTCACGACCACCGGGAGGTCATGGAACTCAAACAGTTTTCACAGGGATATTATACCCTGGAACAGTGGGGCGATACCCTGGTTATGAACGATCTGCGCTTTGGCCAAATCAATGGATGGCAAAATCCCAAGAGCAGGTTTGCCTTTCATTATTATCTGACACATCCCGATGATAACAATCTTATTGTACAACGTGGCCGCATGGCAGGTTTCAGCAAGGAGTCTGCTAAAATCATGTGGAACCGGATGCTGGGGAAGAGGCCTTGAATTGTATAAATAAAAAATCCCGGTCCTCTCGAACCGGGATTGTTATTTTGGAAGTTTACCCCCTTTCATCTCTTACTTTGTCTATCATCCTATAAACCCTTGTCCCTTGTCCCTTCTCCCTCATCCCTTCTCCCTCATCCCTTCTCCCTCATCCCTTTCAAATCCCCATCTTCTTCTTCAAGTTGCTGTCAATGGCATCCAGAAACTCTTCGGTATAGAGGAAGTGTTCACCATGGCTGACTTTGTTGCCATGGATACAGACTGCAAGGTCTTTTGTCATCTTGCCTTCTTCGACAGTTTCAATACAAACGGCCTCGAGCGCATTGGCGAAATCAATCAAGGCCTGGTTGTCGTCCAGCTTTCCACGGAATGCCAGTCCACGGGTCCATGCAAAGATGGAAGCAATGGGGTTGGTGCTGGTGGGCTTGCCTTTCTGGTGGTCACGGTAGTGGCGGGTAACTGTTCCGTGCGCCGCCTCTGACTCCATGGTCTTGCCATCGGGAGTAACGAGGACGGATGTCATGAGTCCAAGAGATCCGAAGCCCTGGGCCACCGTATCACTCTGTACATCACCATCATAGTTTTTGCAAGCCCAAACGAATTTACCGTTCCATTTCAACGCACTGGCAACCATGTCATCGATCAGCCTGTGTTCATATGTGATGCCTGCTGCTTCGTAGGCAGCCTTGAATTCATTTTGATAAATCTCTTCAAATATGTCCTTGAAGCGGCCATCATATTTTTTGAGAATGGTATTCTTTGTACTCATGTACAGCGGCCAGCCTTTTTGCAAGGCCATGTTGAAGCAACTCCTTGCAAAACCAATGATGCTCTCATCGGTATTGTACATGCTCAATGCAACCCCTGCGCCCTTGTATTGATAGACCTCATGCTCAATAATGGTTCCATCTTCACCTTCAAACTTGATGGTGAGTTTTCCCTTTCCTGGAACCAGGAAGTCCGTTGCGCGGTATTGGTCACCAAAGGCATGGCGTCCGACAATGATGGGGCTGTCCCAGTTGCTGACCAGGCGTGGAATGTTTTTGATCACGATGGGCTCACGGAAAACAGTTCCATCCAGTATGTTCCGGATGGTACCATTCGGGCTCTTCCACATTTGTTTGAGGTTGAACTCCTTTACACGGGCCTCGTCCGGGGTAATCGTAGCACATTTGATACCAACGCCATACTGCCTGATGGCATTGGCTGCATCAATGGTTACCTGATCATTGGTCTCATCGCGGTACTCGACACCAAGATCATAGTATTTGATGTCAAGTTCAAGATAGGGAAGGATCAATTTGTCCTTGATGAACTTCCAAATGATTCTTGTCATCTCATCTCCGTCCAGTTCAACAACTGGGTTCTGTACTTTTATCTTTGCAGCCATGGTTTTGTTTTTTCAGCCGCGAAGTTATGAAGTAGCACCCAAAATAACAATGAAGCAGTATTGTTTTTATACTGATGCATGCTGTGGAACACCTATTGGCGTTGCATGTCGTTCAGCAATCTGGCGAAGTCTGTCAACGGCTATGTATTTGAAGTGTTTTGCCCTGAAACGGATCAGTTGTTCCTGGTCAAAATCTGCCAATATCCTTGAAACCTGTTCTTTGGTGGTGCCTGCAAGGTCTGCCATCTCCTGACGGTCTACATGTACCCGAATGCCCATCCCGACCTGCTTATAATTGTAGGTTTCTGCAAGGTGTACCAGGATGCCGGCTACTTTTTCCCTCACGGTTTGCTGGGCAATCTGAAGCAATTTGATCTCAGTTGTGCGAATTTCCCGAAGGAAAATTTTTCTCACTTCTTCTTGCAACAGTTCGTTTTTCTGCATCAGGTTCTTGAAAAAGCCCAGTTCAATGAAGCAAACGCGGCTGTCTTCCACTGCAGATGCAGAATAGGGTTGAAGTCCGGTATAACTCAGAAAACGGTGTCCCATTGTTTGTCCTGCTCCAATCAGCCTGAGGATAAAAGGCCTTTCTGTCTCTCCGTTCATTTCCAGCTTGATGACTCCGGATTGGATGAAATAAAGTCCATTGATTTCATCGCCCTCCCGAAAAATCAATTCTCCTTTTTTAAATTCATAATGGTGCTTGTAAGGCTTGTAAAGGTGATGCTGTTCTTGTCCAAAAGACTTGAGCATGATACAGTTTTTCACTGTACAGGTCTGGCAATAAGAGGTGATTCTGGTCATAAAAGTGGGGTTTTATTGTGAATAATATTTTCCCTACCTACCGGAGCTTTAACGCTGTAAATATTTGATTTTTTACGAAATGCTACGAATGACGAAAGTAGTGTGCTTCAATGATTTTTGTCAGTTTTGGATATACCCTTTTGGTGGTATGCTGTGAATAAATCCCCTTTTTTTTATGATTTATCCTTTCTAAATCTTTCTCATAGATGACTCCCTGATGCACAATTTGGGCTTTAGCACCTCCTCCCGAATGTCTGAAAAGCTTGTGTTCAAAAACTGCTCAATGAAAATTTTTCCAGCCATTTTACCAATTTCAAATGAGGGCTGTTCAACGCTGGAAATCGATGGGGTAAACAGTGCCAATGAAGGTTCATTGTTGAAGCCTACCAAACCGATCTCTTCCGGCATTTTAAGGCCTTTGTTTTTGATGGCCAACATCGCACCAATGGCCATACGGTCGCTGATCGTAAAGATGGCATCAGGTCTCTTTTTGCTGGACAACAATTCTTCTGTTGCAAAAAAAGCAAAGTCCTGGTTGAAGTCACAATGAACAACAAGCTCCGGATCAAATTTGATGTTGTGTTTTTTCAATGCCTTTTGATACCCTTTGAACCTGCTGTTGCTGATGCCCAAAGTTTTGGGGCCTGCCAAGATCGCAATTTTCCTGTAGCCCTGCTCAATTAGGTGTTCTGTAGCAATGAAACCACCCTCTTCGTTGTCCAGGATTACACTTGATGCCAGGATATCAGGAATTACCCTGTCAAAAACCACCATCGGAATTTCACGCTCCTGCAAAACCTTAAAATGTTCATTGGATTTTGTTTCACTTGAAATGGAAATGATGAATCCATCCACCAGACTGTTCAGCATTCTTCTTGTGTTGACCACTTCCCGACCAAATGACTCATTGCTCTGGCAGACAATAACGGTGAAACCCGCTTCCAATGCTGCTTCGTCAATGCCTTTCACCATGGTGGAAATCACATAGTCAAGGTTGGGCACAATGACTCCAATGGTATTGGTTTGGTTTTGTCTTAAACTTCGAGCCAATTTATTGGGTTGATAATTCAACTCCTCAGCCAACTCGAGGATATTCCTTTTGGTTTCCGGATTGATGTCAGGAACATTGCGTAAAGCCCTTGATACTGTAGAAACGGACAGGTGCAGTTTTTTTGCGATGTCTTTTATTGTTGGCGGTTTGCTTTGCATAAAGGGGCATTTATTGTGTAAGAATTGGCTTACCAGGCCTTAAAATACGACAAGTTTGAAGGCCATGACCAACTTTCCGGTATTATTTCCGGTAACGATTCCGGAAACGATGCCGATAGGAAATTATTGAAAAAATGCTCAAAATCGTTGTCATTTTTTAATTCAACATGCTTTTTCTGCTCGTTTTATTGATAAAATTTCAATTAGAATTTCTCAGAAGCGCCACCAATTTTTGTTAATATTATATGCGTTTTTGTAAATGCTTGCGCTGAAGCATTTGCTTCAAAAAAGCCTTTTTCTAGGATTTTAAAAACCAAAATAAGTCACATGAAATTTAGATTTCTATTGTTCCTTGCCCTTTTTGGCATTTCTGGTATAACATTTGCCCAAAAAAAGGAAATCAAGGGCAAGGTTGTTGATCAGTCAACTGGAGAGCCATTGGTTGGGGTTTCGATCATCACGAATAAGAGCAAAGGAGCAGTTCTCACCCAATCTGATGGCAGTTTTTCATTGACCCTTGATAAGGGAGTATCCAACTTGGTTTTTACATATGTTGGCTATACTGCTCAATCTGCAACTGTCAGTTCCAGCACAACACTGAACATCTTTTTGGTGCCAGAAGCAGTTTCTCAATCAGAAGTTGTTGTTGTTGGTTATGGTACCCAGAAAAAGTCAAGCTTGACAGGTGCTGTTGCCAAATACAAAAACGACAGGATGGATGAATCTCCCATGTCAAGGTTGGATCAGGCATTGCAAGGCAGGGTTGCGGGGTTGACAGTTCAAAATGTCAGTTCTGAGTCAGGTGCAGCACCCAAAATAAACATAAGGGGTATCAGTTCAATCAATGCTGGGTCAAGCCCGCTGGTCATTGTGGATGGACAACCCATACCGGATGGTCTTGCCTTTTTGAACATGGCAGATGTTGAATCTGTTGAAGTTTTGAAAGATGCCGCATCTGCCGCCATTTATGGGTCAAGGGGTTCTGGTGGCGTGATCATTGTGACTACAAAAAAAGGCACTGCAGACAAGCCCAAATATGTGCTCAAGTATTCTGTTGGCCAAAAAGAAGATTACAAACGGTATGATATCATGACCACTGGCGAATACATAGGAATGCTCTTTGATGAAATGGCAAAACGCGCCAAAGATTCAACTGTATTGCCTGCAAACAATACCGTGGCAGATGGTGACCGTGCATCATATATTGTTGAAAATCTGCTCCGCGGTGGTCAAAGTACTGACTGGCAATCAGAGTCCCTTCGGCCCGCCACTTTCCAAAATATCATGCTCAGTGTAGCAGGTGGCAAAAAGGATGTAAGGTATTTCCTTTCTACCGGCTATCAGAATGACGAGGGTATGATGTACAAGAGCAATTATGAGAAATTCAATATCAGAACCAAGGTTGATCTGGACCTCAGCAAGAAAGTAAAATTGAGTCTAAACCTCAATCCATCTTATTCCAAGCGTTCTGCTCCATCAGAAAACTTTACGAATTTTTGGAGATTCCCAACTTGGTTGCCCGTTTATCATAACGATGCTACTGCAGCATTTGTGAACAAAAATCCACAGTATGCCGGAATCAAGGCCGGGGATTATGCACATCCAAGGCATTTCTCTGGTCTTATTTATTCTGGTGTCATGCCTGATGGATCCAACTGGACTTCAGGTGCTACAACAGTGAATCCAAGCGGTTCCGCACAACAGAACCCAAAGTCTGCAGTACTCCGCACGGATATTTATTCCAACGAATACCGCCTTCAATCATCTGCTGACTTGAACATAGTGCTGTTTCCAGGGCTTACTTTTAAAACCCTTGCCAGCACTTACCTGAATTATACCAATGGCCTGGATTTCTCTCAACGAAACGCCAACAGGGATGGAGACAACAACCGGGGCGTGTTCACCAACAATGTTTTCATTGACCTTCTTTCAGAAAACACGCTGAACTATGTGAAAACAGCCGGTAAAAGCGAATTCAATATCCTCGCTGGTTTCACATCCCAGAAAACAACAGTAAGCAAAGAGCAAACAGCAGCGATTGATTTTCCAAGTGACCAAATAAGGACCTTGAACAGTGCAGCACAATTGGACAAGAATGGAACTTTTGGTACAAAAAATCAAATCGGTCTATTGTCCTATTTGGGAAGATTGAACTACAGCTACAATGATCGTTATCTTTTTTCTGCAAGTTTCAGGGCCGATGGCAGTTCCTATTTTGGGCCAGGAAACAAGTGGGGGACATTTCCTTCGGTTTCTCTTGGGTGGATAGCAAGCAAAGAGAAATTCCTCTCTAACATTGATTGGCTTTCTACCCTTAAGCTCAGAGGTAGTTATGGAATTTCAGGCAACAACCGCATTTCGGATTTTGCATTCTTGGATTTGATGTATGGCGCCAACTATTCAATTGGTTCTGGAACAGGAACCTCATTCCCTGGCTTGGTGAATTCTTCCACAATTATTTCCAATCCAGGCATAACCTGGGAAAGCACATACCAAACCAATTTTGGTTTGGACTTATCCTTGTTCAGCGGCAGGGTAGGACTTACACTTGATGCATACAAATCAAAAACCGATAAACTTCTTCTGCAACAGTCTGCTATGGCATTTACGGGTGTTCCTCAATTCTGGAACAACATCGGAAGTCTCCGGAATACAGGAATTGAGTTGGAACTGACGACGCGAAATATCCAAGCAAAAAATTTCAAATGGTCAACTTCTGCTAATTTTTCCCAAAACAAGAACAGCATCATTGAATTGGGGACAGAAGCGTATTTGTTGAACCAGGGCGAACGCACCGAGGTTTATAGGAATAAGGTCGGAAATCCCTTGGTCCAGTATTTCGGATTCAAGACAGATGGTGTATGGCTCTCCCAAGATCAAATCAACAAGGCCCAGGCAGGAGGTTTAACAAGTTCCTTGAGTAGTGTATTCGTACCGGGAGGATTGAAGATCGTGGATATCAATGGAGACAACAAGATCGACAATGAAGACAGGACAGATCTTGGGAATCCATATCCAGATTTCACATGGGGCCTCACCAACAATTTTGGTTTCAAGGGATTCGATGTCAGCTTCACATTCCAGGGTGTTCAAGGCGGAAAACTGATCAACGGTGATCCTAACTACAATGAATCAAGGAGGACAATACGAACATACAATCAAAACCGCTGGGTCAGTGCAAAGTTTCCTGGTGATGGCAAAACGCCATTCTCAACATTGGGATACAATTGGATGCTCACAGACTATGTAATAGAAGACGCATCATATGTTTCACTAAGGGATGTAAATGTTGGATACACGATACCTGCTGCTTTTATGAAAAAATTAAAAGTAAAATCCCTGCGCTTTTACCTGTCTGCACAAAACCTTTATTTCAAGACAGCAAAAGGCTATAGGGGGCTTAATCCTGAAGGAAGGTTCTCGAATGGTGCATATTCATCTGTATTGATTGATGGATACCAGCGCGGATCATTTCCCATTCCCAAAACAGTCTTGATCGGTATTGACATTAATTTTTAATCATCATCGTATCAAAAATAGCAATATGAAACGCTCAATTAACATATTCCTTGCTGGCATATTCTTGCTTGCTTCATGCAAAAAAAACATTGAACTCTATCCACTCAGCAATGTAACCACTGCAACCTTTTATAAAAATACCATAGATATCCAAACTGCTCTTATTGGTTGTTACAATGGCTTACAGAAGCCACTTTTGGAAGAGTGGAAAATGTCTGAACTGCGGAGTGACAATGCCATCATGGGAAATCCTGCCAGCAAATCAGTGCCCAATCGCGATTTGAGTGATCTGGATCTGTTTATTCCCAATACATCCCACCAAGGGATTTATAATTTTTGGATAAGCACCTATGCGAATATCCGCAATGTCAATTTGATCTTGAACAGCCTCAATGTCAACTATTCTCAGTCATCTGGCGCCATGACATCTGAGGCATCAACTGTGCTCATTGCAGAAAAAGACAAAAAAGAACTCTCTGCTGAAGCAGCATTCATCAGGGCTTATCATTATTTTAATTTGGTAAGGCAGTTTGGGGGAGTCTTTCTTGTTCACGAACCTTTATCTCCTTTTGATGCCACGTCAATGAACAGGACATCAGCAGCCGAAATCTATAAACTCATCATCGCGGATTTGAGTTATGCCATTGCCAATGGTGCTTCATTGAAATATGCATCAATTCCTGCCACTAGTCTGGGCCGTGTAAACAGTTGGACAGCAAAAGCCATGCTGGCAAAAGTCTACCTGACCTTGAACCGCAAAGCAGACGCCATCCCTTTGTTGAACGATGTCATTGCCAATAGTGGTTATGGCCTGGTTGCGACATATGGTGATATCTTCTCCATTTCAAATGAGATGAACAAGGAAATTCTTTTCGCCATCAGGTACAAGGCTGGCGGTATTGGTCTGGGTTCTCCCTTTCCCAATTATTTTGCCCCTGAATTGAGTGGAACTGCAGTGATCATTGGCGACGGCAGTGGGTTTAACACGCCCGCTGCAGACTTGAACCTTGGCTATGCAGCAACCGATTTGCGGAAAGCCATCAGCATAGGCGAATATGGCAGCACAAAGATTCTGTATCCTAAAAAAATGATTTCTCCTGTTTCAATTGTAAACGATGCAGAGAATGATTGGATTGTACTGCGCTATGCTGATGTCTTGCTGATGCTTGCCGAGGCACAAGGAAATTCACCTGCAAGCCTGGCATTGATCAACCAAACGAGAAAGCGGGCTGGGCTGACTGACCTGTTGCCTGCTGCCGTCAATACCGTTGCATTGTTTGAAAAAGAACTCGTCAATGAAAGAAAACTGGAATTTGCATTTGAAAACATCAGATGGTATGATTTGCTCAGGTACAATTCAACCATGACTACTATAAACGCAGTCCAGACGATTAAAAATCACTATGGTGCAATATATGCAGTGCATTATGGGAAATATCCAAGTCCACAGCCTACATTGGCACAGATTCAGGCATATGTCACCACTGATCGCTTGCTGCTGCCCATTCCACAGCGTGAAATTGACAACAATACGACTTTAAAAATTCCCCAAAATCCAGGGTATTGAGTAACTTATATCATTATCATAAACAATATTAAAAATGCGCAAGTCGTTTTTCTTTCTATCAATCATTCTCTTCTTTTTGAGTATTGATCTTGTGGGCCAGCAAAACAAGAAGCCAAACATTCTTTTTATTGCTGTTGATGACCTCAAGCCCATCATGGCATGTTATGGGAACAAGATCATCAAGACGCCAAATATTGATCGTCTAGCACGAATGGGTACCATGTTTTCCAACAATTATTGTCAACAGTCTGTTTGTGGGCCCACACGTGCAAGCCTAATGACAGGCATGAGACCCGACTATACAAAAGTTTGGGACTTGAAAACGCAGATGCGTGATATCAATCCTGATATTCTGACATTGCCGCAATACCTGATTACGCAGGGATACAATACCGTTGGAACCGGCAAGATTTTTCATCCCAGCAGTGCCATAAAAAAGATTGATCCCCAGTCATGGAATTTACCATACATCGAGCCTGAAGCCAGTGATTATGCCAATGGACTGGGCAAGCCGGCAAACAGCCAATACCAAAAGCCTGAAAACAAGGCATTGTTCCTTGTCAAAAAGGAAAGGGTTCAAAGGGAAGATGATGACGAAATGCCCACATCCATCAAAGGACCTTCCACTGAAAACTATGATGTACCAGACAACGCCTATGATGATGGTGTGATCACGCTGAAAGCCAGGGATCAGATGGTCAAGTTGCACAAGGACCAGAAGCCATTTTTCCTCGCCGTTGGTTATCATAAACCGCATTTGCCCTTTGTTGCACCAAAGAAATACTGGGATCTATATAACCGTGCAGACATGCCACTTGCCAGCTTTACTGAGCATGCAAGCAATGCACCTGAGATTGCTTATCATAAATCAGGAGAGCTAAGAAACTATACGGATATCCCTGCCTTTGCAATGTTCAATGAGCCAGGCAATCATGTTAGGTTGAAAACAGAGAAACAACTGGAACTTATACATGGTTATTATGCTGCTGTTTCTTATTTGGATGCACAGGTAGGAATTCTATTGAATACGTTGGATTCTTTGGGAACCCTTAACAATACGATAATCGTATTGTGGGGTGATCACGGTTGGCATTTGGGAGACCATGACCTTTGGGAAAAGCATACCAATCTGGAGCAGGCCACCCGCGCTCCATTGATCATTGCTGCGCCAGGCATGAAACCTGGGCCCACAAGTTCATTGTCTGAACATGTTGATATTTTCCCAACCCTCTGCGACCTTGCTTCAGTTCCTGTGCCTTCTCATTTGCATGGGAAGAGCCTGAAGCCGGTTATGCAAAACAAGAGGGCCATTGTGAATGAATTTGCCATGAGCCAATACCCTAGAAAACTCAGCAAAGCTGAAATGACCAAGAGAAATTACAGCAGCAATGCAATCATGGGGTATAGCATGAGAACGTCAAAATATCGTTTTACCATGTGGTTGAATGACTTCACATCAAATGACGCATTCAGTGAAAACAAAATTTATGCTACAGAATTGTACGATTATACTGCAGACCCACTTGAAAAGCAAAATGTTGTTGATGATAAAGCTTACGCAACAGTTGCCAATGGGTTGCGCAAGGAAATGATTGAATTTTTCAATTCCCAAAAGAAAAAATAATTGTATGAATTGCTTGAAGATTTTTCTGGTCCTGCTTATTGGTAGCAATCTGTCAATTGCACAAGATAAAAAACCCAATATCATTTTTATTTTGGCCGATGATTTGGGGATTGATGGTGTTGGTGCTTATGGTGCGGATTTTTTTAAAACACCTTCCATTGACAAACTTGCGAAAGAAGGAATTCGTTATACCAATGCCTATACTGTCCCACTTTGCGGTCCTTCCAGGGCTTTGATTCTGACAGGAAGGTATGGTTTCCGAACGGGTGCTGTAAACCAGGACATGACCGGCGACATGAAACCTTCTGTTGAAACCATGATGCCGTCTATTTTGAAAAAAGCTGGTTATGCTACATCCATGATTGGCAAATGGGGGCAGTTGCCTTTGGGCCCCGCAGAATTTGGGTTTGATGATTACTTGAGGTTTTTTGGCAGCGGTGTTTACGTCAACGAAACAGACAAAAAAGAGAAATACGTTGTCAATGGTAAAGACGTACTGTTAAAAAGTGGAGAGTACATGCCAGACCTGATGCATAACCATATGGTCAATTTTTTGACCCAACATAAAAAAGATCCTTTTTACCTGTACTATTCCTTGTCACATGTGCATGGAGAAATCATAGCTACTCCTGATACCAAGCCTGGTACCACTGATTACAAGGACCTTTACGCAGACAATATTTCCTACATGGACAAGCTTGTGGGCAAGTTGGTACATACCCTTGATAGTTTGAAGTTAAGGGAGAATACCCTCATCGTATTTTTTGGCGACAACGGTACCGCAGGACAGGCCGCAAGCATTGGCAGAATACATGGACAAAAACTTGTTGGTAAAAAGGGAACTATGCAAGAAGGCGGAAGCCTGGTTCCCATGATTGTCAACTGGCCAGGAATGATTAAAAAACCAGGAGTTTCTAACAACTTGATTGATGCGGCTGATTTCATTCCAACTTTTGCCGAAATCGCAGGAGCTCCGCTTCCAACAAACAGTGTATTGGACGGCGTAAGTTTCGCTTACCAGCTGAAAGGGACCAAAGGAGCCGCAAGGGAATGGATTTTTACCGAACTTGGAAAGGATTGGTATGTGCGTTCTGCCAATTGGAAATTGATGCGATCAGGTGATCTGTATGATATGCGCAAAGCGCCATTCGAAGAAAAGTTGGCAGTGTTGGACGAAAAGACAATTGTTGAAAAACAAAAGCTGCAGGCGATTTTGGACAAACTCAACCCAGGAGGTGGCATATTGGACAATGGCGATGGCAGTGGTCGTCATGCAACCAAAACAAAGACAAAAAACCAATAATGAAAAAAGGATTTTCCTTGCTATGGAAATTGATTTTTGTTCACAGCTTTTTGTTTTCTCAGGAAAAGATTTTGCTCACCGAGCTCGTAAAAATTGACTTCAAACGACTTGCCGTCAGCAAGGGAAGAATTCAGGAAAGGGAATATTTGCCGGCATTCAACCAGCTCATCAAGGATGCTGACAAAGCATTGTTGTTCAAACCAGTGACAGTGATGGCCAAAACAGACATCCCTCCCAGCGGAGACAAGCACGATTATATGAGCATTGCGCCTTATTGGTGGCCCAATCCGAATACTCCCAATGGCATCCCCTATATCCGAAGGGATGGCGAAATCAATCCCGAAGTAAAAAATTCCCCAGACAAGCTTGTATTGCCAGGTTTGAGTTCCAGCATTTATCATTTGGGTTTGGCTTATTATTTTACCGGGAAAAATGAGTATGCTGCACATGCCACTCAATTGATCCGGGTATGGTTTTTGGACGAAAAGACAAGGATGAACCCTAATCTTAAATATGCACAGTCCGTAAAAGGGGTAATAGAAGGAAGGGCAGAAGGGGTTATTGACACCCGGCATTTCATGCACATCATTGATGCCATATCATTGATCAGCAACTCAAAAGCCTGGACCAGTGCTGATCAATCAGGGATGGTGCTTTGGGTAAAGGAATTCAGCAATTGGCTGATGACCAGTAAAATTGGAATGGAAGAGATGAATGCTCCCAACAATCATGGTGTTTGGTTTGATGCACAGCTACTGGCCTATGCAGGGTTCCTTGGTGATACAATTTTGATCCAAAAAATTCATGAAAGGGTCATGTCCAGGCTTGACAAAGAAATGGATGTTCAGGGTTCTTTTCCTTTGGAGATGAAAAGAACTACTTCGCTGCACTATTCCGTGTTCATCTTAAACGCATATGCCAATCTGGCCACCAGGTTTCAACAACATGGGCTGGATCTGTGGCATGCTAAATCAAGTTCGGGGAAATCATTGAAACTTGCCTTTGATTTCATTCTTCCCTATTTGTTGAAAGAGAAGGAATGGACAAACCCTCAGATCAATGCATTCAAGGAAATTGAGGCTTTACCTGTGTTGAAAAAGGCATTCTCCGAATATGGCTGTTCATCTTGTGTAGGGGAAATGAAACGGCTTGCAGGGCCTGCCTATCCATCCTTGCTGATGATGCTCCTGTAAAAACGGCCTTAAGTTTTGTCAGGAAAAATACATTGCTTACTTTTGCCACCCAAAATCACCCAAGGCGAGGTAGCTCAGGTGGTTAGAGCGTCGGATTCATAACCCGAAGGTCTCGGGTTCAACTCCCGATCTCGCTACAGTAGGGGATAAATCAGGTTAAACTTGGTTTGTCCCTTTTTCTTTTCTTATCGAACTGCTATTTCAATCAAATAAGTACTAGCGCTACAAATGACCCGAATTGCACTTGAATGTCAAATTTGCGCAAACGTTTGCGCAAATGCCCCATCTGTTATTGCGGTATATTGTTGGGGATAGGCCAATTTTTGCAATGAATACAGATGAAAATGGTCATTAGGGCTATTTCTTCACCGAACATTCTATTGATCAGCTTTTGGCTTTTTCAATTCAATTAACAAACCAAACCAAGTTATGAAACCAAAACATTTTCTGCTGTTTCTACTGGCTTGTTGCTTTTCTGTTTCCTCCTCCTTTTCGCAAGATGGAACAGTATTGGTCACAGGTCTTTTGAAGGACAAAGCTGGCATGTTGATTGCCAATGCCAGTGTTGCTGAAAAAGGTACTCAAAATACCGTTGTAACAAATGCCAGCGGACTATTCAGTATTCGCGTAAAAAATTCAACTGCTTTGATTGTGTTCAGTGCAGTTGGTTATACCCAGCTTGAACTGCCAGCAGTGACAACAGGCAATATGGTGGTTGAGATGGACATTAAAGCAGAAAACTTGAGTGAAGTAGCCGTAGTAGGCTATGGTCGGCAGAAAAAAATCAGTGTTGTGGGTTCACAGGTTACTGTAAAGCCCGAAGAGTTGAAAATTCCTGTGAGGGACCTTACCAATGCCTTGGCTGGTCGTTTGGCTGGTGTTGTGGCTGTACAGAGAAGTGGTGAGCCTGGATACGATGCTTCTTCTATATTCATTCGCGGGGTCTCAACATTTGCATCAAGTCCACGCAGCCCGTTGCTGGTGGTTGATGGGGTTCCTGACAGGTCTATCAACAACATTGATCCTGAGGATATTGAAAGTTTTACAGTACTTAAGGATGCATCTGCTACTGCTGTGTTTGGTACCCGTGGTGCAAATGGAGTCATACTTGTCAATACCAAAAAGGGGAAGGCTGGAAAGGCGCAAGTCAATGTGGAGGTGAACCAAGCATATTCACAGTTTACACAATTGCCAAGTTTTGTTGATGCTCCTACATTCATGCGAATGTACAATGAGGGATTGACCATGCGCGCGAGGACTGCACAGTATGCTGAAAATATTATTGCAAAGCATGCCAGCGGAGAAGATCCTGATTTGTATCCCAATGTTGATTGGTTCAAAGAGCTCTTTAACAAATATGGGAATAGCAACCGTGTGAACCTCAATGTAAGAGGTGGTTCATCTACTGCCAATTACTACATTTCTGCAGGTTACTACAACGAAGTAGGTATGTTCAAGCGGGATGAAGTGCAGGCATACAATTCTTCCATCAATTTTAACCGTTACAATTTCACATCAAATGTGAATGTCGATCTTACAAAAAGTACCAAGCTTGAATTGGGGATCAATGGATTTCTGACCAATGGTAATTATCCTGGTATTGGTACACCT
The DNA here is from genome assembly GCA_030832085.1 of Chitinophagales bacterium. Lineage (GTDB taxonomy): Bacteria > Bacteroidota > Bacteroidia > Chitinophagales > Chitinophagaceae > Pollutibacter. The sequence continues at coordinate 11,603 of JAURJU010000038.1, read as the reverse complement.
TCTCTTTTTTCCGAGGCAACCCGTGTGCCGCCACATGTTGTACCAGCCGTTTATTCCAATGGTCAGGCCCCTCAATACCAGTTGGGAACTCCTGTGAGCCCATATATTCCGCTTACCCGTTCAGGTTATGCAACCGAGTTCAGCAATACTGTTCGCTCCAACATTCGCTTGAAACAGGATCTTGATTTTTGGCTGAAAGGACTATCCATCACATCCATGTTTGCGTTTGACAATTACTCCGCAGCAACATTAAGACGTACAAGAAGTGTTTCAACATTCCGGGCAACTGGAAGAGATGCAAGTGGAAATCTTATTACTTCTCCAATATTTGTAGGTAGTGACGTACTTGGTTTTAGTTCTACTACAGCTACAAATCGCCGGATTTATACGGAGTCTTCATTGAACTATACCAATACGTTCAAGTCAGTACACAATGTATCGGGTATGTTATTGTACAATCAAAGTGATTATGTTAACTCCAATGCCACTGATGTAGTAAGTTCAATCCCGTTTCGTATTCGCGGTTTAACCGGGCGTGCCACTTATGGGTATGACAACAAATATTTTGTGGAAGGAAACTTTGGTTATACTGGTTCCGAAAACTTTACACCCAACAGCCGCTATGGTTTGTTTCCATCCGTTGGTGCAGGCTGGGTGGTTTCCAATGAAAAATTCTTTGATCCTCTTTCAACTGTCTTCAGTCATTTTAAGTTGCGTTATAGTTATGGGTTGTCCGGTAACAGCAATACCGGAGATCGTTTCTTGTTCTTGACACAAATCAATTCCGGAAATGGCTATACCTATGGAGTCCCTGGGAGCACAATTGCTTATGGGGGATTGCAGGAAGGGCAAGTTGGATCAGATGTTACTTGGGAGACTTCAAAACGTCATAACATAGGAATTGAATTGCATGCATTTCACAATGAATTACAATTGATTGTTGAATTGTTCAAGGAGCGCCGCGAAGGAATTCTGATACGCAACTATACCATCCCTTATGCATCAGGATACAGATCTGATAACATTCCTTATGGCAATATTGGCATTACGTCAAACAAAGGCATCGATGCAAGTTTAACCTACACAAAGAATTTCAAGCGTTCTTCGTTTATCAGTTTTAATGGGTCATTCAATTACAACCAAAACAGAAATGTTTACGACGGTTTGCCGCCTTGGCAGTATCCATGGTTGAACCGTCAAGGACACCCGATTGACCAGCGCTTTGGTTATGTTGCCTTGGGCTTATTTTCTGATTCAACTGAAATTCTTGCATCACCCACCCAGGCGGGTGATGTGCGTCCTGGAGACATCAAATACAAAGATCTTAATGGGGATGGCATCATCAACTCCTATGATCAGACTGCTATTGGATTTGGAGCAGTGCCACGCATGCTGTATGGCTTGAACTTTGGCTTTGGTTACAGAGGGTTTGATGTGAGTCTGTTTTTCCAGGGTGCTGGTATGGTTGATTTTAACTACGCATCTGGGTTTGGAACAACTCCATTTTCCGAAGGAGCCACCTATGGCAACATGTACAGCATGGTTACCGACCGCTGGACTGGGGATACAAAAACCAGTAACCCGCGTCCTTTCTATCCACGCATGTCAACCAATCAAACCATCACTACAAACTATCAAACCAGCACTTGGTGGATCAAGCGTGCAGATTATGTTCGATTAAAAAATGCAGAGCTTGGTTACAACTTTACTGCAAGAACATTGAAAAGATTTGCCGTGAGCAAAATGCGTATCTATGTTAATGGTACAAATTTGTTTACCAAATCTCGCTGGAAAATATGGGATCCTGAATTGGGGGATGGTCGTGGTACTTCTTACCCCAATACGACCATGTACAATGTTGGTTTTAGGATCAGTTTCAACTAATAAAATTGCAGTCATGAAAATCAGTTTTATAAAAAAAATCAGTGTAATCTGTTTGATTTCAATATTGCTTTTTACAGCAAGCGGGTGCAGGAAAGGATTTCTGGATACCGTACCCGATAACATCACCACTTTACAAAATGTATTCGCGAGCAGGGTTATGTCAGAACAATGGCTTGCGAGGGTATACAATGCCATGCCAGACATGTGGCTGACACCATATACAACACAATGGGGCGGAATGACTGACGAGTTGGATTATACTTGGATTTCACTGCCCATGAACAATGGTGCTTTGGTTCCTGATGGAACTGCTGGTTACTGGAACAGTTATTACCAGGCCATACGATACGCAGGTGTGTTTTTACAAAATATTGACAAGAACCAGGAAATTTTGAATCTTAACAACGGTGCCCAATTGATACAGCAATACAAAGGTGAGGCACGTTTCTTAAGGGCATATTATTATTTTCAGTTGATGAAGATTTATGGTCCGGTTGTCTTGATGGGAGAAATTCCTGGTGATGTAACTACAGATTATCAGCTGCCGCGCAATACATGGAGCGAGTGCGTGGAATACGTAATCAGTGAAATGGAAAAATCAAAACAGGATGTACCTGATGTGCATACCGTAAATGGCTCATCTGACCTTACGCAGGTGGGTCGCATTACAAAAGGCATCGTCATGGCTGTTCAATCCCAGGTTCTCCTGTATGATGCCAGTCCATTGTACAACGGAAATACGGAGTTGAGCGACTTTAAAAATATGGATGGAAAACAACTCATTGCCCAGACATATGATATCAATAAATGGAAGAAAGCTGCCGATGCGGCAAAAGCTGTAATCAATTTGAACAAATGGCAGCTGTACAAGGAGGCCAATGCAGATCCATTTCGTGCAGCTTTTCTGTCTGTAAAAAATCTTTATTGGAATGGCTGGCAAACTGAAGGTATTTTCCTTCGTCCTTCAACTGCGGTTAATGATGGCGGTGCAGGGTGGTCACGCCATTGCGCACCACGCAACAGCAACGGTACTGCATGGAATGGAATGGGTGTTTTCCAGGAACTGGTGGATGGGTATCGCATGGCCAATGGCAAGGGAATAAGTGAATCTGGTTCTGGATATACTGAAACCGGATTTGCGGTCGCGAGAGCAGGTTATTATGTTGCAAGTACCAGCAATATGTATGTTAACAGGGAGCCACGCTTTTATGCTGACATCACCTTTAGCGGGTCTGAAGTGCCTGTTGTACCGGTGGCTGGTCAAACTTTTGTTGGATTCTTTTTTACTGGCAATTCAGGCAAGCAGGGTGCAGCACGTGATTGGCCTAAGACAGGCTATACGGCCCGTCGCAATATACATCCCAATACAAATTTTGGCACCAGTGCATTCATCACAAGACCTGCAATGATGATTAGGCTTGCTGAAATTTATCTCAATTATGCCGAAGCCTTGAATGAGTTTTCACCAGGGAGTGCCGATATTTTGATTTATCTAAATCTCGTGCGTGAGCGTGCAGGTTTGCCTGCTTTGTTGCCAGGTTTGTCACAGGCGGACATGCGTACACATATCCGCACTGAGCGAAGACTTGAATTGGCTTTTGAAGGACACAGGTACTTTGATGTGCGTCGTTGGAAAATAGCGCCAACGCCCGAAAATCACCAGGGAGGCCCATTTTATGGGATGAACATGGACCAGGGAACTGCTCTCAACTCCACTGGTTTTTACCAGCGCACCATTGCAGTTACAAGAGCAGCGTGGAGCAGAAAAAATTATTTCTGGCCAGTGCCACAATCCGAAATTGATCGCAACAAGAAACTTGTACAATTTCCTGGCTATTAATTATTGCATTGGTATAAAAAATTAAGTATATGAAAAAAATCAAATCATTCATTTTTCTTTTGACTTGTGCATTCATATTTTCAGCTTGTGTCAAAGAAGAAGCGTACAATAAAAAAGGAGACTCAACTTCAGATGGGGTTGTGTTTCTCCAACAAGCGGTAACTTTTCCTCAAGAACTTACTATTTTTCCTTTTGTTGATGCTGCACGTACATTCACATTCAATGCGGGCTTTGGTGCAGTTGGTTATTCATCAAAGGACATCAATGTTAAATTTGAAATAGACAATGCAGCTTTTGATAGTGTTAATCGGGTAAGACAAGCTACAGGCCTCCCTTTGTATCTTAAGTTTCCTACAGATGCCTATACCATTGATGCAATGGAAACAACAATACCAAGCGGAAATTTGACTTCTGGTAAAATAAATGTGAACTATTTTTCAAAAAAGTTTAATCCTTCGATGAACTATTTATTGACGATGAGCATCAAAGATGCATCAGGATATACCGTCAATCCGAAATTGAAAACAGTATTCATTGTAGTATCCAAATTACAAGGAAAGCTCGTACCAAACAGCTTGAAGGCCACCTGGGGTATCACTGCGGATAGCGAGGAACTGGTGGGCGAAGGATCGAATGGTGGTGCAAGCAAGGCGATTGATGGTGATATTGCAACATATTGGCATACACCTTGGTACCTTTCAAACCCGCCGTTCCCACATTGGTTGAGAATTGACATGAGGCAGCCCAATTTTATTGACAGAATCGCATTGGCGCCAAGACAAAACAACTCCAATGGATTTATACTTTTCAAATTGGAAGGTAGTTTGGATGGATCAACTTGGACCTTACTGGGAAACAATCTTGTGTTTGATCCTACCAAACGTGATGGAACATTCCAAGAATTTGCCATCACGCCAACATCTGTTCAATATATCAAAATTACCATGTTGCAATCCAGAGTGCCCACAGAAAAATCAACACATCTTGGAGAAATAAATGTCTATAAATACTGATTTCATAAAATGGAAAGGTGATTCAAACAATCTGATTTGGCTAAAAATCCTATTGCACTTTATCAAGTCTAGCACACGTTTCGTTGAAGTAAGGTCAATTTGAAATTTAGATCAGCCAAAGCTCTTCATAGATGGTCAATTAACTTTGCAATTTTGGACTTGACAGGACCAATGAGGGTGAAACCACCAGAAACTTTAAGTTTTAAACAGTTGGAATTGTCAGGGGGGCTACTTTAATCTAAGTATTTCTGTCCCTGCCAGCAGAAAGCATCCAAGACCATAATCTTCGAAATCAGGTGTTTTATCATATCCAACTGGCTGTCCATCCTTTGGCTCTTTTCCAGTCCCCTGCACATATCCCAGTTTACCATTGGGATGTACAACTTCTGCAGTCATGGCATTCCAGGCTTTGATGATGGAAGGGGAGTATGCTGCTTTATCTAATATGCCTTTGTTGATGCCCCAGGCAAAACCATAAATGAAAAGTGATGTGCCAGAGACTTCTTTTCCTCCATAATGGTTGGAGTCATTTAGGCTTACATTCCAATAGCCGTCGGGCCTTTGCAGCGGAAGCAATGCGGCACACATGTTTTTAAAATCCTCCATGTATTCACCATAATGCGGGTCGGATGTTGGTAATTCTTCCAGGGTCCTGGCCAATGCAGCAACCACCCAACCATTGCCCCTGCTCCAGTAACAATCCTCCCCATTGGGTTCTTTATAGGGTGGAACAAAGTCCTTATCACGCCACCACAAATGCTCTATTTTGTTGTAAAGGCCATTGCCTCCGTGTTTGTTTTTTGTAAACGCATACATCTCGTACATCCTGTTGAAATAACTGGTGTCATTGTAAAGGTTTCCAAGTTTTACAAAAACAGGCATCGCCATCTGTAAGGCATCAATCCAGTTCCAGTCATCAATTTTTGATGATTGTTTCATATTGTCAATGCTGGCCTTGATGGCGGTGATGCGCTCAGGATGCTTTTTCCCATCCATAAGATAGAGGTCGATATAGGTTTGCCCACAACACTGGTTGTCTGCATTCCTGGTATTGGCTCCTGCCCGAAGATTCCATTTATGTTTCTCTCCCCATTGTAGCATGTAATCCTTGTACTCCTTTTTTTTATCTGTGGCATAGAGGGCTATCAAACCCTCATAATACACCGCCCTGGTCCATATGTTGCTTGGCCGCTCTATGTTGGTGAAAATCGACTTTCCAGCATCGGGCCATTTGTCCATGAAGTATTGATTGGTCAGCCTCAAGGTATTTTTGATCTTCCTGCTGCTTGGCAAATCCTGGGCGGAAGCCAACATTGAAAAAAATCCTAACGTGAAAAATGCAAATGTTTTTTTCATCTTAACGCGTTGATTGTGCAATATAAACATAGTGCATTTAAGCGTTAATGTCATCCTGAAGCGTCCTGATGATAAAATCAAGCAATTTCTTAAGGTTTGGTATCAGATAAAAATGCGTTTTTGGCCAATGGCTCAATATGGATCAATTGCAGCGCATTAATTTCTTACAAGCTTGACAATCAATTGATTGTTTCCGGCAACGATTGCGTAAATAAAAGCGTGTTAATTCTTAAGTAAAATTCCTTTTTTTTACATTTAGCACAGGAAATATCAACCATTCATTTTGTCGGATCTACAAGCAACTGCAAGATGCCAAATTGAATTGTTGAAATTTAACCAGTACTGCCATGAGAAAAAACAAGCCCTTTGCATTGGGACATGCCATGCCCATTCCAATCCATCCTAAAGGGTACAACTGCCAAGCATGTTCTCGCTCAAGATGTACTGCCCGTTTCATCCAATTTTCATCCAAAGCATTTACCATATGATATCAAAGGATATGTTTAAAACATTGAGATCAATGATTATACTGGTCACTGTGGTAGCCAGTTTAACCGCATGCAAAAAGGAGTTCAATGCCTTTTACCAAAGGCCCGAAACACTTGAAAAACCAATCTATCAGCAATTGGAAGCCAAAGGGAATTTCACACAAATGCTGGCATTGATAGACAAGGCGGGTTACAAGTCAACCCTTTCCGCTGCCGGTTATTGGACTTTGTTTGCACCACACGATTCTGCCTTCAAAGTATTTTATGCTGAAAAAGGAATTGCAGGCATAACTGCTTTGGATTCAACCGCTGCACGTCAAATTGTTACCTATTGCCTGGTGTACAATGCGTTCAAGCAAGAGCGCATCGCTGATTTTCAAAGCAATACAGGCTGGATAGAAAATGCGGCATACAAGCGCAGGACTGCCAATTATACCGGAGTTTACTCGACTACTGATCTACAGGGAAAGTCAATCAAAGCCATTGCTTCGAACAGGAACAACAACAGCCTGTTGTATTATGTGGATGCAGACAACAACAATAAGCATTTGCCCATTTTTGATGCAGGCTATATGACGGGGAAGTCACTGACAGCGGCGGATTACCTGTACTTTTATCCCAAGGCTACCTATGCGGGATTCAATGTGGCAGATGCGAAAGTTGTTCAAAAGGATATTGCTGCTGAAAATGGAGTGATCCATGTTGTTGATCGTGTTATCACTGCTCTTCCAAGCATCGACCAGTACATTGGGGAGAATCCAAAGTACAGTGAGTTCAAGAAATTGCTGGATAAATTTATGGTGCAATATGTTATCAATCCAACTGTGTCGCAGAAATACAAGATTGTAAGTGGGAAGTCTGAAGATGTATATACAAAAGTCTACAATGCAAATCTTGCGTTTTCCCTGAACAATGAAAATTTTTTAAAGCTGCAAGACAATGACGCACAATCCGATGGGTATTCAATGTTTGTTCCAGAGAATGATGTGTTGTCCAAATATATCAAAGATGTTTTGCTTGAATTTTATCCCTCTGTTGAAGCGCTTCCCATCAATGTATTGTATGATTTTATCAATGCACACATGTGGAGGACATCTGTTTGGCCTTCCAAGTTTTCTTCGACCTTCAATTCAGTGGGTGAGGAAGCAAGGTTCAATGCCTCAACGGATGTAACAGATAAAAAAGTGCTCAGCAATGGAATTTTTTATGGAACGAACAAGGTTCAGCAAGCCAATGTATTCAGCAGTGTATACGGGAAGGCCTATCTCAATCCAGATTATTCCATCATGACCAATTTGTTGAACCTGGACCTCAAATTCCAGGTTTCAAACATCAAACAAAAATATACCCTGTTCCTGGTCAAAAACAGCGCCATCAATGCTGCGGGTTATTTTGTTGATCCCACTGTAAGCAACAATGTCAACGAACAATGGCGCTATATTCCTCCATCAGGCGGTGCGCAGTTGACGGGGTCTTCTGCGCTGGTCAGGTTGCAACGTATACTTAACATGCATGTAGTTCCAGGCCGTGATATCACCAACCTGAGTGGCAATGGGGTAGGATTGACCTATTCAGGTGAGTTTGTTTCCTATGGAGGGAATAAGGCATTTACCTCTGGAAATAGAGATGTCGCTGCAACAGCAGCCGTAATCGGTACTAAAACAGCGGCAAATGGTACTGTTTATTTTATTGATAAACTACTGCAGTTCAGTGAAGTTGCCATTGGAAAGCATATCGAATTGCTGGGCACGCCTGCAGCATCTCAATACAACTCCTTTTGGCAATACCTTAAATCCTCATCTATTTTTACGGCAGCCACTTCTGAAATTACAGGGATTGCATCAGGAACCTTCTACACATTTTTTATCCCCGACAATAATGCGATCAAGGCAGCTGTGAATGCTGGGTTGCTTCCTGGGACAGGTGTTGCACCCAACAAGTCCCCTTTGTTCAACCCCACTACTCCCTTGGAAAGAGAACAAGTGGCAAACTTCATTTATTACCATATCCTCAACAAGAAAAATATTGCAACCGATGGACAAGAAAGTGGATCTTTTGAGACCTTGTATAAGTTCCCCAACGGCGACCCATCTACCATCTTTGTCAACAATTCTGTTCCCAATGTTATTTCAGTGAATGACATGAAAAACAGGACAGCCAACATTACATTGGCTCCTAGCAATGTGCTCAGCAACAGGTGTACCATTCATCTCATCAACAATTATCTGCGTTTCAACTAATCTTAGATACATTTCTTATGATTTACATGTCAAAATTATTATCAAGGGTTTCAACATTGACGATCGCATTCTCATTTGTGGGGATGCTGGTCTCTGCACAAACTGTGTTGAGGGGAAAGATCATCGATAAGGCTGGCAAGCCCATTCAAGGAGTTTCAGTTTCTGAGCTTGATGCAGACAACAGGATCGTAAAGGGTGCACAAACCGATGTGGCGGGCAACTATGTGTTGAACAATTCCAATGGTACAAAAAACAGGATCTCTGTCTCTTTTATAGGCTACAAAACCATCACCCAAAAAATCAATGGAAGAACTACAATCAACCTTACATTGGAGGAGAGCCAGGGAGATCTTGGTGAGGTCATCATCACTGCTAGGCCCACCAGCTCCAACGGAATGATGAACATTCCTGAGAAAAATCTGACGACTGCGGTTGCCAAAATCAATGCAAAGGAGATGGAGGAAATGCAGGCCCCAAGCATCGATCAGGCACTCCAGGGAAGGCTGAGTGGTGTTGATATTACTGCCTCCAGTGGAGATCCCGGCGCTGCAATGAACATCAGAATTCGCGGTGTTTCATCCATCAATTCAACAGGCATACCAATGATCGTATTGGATGGAATGCCATATGAAACAGAGATTCCAAGCGACTTTAATTTTGGCACAGCAGATGAGCAGGGCTATGCGCAACTCTTGAATATTTCACCTGCTGATATCATGACCATCACGGTGCTGAAGGATGCTGCAGCTACTGCCATTTGGGGCGCCAAGGCTGCCAATGGTGTACTGGTGATTACCACAAAAAGGGGAAATATTGGTAAGCCTTCCATGAACTATACTTTTAAAGGTTCTGTATCTCTTGTTCCTGATGCAATCCCCTTGCTCAATGGAGACCAGTATTCCTCGCTGATACCAGAAGCATTCATGAACAGGATGGGTACAACCCTCAATACCACCACCAGCAGGGAATTCAATTATGATCCCAATGACCCTTATTGGTACCATAACTACAGCAACAACACCAACTGGATTGATGCGGTGTCCAGAACCGGATTTGTCCGGGACCATACGTTGAGTTTGAATGGTGGGGGCGAAAAGGCAAAGTATTTTGCATCAGTGGGTTATTTTGACCAACAGGGTATTACCATCGGAACCGGGCTTCAAAGGATCAACACAAGGATCAACCTGGATTACAACGTTTCCGAAAAGATCAAATTCTTCACCAGTTTTTCATACACGCATTCTGACCAGACAAGGAATTATCTGGGATCCAGTTCAGCCAGTGGTGAGTCTTCCATTCGCGGAATGGCTTATATCAAAATGCCGAACATGAGTGTATTTGAGTACAATGATCTTGGTGAGCCAACCACCAACTATTTTTCTCCGGCAGCCAATATCCAGGGTCAATACAGCAGGGTTTACAATCCGGTTGCCATGGCAAGCAAGGCCATGTATACCATCCTGGGAGACCGTGTGATTCCCCGGTTTCAGATTGATTATGATATTGTAAAAAAAGTATTGAAAGCAACATTTGATGTGCAGCTGGACATCAACAGCACCAAAAACAACAGCTTTCTTCCACAAATTGCCACAGGACGCCCCAACACCGAAACTGTTGTAAACAGGGCCTACAATGGTGATATAGACGCATTCAGCATTGGTACCAAAACTAGCCTCATTTATACGCCAAAGATCAAAAACCAGAACCATGATCTCCAGGCATTCATGAACATACTCACCAACGACTACAAGGCTGTTTTCCAGGAAGCCATGACTTCCAATACAGCATCCTCATTGTTGGTGGATCCTTCTATCGCATCGCGCACACAAAATGCGGAGTTGCGTTCTGTGTCTGGACAGAACCAGAACCGTTCTGTAGGTGCACTTGTTGGTGCTCAATACAGTTTCAAGGATAAATACCTTTTCAATGTCACCATGCGTGGAGATGGAAATTCAAGGTTTGGTCCCAACTATCGTTATGGCCTATTCCCCTCCCTGTCTTTCCGTTACAGGCTTTCAGAGGAAAAATTCCTCAAGGACGTCAAGTTCCTGGATGACCTGAGCTTGAGGGCCAGTTATGGTATTGCCGGAGAGGTGCCTCGTTACGATTATTTATTTTACAATACCTATACTACCTACGATTATACCTATTTGGGGCAGGCCGGCATCTATCCATCCAGGATGGAACTCAAAAACCTGCGTTGGCAAAAGCTCCACGGAACCAATATCGGGTTTAACTTGAGCATGTTGGGAGGCAGGTTCCGCATGGATGCTGAAATTTACAGGAACAGGACCAAAGACCTGTTTTTTGATGGACTTCAGATCGCTTCTTACACAGGATTCAATTCATTGTTCATGAACGTTGGCACCATGGACAATCAGGGTTGGGAAGTTGCCGTTTGGACGCAACCCTACAAAACCAAAAACCTGACCATCGGATTTGACTTCAACTTGTCCGCAAACCAAAACGTCATCAGGGAAATTTCAGAATTCTATCCCAACACAAAGGGAGATGTCACCAAGAATGGTGAATACCTTCGCTTGCTTCAGGTGAACAATCCTTTCGGTTCATTCTATGGATACCGCTACAAGGGTGTTTACACAGATAAGGCCGCGACTGTGGCAAAGGATGGAAAGGGCGCTCCAATCATCGGACCCAACGGGCAGATCATTTACATGCGCTTCAACTATCCCAGCACCGATTACATCTTTCAACCCGGAGATGCCATGTATGAAGACATCAACAATGATGGAAACATCAACTACATGGATGTCGTATACCT
>JAURJU010000037.1 GCA_030832085.1 Chitinophagales bacterium | reverse complement strand
GATTCAGATCCAGTCGTTCAAGGATTATTTTCAGCTTGAGACCACGCCTGATAAGCGTAACAACGAAGGTCTTTTCAAGGTTTTCAAGGAGAACTTCCCCATCAATGATACAAGGAATATCTTCATGTTGGAATTCCTTGATTATTTCATCGATCCACCCCGTTATACCATCGAGGAATGTATGGAGCGTGGGTTGACGTATGCCGTTCCTCTCAAGGCAAAACTTCGCCTGAGCTGTAACGATGAGGAGCATGTTGATTTTCAAACCATCGTTCAGGATGTATTCCTTGGAAACATCCCATACATGACCCCACGCGGTACTTTTGTCATCAATGGAGCGGAAAGGGTTGTGGTTTCACAGCTTCACCGTTCACCTGGTGTATTCTTTGGACAATCGCTTCATCCAAACGGAACAAAAATATATTCTGCCCGTGTTATCCCATTCAAGGGAGCATGGATGGAATTTGCAACTGACATCAACAATGTCATGTATGCATACATCGACCGCAAAAAGAAGTTCCCTGTAACCACCTTGCTGCGCTCAATTGGTTTTGAAACAGACAAGGACATCCTTGAACTTTTTGGCATGGCTGATGAAGTCAAAGCCGATAAGAAATCACTGGCTGGCCAAGTTGGAAAACGCCTTGCTGCAAGGGTGCTCAAGACATGGGTGGAGGATTTCGTGGATGAGGATTCTGGTGAAGTTGTTTCCCTCGAAAGAAATGAAGTAGTTCTTGAGCGTGACAAGGTTTTGAACGAAAACGACATTGAAACAATCCTTGAGACGGGTGTCAAAAGTGTCTTTATACAAAAGGAAGAAGTGAGTGGTGATTATGCCATCATCTACAATACCCTCAATAAAGATACTTCCAACTCAGAACTTGAGGCCGTTCAGCACATTTACAAGCAGTTGCGTGGAGCAGATGCCCCAGACAACGAAACCGCCCGTGGCATCATTGACAAATTGTTCTTCAGTGACAAGCGTTATGACCTCGGGGAAGTTGGTCGTTACAAGATCAATAAGAAACTCAACCTTAACTATGCTTTGGGGCAAAAGACCCTCAGCAAAGAGGATATCATTGAAATCATCAAGTACCTTGTTCGTCTTACCAATGGTAAGGCCGAGATTGATGATATTGATCACTTGAGCAACAGGCGCGTACGTACAGTTGGCGAACAATTGTATGCACAGTTCGGTGTTGGTCTTGCAAGGATGGCCAGGACGATACGTGAGAGAATGAACGTGCGTGACAATGAAGTATTTACACCCGTGGACCTCATCAATGCACGAACGCTTTCTTCTGTCATCAATTCTTTCTTTGGTACATCTCAACTCTCCCAGTTCCTGGATCAAACAAACCCCTTGAGTGAGATCACGCACAAGCGTCGTATCTCCGCACTCGGACCCGGTGGTTTGAGCAGGGAGCGTGCAGGATTTGAGGTGCGTGACGTACACTATTCACATTATGGCCGTCTCTGTACCATTGAGACTCCTGAAGGACCAAACATTGGTTTGATCTCAACGCTCTGCGTTCATGCGAAGATCAACGAAATGGGCTTCATCGAAACACCTTACCGCAAGGTGAACAATGGCAAGGTTGAAGTGAAAAAACTCACTTACCTCAGTGCTGAAGAAGAAGATACTGCAAAGATTGCACAGGCAAACGTGCCTTTGAATGACAAGAGCGAATTTGCTGAAAACAAGGTCAAGGCCAGGCAGACAGGTGACTTCCCAATTCTCGAGCCCAACGAAGTTGAGTTCATGGACGTTGCTCCCAACCAAATTGTTGGTCTTTCTGCTTCCCTGATTCCGTTCCTGGAGCATGATGATGCCAACCGTGCACTCATGGGATCAAACATGCAACGCCAGGCCGTTCCATTGATCAAGCCCCAGGCTCCGATTGTTGGTACCGGTTTGGAAGGAAAAGCAGCACGTGATGCAAGGATTCAGCTTCACGCTGAAGGTGATGGTGTTGTTGAGTTCGTGGATGCCAACGAGATTCATGTGCGCTATGAGCGTGACGAGGCACAAAAGCTTGTCAGCTTTGAAGACGATATGCTTGTTTACAGGCTTACCAAGTTCATCAAAACCAACCAGGAAACTTCTATCACCCTGCGTCCGGCAGTTGCCAAAGGCCAGCGTGTGAAAAAAGGTGATTTCCTTACTGAAGGATATGCGGTGAAGAATGGTGAGCTCGCCCTCGGTCGCAACCTTAAGGTCGCATTCATGCCTTGGAAAGGGTATAACTTCGAGGATGCCATTGTTATCAATGAAAAAGTGGTCAGTGAAGATCTTTTCACATCCATTCATATTTCAGAATTCGAGCTTGAAGTAAGGGATACCAAACTTGGCGAAGAGGAATTGACTCCAGATATTCCCAATGTTTCTGAAGAGGCTACCAAGGACCTTGACCAGTATGGTATCATCCGTATTGGTGCACAGGTGAAGGAAGGCGATATCCTCATCGGTAAGATCACTCCGAAAGGGGAAAGTGATCCAACGCCTGAAGAGAAATTGCTGCGTGCCATCTTCGGCGACAAAGCAGGGGATGCAAAGGATGCATCACTCAAAGCTCCAAGCGGAACTGAAGGTGTCGTGATCGGAAAGAAACTTTTCCAACGTGCCAAGAAGGACAAGAACTCCAAGGCCAAAGAAAAAGCGGCCATCGAAAAGCTCGAGGCGGTTCATGTCCAAAACGAAAAGGATATCCTTGAACTCCTTGTCAGCAAATTGCAGACACTTTTGAAGGACAAGAATTCATCTGGAGTTTCCAACAATTTCGGTGAAGTCATCATCAGCAAAGGGTCCAAGTTCAATCCTAAAACCCTTGCTACCATTGATTACCAGAACATCAATCCTTTGGGTTGGACCGGTGACGAGAAAATTGATGATGCAATCAATACGCTCCTTCACAACTACAATATCAGGTACAACGAAGAACTCGGACGTTACAAGCGTGAGAAATTCAACATCTCCATTGGTGATGAACTTCCTGCCGGTGTATTGAAACTTGCGAAGGTTTACCTTGCTGTCAAGCGCAAGCTTAAGGTGGGTGATAAAATGGCGGGTCGTCACGGTAACAAAGGTATCGTTGCCAAGATTGTAAGGGCTGAAGACATGCCATTCCTGGAAGATGGAACGCCGGTTGATATCGTTTTGAATCCATTGGGTGTACCATCAAGGATGAACCTGGGTCAGATTTACGAAACCATTCTTGGATGGGCTGGTGAGAAATTGGGAATGAGGTTCTCCACTCCAATTTTTGACGGTGCAACCGTTGATGAAATCGCTGGATTGATTGACCAGGCTGGCTTGCCAAGCTTTGGACATACACATCTTTATGATGGAGAAACAGGAGAGCGCTTCCACCAAAAAGCAACCGTTGGTATCATCTATATGTTGAAACTGCACCACATGGTCGATGATAAGATGCACGCGCGTTCTATCGGGCCATACTCTCTCATCACACAGCAGCCGCTGGGTGGTAAGGCGCAGTTTGGTGGTCAACGTTTCGGTGAAATGGAAGTTTGGGCATTGGAAGCTTATGGAGCCTCCAACATCCTTCAAGAGCTTCTTACCCTCAAATCTGATGACATCATCGGAAGGGCCAAGACCTACGAAGCCATCGTCAAGGGTGACAATGTACCGAAGCCAGGTATTCCGGAATCATTCAATGTACTTGTACATGAACTTAGAGGGCTTGGACTTGACATGAAGTTTGACAACTAAAGCCGTAACCAAACCATAACTTCAAAGCCATCCGCAAGGATGGCTTTTTTTATTCGATCAAATTTCTTCGGGTAAGGTGCAAGCAATGCATGGAAATAAAAAAGTCCCCCCAATGGGAGGACTTTTCAAAATATGGTTCAGAAAACCCTATGAAAAAAACGTGCTGATCCAATATACCAGCCCCGCCAGCAATGCACTTACAGGAATGGTAAGGATCCAGGCCACCAGGAGAGAGGATGTGACCCCCCATCTTACAGCACTGAGGCGTTTGGTTGCGCCTACACCGATGATAGAGCCCGTGATGGTATGTGTTGTTGAAACAGGGATGCCCATTTGTCCGGTAAAGAAAAGGGTGAACGCTCCTGCGGTTTCTGCCGCCACGCCCTCCAGAGGGGTTACCTTGGTGATCTTGGTGCCCATGGTTTTGACAATTTTCCAACCGCCGCTCATGGTACCCAAGCCAATGGCCACATAGCATGAGATGGGAACCCAAGCTGGCAATTGTCCGAAATCCTGGATGCTGCCACTGGCAATCAAAGCCGCTCCAATGATTCCCATGACCTTTTGTGCATCATTTCCACCATGGCCTATGCTGAATGCGGCAGAGCTGAACAACTGCAGTTTTTTGAACATGTTGCCGACAGAGTAAGCAGTAGGTGTTTTGATTTTTTCAACGTAAAGATAAACCAACATGAAGAGCAATGATGTGAAAATAATACCCCATACGATGGTATGGTTTTCTGATTTTTCAATATCCTTTTTGAAAGATTTTTGGATGTTGAATTTTTCAATTTTGCTCCTTACCTTTTTTGTATTGGAAGGATCGATGGGGTAGAGGTTGTTCATCGCAACGATGGCACTGTCCAAGCTGATTTCCTTTTTCAGGAATTGCTTTACCGGCACCTTGTATTTCTCGGTTTCCACTTTTGCAATGTCGTACTCTTTTTTCTTCTCGGCATTGTCTGCAGACAATGCTTCGAGAATGAGAAAATTGTTTGCATTGCGGGCTTCATCTTTCAATTTGCTGACCTCAATATCACTCAAAAGGCCTTCATTGTATGCGAATGAAGCGATGGAGTCAGCGCCTATTTTGTCAAATTCTGCCATCACAGGTACAATTTTATCATATACCTCTTTTGCACCCTTGAGTTTTTTTTCAGCGGTTGCAAGTTCCTCTTTGGCTTTGGCGTCGTTGTTGTCCTGCTCAAGCAAGGCCTGTGCTTTTGCAACATCAAGCTTGTATTTGTCTAGCTTGATGAACTTCTCCAAGCCTTGGTTCATCTTGTTTTCTTCAAACTGATCAAACAACAAGACAGTAAACGCAGTAACCAACACAATGATTGCCATCCTCAACCACATGTTTCTGGCAATGGTAACAATCGTGATGAAAATGGAAATGGCCATTCCAATCAACGGTGCAAAAAATATGAACAATACGGTTTTGATGATGGTGTCATTTTCAACCACCTTGGACCAGGAAACCGATATTCCTTTTGTCATCATGGCATGGGCAATGGCTGCACCGGCAAATCCCCCAATCAAGGTGTGTGAAGAAGATGAGGGGATGCCATACCACCAGGTAAGTAGGTTCCAAAAGATCGCAGCGATCAAGCCAGACAGAATTACATGGAGTGTGATAAACTCTTTGTTGACGGTCTTGCTGATGGTATTGGCAACAGCATGGTCCTGAAAAATGAAATAGGCAACCACATTGAAAAAAGCAGCCCATACAACGGCTTGAAACGGGGTAAGCACTTTTGTGGAAACAACGGTTGCTATTGAGTTTGCTGCATCGTGGAACCCGTTGATGTAATCAAAAACCAGGGCAAGAACGATAATAACAATCAGAAGGGTCATGAGCAGTTTTTTTGTAAGCTGACAGCTGTCTTATGCGTACTTGATGATAATGGATTCTATCACATTGGCAGCGTCTTCGCATTTGTCGGTAGCAATTTCCAAAACTTGGTAAATTTCCCTTTTTTTGATTACCTCTTTGAAGTCGTTTTCATTGTTGAAAAGATTGTCAATGCTCATATCAAATACATCATCCGCTTGGTTTTCAATGCTGTTGATCTTTACAATGGCTTCCGTCATTTCCCTTAGATTTTTCATGTCTCTTAAGCCGCGCACTGCTTTCTTTATCTCGACGCATCCCTGCAGCACATGGTCTGCCAACTTATGAATGCCCAGGTCATTTGGATTGATTTTGTAAAAGTTGATTTTTTTCGCTGAAGCATAAATGTAGTCAGCAATGTCATCCAATGCCGTAGCCAATGCATGGATGTCTTCCCTGTCCAAAGGGGTGATGAAATTTCTTCCCAATTCAGTGAATACATTGTGGGTAAAATCATCATTCTTGTGCTCCAGATTTTCAATGATTGCAGAGATTTCTGCCCTTTTGTCTTCATTCGATTCGTTAACCATGAGTTGGAGCTGTGTAGCCATTTTACCCACTACGTCAGCCATGTTTTCAAAAAGAGTGAAGAAGACTTTGTCCTTGGGTAGGAACATCTTGAAGAATGTATTTATTGCCATTGAAACGGTTTTAATATTTTAAGTAATGCAATATTAAACAATCCTTTAACAACGGGTGCTTGCTTTTTAATTCACTGAGATTACCAAATTGTTAAGAAATTTGACAGGAAACAACACTTTTTTTCTTGGTATGCTTCTTGTTTTCCTATCCCATGGATTTACTGGGTGCAGTGCCTTGCTATGGAATGAATCAACGGCTCATATGACTGTATTTGATATGTAACTTATACACATAACTACAATGGCCATCGTTTCTAAACCTTTGAATGCTTGTAGAATTTATGAGTTGAGCTTTGAAATCTACACCAGCCTGTTTAAATTGCCCCTGAGTACCCATGGCACAGAAACACTTCTTCTGCATCGTTTTTTTTATCCTTTTGGTGTTGCAGGCAGATGCCCAAAATGCATTGGTCCAAACCATTAAAGGTTCTGTTTCTGATCGTTACATCAAAACACCATTGTCTGGAGCAACGGTTGAGTGGGATGGGACTGTAAAGAAGGTAGTGCTGTCTGATGCGCTGGGTAATTTTAACCTGACAGGAATTCCTGTTGGCCGTCAAAGCATCCGAATCAGTCATGTTGGATACAAGCCGGTTGTCCTGAACAACCTGCAGGTCGAATCTGGCAAAGAGCTTGTTCTGGTTGTTGAGATGGAAGACGACTTGAATACGGAGAAGGAAATTATCGTCAAATCCAAAACCAACAAAGGACGTGCCATCAATGATATGGCGATGGTGAGCGGTAGGATGTTCAGCGTTGAGGAGACCAGAAGGTTTGCCGCTGGTTTGAACGACCCATCCCGCATGGCCACTGCCTTTGCGGGAGTTAGCGCAGCTAGTGGAGATGGAAACGCGCTTGTGATCCGGGGCAATGCACCCAATGGATTGTTGTGGAGGATGGAAGGCATCGACATTCCAAACCCCAATCATTTCGCACGGGTGGGTACATCCGGTGGTGCCATATCAATATTGAGCGCACAGTTGCTTGCCAATTCTGATTTTATTTCTGGTGCTTTTCCCGCAGAGTACGGCAATGCCGTTTCAGGGGTATTTGATATCAAACTCAGGAAAGGAAACAAAGACAAAAGGGAAACAACTTTCTCTTTGAGTACCATTGGCATCGACTTTGCAACAGAGGGATATTTCAAAAAGGGATATGGGGGTTCCTATTTGATCAATTACCGGTATGGGTTTCTAACCCTGATGCAAAAATTGGGTTTCAAGATTGCCGATGCTGCCACTTCATTTCAGGACCTTTCCTTCAACATTCATTTGCCTTCCAAAAAATGGGGTAGTTTTTCTGTTTTTGGGTTTGGGGGATTGAGTGAACAAAATGATGCGTTGGCCAAGGACTCAATGACATGGTTGAGAGATGCTTCAACGCGAAGGGGTTCATTGGATGCTGCAAATACAGGTGTAGCAGGTATTTCACACCAATTGGGGATTGGAAAAAAAACCTTTTTGAAAACAATTTGGAGTGTCAATGGCTTTTCTTACCGGGAAGAGGACAAACGTTTGGACAAGTTCAGCGGTCCGGTAATATTTTCAAGGAAAAACAGTTTTGCCGAATGGAATGCTGTCTTGTCATCAGTGATAACACACAAGTTCAGTAAGCACCATTTGATCAAGGCAGGAATGTATACAACTGGAAAATCATTCAGTTTGCAACAAAGGGAAGCGGTGAGCAACGTATTGCGGGACAAGTTGAGGGCCAATGGTGAAACCCGCCTGACCAATGGCTTCGCACAATGGAAATGGGATCCCAACAGCCGCTTAACATTTCAAATGGGAATGCATGCCCAAGCATTGGGTCTGAACAGGAAATCATCACTTGAACCAAGGGCTGGGTTGCGTTACATGGTTTTTAAGGGACAATTTCTCTCCTTTGGAACCGGGCTGCATACCCAGGTTCAACCATTGGGAAATTATTTTGCACGGATTCGGGTGGGAAATGATACTTTAACACCAAATAAAAATCTTGGCTTCAGCCGTGCCATCCATTATGTATTGGGATATTCCATCCAGTTGGCTCCCAATTGGAACCTAAAGACGGAAGCCTATTACCAGTGGTTGTACAGAATCCCTGTGCAGGCCAGTAAAATAAGCAGTTACAGTGTGATCAATCTCGAAGACGATTATGCCATTGAAATATTGGCCAACCGTGGGAAGGGACAGAATTTTGGTATTGAATTCACCTTGGACCGGTATTGGAATGATCAATTTTATCTGTTGAGTACTTTGAGCCTGTACAAATCAACCTATCTGCCTTCCGATGGAATTTGGCGCAGCACCCGATACAATTCGAACAGCTCATTCACCTTTCTGTTGGGCAAGGAATGGTCTTTTAACACAAAAAGACCTTCCTCATTGGGTTTGGATATCAAACTCATTTCAGGAGGAGGTGTTCGGGTAACCCCGATTGACCTGCCAAAGTCCTTGCTTCAAAAGACAACAGTGCTCATTCCCTCAAAAATATATGCTGAAAAGTTAAAGCCTATTTTTAGGCTAGATGTCCAGATGGAGTGGAAGGTCCAATACAGAAAGATGACAGGGAGTTTTATCCTTGGTGTACAAAATGCACTGGATACAAAAAATCAGGTCAGTCAACGCTTTGATGCCAACTCAGGGACAATTGTTTATTCGTATCTTTTGGGAAGAATTCCAGTATTTGGTTTTAAGTTTGACTTATAGCTTGTAAAACAAATTGACGTTACAATCGTTATAAGCCCATCAAAGCCTCATTCATATAAACAGATAACCATGGAAAGAAAAGAATTCCTTAATAAAATCAGCGGTGGACTTGCCTTCACCTGCGTTGCCTGTATGATGGCGGCATGTTCAAAAGATGACAGTACCGGCTCTGGAAACAATACTGGTGGCAATACCGGAGGCAATACTGGTGGAGGTACCGGAAGCATTCTCCTTACCATCAACCTGGCAACCCAGCTTCTTGCTGTCAATGATTTTGTTTCAGACAAAGGAATTATCATTGTGAGAAAGGCGGCAGGAAATGTTGTGTCCAGTTTTGCAGCTTTTGTAAATGCCTGCCCTCACCAGGGTGTTGCTGTCACCTTCAGAAAATCAAGCAATGATTTTTATTGTTCAGCCCATGGCTCCACTTTCTCTATCACTGGTGCAGTAGTCGTCTCACCAGCAACAAGCGGACTGTCGGCAAGAACTGTTGAAATCAGTGGTACCACGCTTAATGTAAAGTAGTCAATTTTCTATCTTTTTGCCTGCTATAAGCTGCAGGTGATGAGTGATACAGGATGGAAGGTCCTGCTCGTAATGCGTTACATAAATCAGTGTAGTGTCCGTAGATTGGCAGATGCGGTTAATCAACTCATTGAATTTTATAATCTGTTCTCTGTCCAAACCTTGACAAGGTTCATCCAAAATAAGCATTGGAGGGGATTTTACAAGGGCCCTTGTCAGCATTACAATGCGCTGTTCACCCAACGACATCTGGTGCAGCCTCTTCTCTTGAAGATGTGAAACCATCATACAATCCATCCACCCTTTTATTGTTTTTAGGTCAATTGGATTTGGTTTTCTGAAAAGCCCAATGGTATCATACAATCCCGAAGCAATTGCTTCAAAACCGGTTGAACTTTTGTCAAAAAACAAATGAAGTTCGGGTGAAACATATCCGATTTTTTTCTTGATGTCCCATATGCTTTCTCCTGTTCCTCTCTTCTGATCAAATAGGCCAATATCGTTGGCATATGCCTGTGGATTGTCCGCATTGATCAAGCCCAACAATGTTGATTTTCCAGCCCCATTGGGCCCTGAAACACACCATCTTTCCCCTTTTTTTACCGTCCAGTTGATGCGGCTCAAAATCTCCTTTCCATTGTAAGCAATGGTTACATCTTTCATTTTTACAGCAGCATTAAAGTTGCTGTTTTGAAGATTGAACTGCTCTTTTAATTGGATGGGTGAGGGAAGGGATTCAATGGTTGTGTCCAACGCCAATGCCTCTGTCAATTCCGCTTTGTTCTTGCATGCAGTGATTTTTCCATGGTTGATGAGGGCCACATGTGTAATGGAATCTGGCAGGTCTTCCAATGGCGCAACCAGCAAAATGGTTGTGCCTTCTGCCGAAATATTGTCCAACGCAGTTTGCAGTGCGTTTCTTCCTTCTTTATCCAGTCCTACAAATGGATTGTCAAGGATCAGCAGGTCAGGCGATTGCATCATTGCTTTAACCAACTGAAGTCGTTTGTTTTCTCCATTTGAAAGTTGAAGCAGTGGTTTCTCCAACAAACTACTGAGGTTGAAAAAGTTGATCCAATCACGGCGATTGTCTGTGCAAATTCTATTGAGCACTGCTTCAACTGTATCCGCATCTTCCGCTTCCGATGCATTGAACCGTTGTTGGTAATAAAATTGTTGGACGTTGCTTTTGTTGGTGAACTGATGCTGTTGCTCTACCAGTTCTATCTTCGGTCGAAAAGTTTGATTGTTGTTGTCATGGAATTGAATGCTCCCCCTGTAGAATATTTTTCCGGCAATTGCTTTTGCCAACAATGTTTTTCCTGATCCACTTGGCCCGGCTATTGCCCAATGTTCTCCATCAAGGAGCGTAAAGCTGATGTTTTCAAGCAGGCATCGGCCTCCGAGATGGATGGATATGCCTTGTATGTTAATCTTCATTGTTTGCTAGATCCTAAGGGTTTCGAATGCTTTCAAACGACCTTACGCCGTATGCAAAGTTACATGGGTCTTTTTTTTCTTTTGCTTACAAGATAACTTGGTATTTGAAATTTTTCGGTTACGTTTCCGGTACTGTTATCGGTAGAAAATATTTGTTTTATTGATGATAATGTGAAAATTGTGCAAAAAACATTCTTCTATAAGCGTTATCTTAAAAAAATATCAATCAAACTTGTTTTTCATTTTCTCAATTTAGTCTTAAAATTACATGTTGATACTTTTTAACGTTTTTGGTTCCTGGTTTACACAAAGCCAGGCCCCAATACAATCCCTAAATATATGACTGTTTTGAAAAAGATTTTATTCCAGTTGATCATCCTGACAATGGTTCAATCCACATTGTTTGCTCAACAGCAAAATCGCCCCAATGTATTGATGATAGCCATAGATGATTTAAAACCATTGTTGGGTTGTTATGGTGAATCGGCGATGATTACACCCAATATAGATTTGCTTGCATCGAAAGGAACGCTGTTCTTGAAAAACTATTGCCAACAGGCTGTTTGCGCTCCCACCAGGGCCAGTTTGATGACAGGGCTCAGGCCCGATGCAACAAAGGTATGGGACCTGAAGACCCAGCTGAGGGACATGTTGCCCAATGTTGTAACCATGCCACAATATTTTTCTCTACAAGGCTATGCTACAACAGGTATTGGAAAGGTCTATGATGTACGGTCAGTTGACAAGCAGCTGGATGCACCATCTTGGACAATTCCCTATGAAAATTTGGATGATGAGGATTATGCCCCAGGATTTAAAAAGCCTGTTGGGGGCCATTACCAAGCAAAATCATCTTTAGAACTTTTGGCAAGGTTCAGCAAGGAAGCCCTTGACAAAGGCCTTGATGCGGAACAGACAAAAGCGTTCATGGATAAAAACAGGGTAGTGGTTGAGGCTGGGGATGTACCTGACGATGCCTACAGTGATGGTGCCATTGCACGCAAAGCGGGGAAAATGCTGGCAGCACTGAAAGGCCAAAATAAGCCATTTTTTCTGGCTGTAGGGTTCAGCAAACCACATCTTCCTTTTGTCGCCCCTCAAAAATACTGGGACAAATACGACAGAAAAAACATCAAGCTGGCACCCTTTCAGGAATTGACCAAAGGTGCACCACAGTTTGCATTTCAGCCTTCAGCAGAGTTGGTCAACAATTATGCAATGCCTGATGGCAACAGGTTTAATGCCGATTATGCCTTGCAAACGGAAGATGCCCAACGCATGTTGATACATGGTTATTGTGCGGCTGTAAGTTATACTGATGCCCAAGTTGGTTACCTGCTCAACCAATTGAAAAAGTTGGGATTGGATAAAAACACCATTGTGGTTTTGTGGGGTGACCATGGTTGGCATTTGGGTGACCATGGCATTTGGAACAAACATACGAATTTTGAGCAGGCGACCAGGGCGCCTCTCATCATAGCCGCCCCCGGATATCCAATTGGTCAAAAGGCCAAGGGTGTTAGTGAATTTGTGGATGTGTTTCCAACACTCTGTGAACTTGCAGGCATCCAACAACCGAGTGGTATTGCAGGAACCAGCCTTGTCCCTGCTTTGAAAAATCCCGAAACCCGGATAAAAGAAATTGCCCAATCCCAATATCCACGAGGTGATCAGACCATGGGTTATGCCCTTCGATCAGAAAGGTACCGCTGTGTGATTTGGTACAAGGAAAATTTCAGGACAACACCTGTTCACCAAGGCAGCGAGATTTTGTCTGTTGAACTTTATGACTATGACAAGGATCCACTTGAGCGGGTGAACCTTGCCAATGATCCAGCATATGCCGAAGTTTTGAAATTAATGCAATCAAAGATCAAGTCGTACATTTCAGATCGCATATCAATTGTATCCTCTAAATAAGTAAATTCGTTTTGCATCTTTAATCTTTAGTTTTATACTCAAGCAATGAAATTAACCATCGCCCGCAACTCAATTCTTGTTGTCTTTTTGCTTTTTGTTGGTATGATTGGCTATGGCCAAGCTGGAAACAAGGATATGGAGAAATTGATTGATCAGCAATTCAAATTGGCCGCAAATCAGTACAAGCTTCTTGAAAAGAATGTGCCGGATTCCATGATGCCCAAAACCTTGAACAACAAGACCAACAAGGTTGAGGTGAGCAATACCAAATGGTGGTGCAGTGGATTTTTTCCTGGAAGCCTGCTGTACATCTATGAGCATACAAACGACCAGGAAATCTTGAATATTGCAAAAAAGCGTTTGGCCATTCAAGAGAAAGAAAAACATTATACGGGCAACCATGACCTGGGCTTCATGATGTATTGCAGTTTTGGAAATGCATATCGCTTGTTTAAAAACCCAGCGGATAAAAACACCATCGATACTGCGGCAGCATCATTGACAACCCGGTACAGGCCTCAGATCAAGTCCATTCAAAGCTGGAACAAAAACCAGAATTTCAATTGCCCTGTTATCATCGATAACATGATGAACCTCGAGTTGTTGCTCTGGGTTTCGCAGAATGGGGGAGACCAGCGTTTCCGTGAGGTTGCCATCAACCATGCCAACAGCACTTTGAAAAACCATTACAGGGCTGACCACAGTGCTTTTCATGTATTGGATTATAACCTGGAGACTGGCAATTTTGTGGGCAAAAACCACCAGGGGTTCAATGATGCTTCGGCCTGGTCTAGAGGACAGGCCTGGGGATTCTATGGTTTCACCATGATGTACAGGTTTGTAAAGGATGAGAAGTATCTGCAGCAGGCCCGTGACATCGCCCAGTTTCTTTTGAAACACCCCAACATGCCTGCTGACATGATTCCATACTGGGATTTCAATGCACCGAACATACCCAATGCATTGAGGGATGCTTCTGCCGCTTCAATCATTGCATCAGGCTTGCTTGAATTGTCGAGGTATACCAGTGGGAAAGAAAGCAAAAGTTATGTTGCGGCTTCGCGTAAAATCATTGAGAAACTTGCGTCAGAGGAATACCTTGCAAAGCCTGGTGAAAATGGAGGATTCCTGTTGAAGCATGGCGTAGGATTTTTCCTTGCCAATTCTGAAGTTGATCAACCACTTACCTATGGCGACTATTATTTCCTTGAGGCCATGCACCGCTACAAGGAATGGGTATTGAAGTGAAATGCAATCAAATGCCTTTCATGATGGATTTAATGGTCTCCTTGTGTTGTGCGCTCACGCCAACGACAGGAAGCCTGAAAGTTTCCTTCACTACGTTGAGCTCGCCCAAATAAGCCTTCACACCGCTGGGACTGCCCTCAGCAAACATGGATTGGATGACAGGGAGCATTTTTTCATGAATCGGTCTTGCCGCTGAAAAGTTGCCTTCAAGGCAAAAATTTACCATGTCGGAAAATGGTTTTGGATATGCGTTGGCCAATACTGAAATGACGCCAATTGCACCACAGGCTATGAGCGGTAATGTAATGCCATCATCTCCACTGATGACTTCAAACCCTTCGGGTTTGTCTTTGATGATCTGCAGGATCTGCTCCATATTGCCTGAAGCCTCCTTTGTGGCAATGATGTTTTTGCATGCATTGGCAATCCTGAGTGTTGTGGCGGTATTTACATTCATTCCTGTTCTACCGGGTACATTGTACATGATGACCGGAAGTGGTGCTGCATCATTGATGGCCTTATAATGCTGAAATATTCCTTCCGCATTGGGTTTGTTGTAGTAAGGGCTTACAGAAAGGATTGCCGAATAACCTGTAAGATCAAATTCTGAGAACGCTTTGGTTACTGCCCTTGTATCATTCCCTCCAATACCTGCGACGAGCTTTGCCCTTCCCTTGTTGAATGCATTGACCAAAGAAAAAACAAGTTGTTTTTCTTCCTTGTTCAATGTTGCATTTTCTCCGGTTGTTCCAAGGACTACAAGGTAATCCACGTTACCTTCTACCAGGTGGTTTACCAGCTTTTCAAGTCCGGCTTGGTCAATGTCTCCGTTTTCCAAAAAGGGTGTCACAATGGCGACTCCAGTGCCTGAGAAAGGATGCTTGGTCATTGTTGATGTTTATGATACTTGATTCGTTATTTCTTCCCATCTTCCCATATTGGAAAATTTATCAATCCTCTGGTCAATGCGGGTTTCAGGGTCTATGTCTTTGAGTGCTTGGATGGCTTTCAATACCTGATGTTTTACCAAGGAGGCAGCTTCATCGTGGTCCCAATGGGCACCGCCCAATGGTTCTGGAATGACGCCATCCACCAGGCCAAATTCCAGCATGTGTTCTGATGTGAGCTTCAATTCATCTGCTGCCTTTTCCTTGTGGTCCCAGCTGCGCCAAAGAATGGAACTGCAGCTTTCAGGAGAAATGACAGTATACCAGGTGTTTTCCATCATGTAAACCTTGTCGCCAACGCCTATACCCATTGCGCCTCCACTGGCCCCTTCACCGATAATAACGCAGATGACCGGCACTTTTAGCCTGAGCATTTCAAAAATATTTTTGGCAATGGCTTCACCTTGTCCACGTTCCTCGGCTTCAATTCCCGGGAAGGCCCCTGGGGTATCAACAAGGGTAATCACTGGCTTGTTGAATTTTTCAGCCAGTTTCATCAGTCTCAGTGCCTTACGGTAGCCTTCAGGATTGGCCATTCCAAAATTTCTGAGCTGGCGTGTTTTTGTGTTGTTTCCCTTTTGTTGGCCCAGTATCATGACCGTATTACCATCAATTTTACCAAACCCTCCCACAATTGCTTTGTCATCCTTGAAACTCCTGTCACCGTGCAACTCAACAAAGTCAGTGCAGATTTTTTCAATATACGAGAGGGTATAGGGCCTGTCCGGATGCCTGCTGAGCTGAACTTTCTGCCAGCTTGTGAGATTGGCCGTGATTTGTTTTTTCTTGTCCAGAATTTTTTCCTGCAATTGGCGCACAGAGTCTGAGAGGTCAATTTTATTCTTTTCTGCGGTCAGTTTGAGCTGGTCAATCTGATCATAGAGGTCCTTGATCGGCTTTTCAAAATCCAGAAACTGCCTTGAACTATTTTCTCCCATGGATTCAATTTAGATTTCAGCGGGGGTAAAGGTAATAAAATTTAACAGATCCGGTTTTGGTTTTGGGGCTCTCGAACAGAAAACGCTGCATCCTATCAAATTTTTTTATTATGAAAAAAATGTTAATATTGATGCCAATTAATAAAAACGAACACAAAAGGTTGCTTATGGCCATTTTACAACGTCTTCGGACAGGGATAAACCTCTTTATCCCATTTTACATTGCGGTCTTTTTTCTGCTCCCAGGATTCTCTTTTGGGCAGCAAAAATCCATCACAGGAACAGTAAAAGACGATGCAGGTGAGTTGTTGTCCAACATTTCAGTTGTCATTAAAAAGACTGCTGCAGGAACAACTACTGATGCTAAGGGTACCTTCAAGATCAGTGCTTCGGTAGGAGCTGAGCTCGTTTTCAGTTCCGCGGGTCATGAGGAATTCACTTTAAAGGTGGATCAGCGCAGCGACTATCTTGTTGTTTTGAAATCAAAAACATCTTCACTCAATGACGTTGTTGTAGTGGGATACGGCCGCCAGAAAAAAGTGAACCTGGTAGGTGCTGTATCACAGGTCAATGTCGACGAGAAAATTGTCAGCCGTGCATTGCCCAACGTTTCATCAGCACTTACCGGACTTGTTCCTGGTTTACAGGCCGTTCAGTCATCTGGTATGGCGGGAAACAATGATGCAAGTCTGATCATCAGGGGTCTCGGAACGGTCAACAATGCAAGCCCCTTGATTGTAGTGGATGGAATGCCTGATGTTGACATCAACAGGATCAACCTCAATGATGTTGAATCGATTTCTGTTTTGAAGGATGCAACATCAGCTTCTGTTTATGGATCGAGGGCAGCCAATGGTGTTATCCTTATTACTACACGCAGTGGTAAGGGCGCCAAGAAAACATCTTTGAATTTTACAAGCAACAATTCAATGGTTGCCCCTACAAAAGGACAGGATTTCATGGATGATTACTCCAGGGCCCTTACTGTTCAACAACAGAGGACTGCTGTCAGTACCCTTCAAGGCAATCAACTGTTTAAGTTGGGTACTGTTGATGAATGGTTGGCCAAGTCAATGATTGATCCTGTTAAATTTCCCAACACGGATGTATGGGACATCATCCTGAGGCCAGGCATGTACAACAACTACAATCTTTCTGCAACAGGAGGAAGTGAGACCAACAATTTCTTTGTGTCAGCAGGCGTAAAGGATGAGAAGGGGCTTCAAATCAACAATGATTACAAGCAATACAATGCAAGGTTCAACTTTGATTCCAAAATCAAGAACAACATGAACGTTGGTTTCCGCTTCAACGGAAACTGGTCAACTTTCAGGTATGGCTTGTCTGAGGGCTTCAATGATCCTGATGCATCCAATACCGCTGGTAATGATATGCAATATGCAATCTCTGGTCTTTTGCCCTATGATCCCAAAACAGGATATTACGGAGGGGTAATGGCATATGGAGAGGATCCGCAGGCTTATAACCCTTATACACTTTATATCAACAGTCCATCCCAAAACAACAGGCAAGAAGCCAACACGCAGATGTACTATGACTGGAGCCCCATCAAGGGCCTGACTGCAAGGATCGACTATGCACTGAACTATTACAATCAGTTTTCCTGGTCTGCGCCAACACCCAATCAGGCCTATAATTTTCAGACAGAATCTTTTGGTAGCAGGGTATATGTTGGACAGAATGCCGGTATTTCAAACAGCACCAGTACAGGGTACAAAACATTGCTCAACGGTCGCTTGAACTACAATACCAAGATTGGAAAAGAACATGACATTGCAGCTGTTTTTGTGTACAACGAAGAATACTGGTATGGCAGATCTCAAGGAAGCTCAAGAAACGACAGGCTGCATCCGAGTTTATCTGAGGTAAGTGCGGCCTTGACGGATATACAATCTACCAGTGGTTCTTCCACAGAGGAAGGCTTGAGGTCATACATAGGACGATTCAACTACACTGGGTTTAACAAATATCTTTTTGAAGCCAATTTCAGGGTGGATGGTTCTTCCAAATTCCTTCCCGGAAGTCGGTTTGGATTTTTTCCATCCGCAGCAGTGGGTTGGAAATTCACTGAAGAAAAGTTCATCCAAAAGTTTACTGATAAATTCCTTACCAGTGGTAAGTTCAGGGCATCTTACGGAAGCCTGGGTAACAACAGTGGTGTCGGACGTTATGAGCAACAGGAAACACTCAGCAACTTGAACTATGTTCTTGGATCTGCTGTGCAAAGGGGTTTTGCCAACAGCAAGATGATCAACAGGTTCCTTTCATGGGAAACAACAACTGTACTCAACCTGGGTCTTGACCTTGCATTCATGCGCAATCGCCTGACCGCTGCAGTGGACTACTATGATCGTTTGACAACTGGTATGAACAGGCCTTCAGAATTCTCAACTTTCCTCAGTGCCGCCTACAGCCCAGCACCAAGGACCAATATCGGCAACCTCAGGAACAGGGGTGTTGAAATTGATCTGGCATGGAAAGACAAGATTGGAAAGTTGCAATATGGCTTCAATCTGAATGGTGCATTCAACAATACCAATCTTGAGAAGTGGAATCAGTTGCTGTTAAGGGGAAATATTTTCCTGGGCATGCCTTACCAGTTTGTTTACTCTTATGAGGACATGGGTATTGCGCAATCCTGGGCAGATATCTACAAGGCTACACCACAGGGTGCAGCACCTGGAGACTTACTCATGAAAGACCTCAATGGTGACGGCAGAATTACTGCAGACGACAGGAAGGCCTATTCCAACCTTCAGCAAGAGAGGCCAACCACTACTTTTGCATTGAATACTTATGTTGCCTACAAAGGTTTCGATCTTACCGTTTTCCTTCAGGGCGCGGCTGGACGCAAAGATTTCTGGCTGAACATCTACAACAATACCAACTTCAACAATGCGCGATACGCTGCATCCTGGGAACATTGGACCAATCCATGGTCTTGGGACAACAGGGGCGGATTATGGCCAAGGTTGGGTGGAAGCGGAAACAACAGAAACAATACAACGTTTTGGTTGGACGACATGAGTTACCTCCGCGTAAAAAACATCCAGCTGGGCTATACTGTACCAAGCAAGGTATTGTCTAGGCTTGGCGTGACCAACCTGAGAATAGTCGGCTCTGCTGAAAACATTGGCACCCTGACTGCTTATCGTGGTTTGGATCCAGAAAAGCAGGGGGATGACAACAATGTCTATCCAATCAACAAGTCTTACTCTTTGGCCATTAACCTCAGCTTCTAAAACTTTGTGATGATGAAAATTCTATCGAATACTACAAAAATAGCATTGGTATTTCTAGTTACAGGAATACTTGTTTTACAAACATCCTGCAAAAAGGATTTGCTCAACCAGGTTCCAACCGGTGAACTGGCTTCAGAAAATTTCTGGAAAACAGATGCTGATGCAACAACAGCACTGATGTCTGCCTATGCTGCAGCCAGGGCCGTATTTGACCGCGATTATTATTTTGAGGGACATGGTGAGTACACAAGGGTACGTGGCACGAGTGCCACCAGCGGAAGCATTTTGCGCGGCGATGCCTATCAAGGTGGGAGCTATGGCCCTTCTGGATATGGGGCTGGCTTTGACAAATATTTCAGTTACTTGTATGGTACTGTAAACAGGACCAATTATGTCATTGAAAACATCAACAACAGAATGATCCCAGGTGCTACAGGCGCCAGGCTTGCCACTTTGGAAGGAATCATTGCAGAAGCGCGTTTGCTTCGTGGGATGACTTATTTCAGGCTAATTTCCATGTGGGGTGATGTTCCGTATATCGGAAGGATCATTTATGACAACAGCGAAGTCAAAGACATCAAAAGAATGCCCATTACTCAGGTCAAAGACTCTATACTTGCTGACTTTGATTATGCAGTATCCAAGCTGCCCATCAAACCTTCTGTCCTTGGCCGCGCTGCAAAACCAGCAGCCCTTTCCTTCCGCGGAAAGCTTAACCTGTACTGGGCAAGCTGGAAGAAAAATGGCTGGCCTGAGCTGGAAGGATTTACGCAGAACGCGGCAGAAGCACAAACTGCATTTGCAGCTGCTGCGGCTGATTTCAAATCTGTCATCAATGATTTTGGATTGACCCTTTATAAAAATGGTGATCCCGGCCCAATTGATGCTTTAGGCAAGGCTGATATTTTGCCCAATTATTTCGAGTTGTTTACTCCCAAGGCCAATGGGGCGGCTGAAATGATCATGGTTTTCACCCACTCAGGAACACCAACCAATCCTTCACAAGGAGAAGAGTTGATGCGTGATTTTTCAGGCCGTACTGTAGAAGGATCACAGTGCTGGGTATCTCCCCGCTATGAGATTGCTGACAGGTATCAGTTGACAACAACCGGAGATTTTGCTCCGAAGTTGGTTCAACTGAACCCCACCACCAACCCTGCTGCAAGAACTACTTTGAATTCTGCTGTAAATCCCAATTCTTATGCCAACAGGGATTATCGGATGAAATCCACCATCATGTGGGACAACGAGATGTGCATTGGTTTGACTTCCTTGAAGTCAACAGGATTTTCTCCTTTCATTTATCAATCATGGGCAGCCAACGTTACCATTGGCGGTGTAAAATACATCACTTATAATACGGATGGTTCCAATTCTGGGTATGTCTTCAGGAAGTTTGTAAGAAACTATGAGGGCCTTGGTAGGAGTGAGGGTGATTATGCTTATCCAGTCATGCGTCTTGCAGATGTTTTTCTCATGTATGCTGAAGCCAGCAATGAAGTGAGTGGACCTTTGGCAGATGCCGTTGCAGTTGTGAATCAGGTACGCCGCCGAGGAAATCTTCCAGCATTGACTCCAGCAAAATATTCAAGCAAGCAAAACTTTTTCAATGCCATTGAGCAAGAAAGAATCATTGAGCTTGTGGCTGAAGGTCAGCGTGGCTTTGACTTGAGGCGTTGGAGAGCTATTGAAAGGGTTTGGGGACCTCCCGGTGGTGTTGGCGTTTGGAGGCAGGATACCTATGGCGCAAACCAGGAGCGTTTTTACCTGAACGCAGTAGACCTTACCTATAAGCAAAATTACATCTTCAGGATTCCTCCCAGTGAGCGTGATCGCAATCCCAACCTGACCCAAAACATTCCTTGGAGATAATCCCAATACCAATTATCCTATTATCAATTTTCAATAAGAAGCAATGGCCAAATATTTTAAAATTACCTTTTCCATACTGATGATTGCTGCATTGATTGTGTCATGCAAGAAAGACAGTGTTGTTGATGAAGATGGACTTTTAATTACCTTCCGGCAAGAATGTTTTGTGAGCAATTTCGAGTTGCTGGGAGCGGATTTCGTGAGTGTAAGGGCATCTACCGCAGTCATCGACACCACAGCCCAAACCATAGATGTTGTTGTCCTTTTTGGAACGGATCTCAAGAATGTATATCCTCAATTTACCCTGGCAACAGATTGTAAATTGGATCCTAAAATCACGGGTAAAACCGATCTTTCCAACCTCGCAAATCCCAAAGTGTATACCGTGGTTTCTGGAAACAGGAAGATCAGAAAAGCCTATAAGCTCAACGTCAAGTTTCAATAAAATCTACATCTAAATCTATTGCAATGCGAAATAAAAACATTCAATTTTCTTTTTTGGTTATCGTGATGCTGGCTTCATTGGTGGCATGCAAGAAAGAGGAATATACCATACCTGATCCGGTTTCCCAACTGACCAACGATTGTATAAAAAGAACAATTGGGCCCAGTATTGTAAGCCTGCCATTGGAGTTTGCCTATGCGATGGCCATTCCAAAGTCCAATGGGAAATTGGTATCTGCTCAAGTGGAAGCCTCTATTGCCGGTGCAGCAGGAACCTATCTTGAAAACAGGTCTTTCTATACCAATTCCAGTGGGGTAGACGTTCCCGTTCTGGTTGGTGCGCCTTCATTGACGGTTGATAAAACCACCAAGGTTACTTATACCATTGATACAAATGCAGCAACCTTGCGTTATTATTATGTGATACCTGAAGCAGCCCGTGGGCAATCGGTATCATTTACTTTCACCGCAACAAGCAGTGATGGGAAAACAGCTTCCTATAAAATGGGACCCTATGCGATTTCAAAAATGAGCATCAAGAAAAACCTTGCGGTGTCCAATGGTGTGAATGCCTATATCTCAATCGAGGACATGGCTGTTTACAATGCTGCTGCCGCTGCAGCAAGCCCAAATAAGATTGACCTGGTTTATTTGTACAGGGCCGCTCCAACAACATTTACACATGCATTGGTTGCCCCTGCGGCCGATGCTGCATATCTGCCAGGTGTGGTTTTGCCAACTGGTGTGAACCGAACTGCCAAAATCAGAAAAGTGTTCAATTTGCAAGACCGCAACTTGGCCAATCTTCAGTTTGGCATTTATGTCGATGACGTTGATTTTAGAGACCTTGATTTAACAGATGCTCCTAACTTTTCTATTGGTCTTAGGGCAGAGGCCGGCATTTGGGTAGAGACCGCTGACAAAAAATACAGGGCCTACATTTTTGTAAACTCCATCAATGCTGCAGGATCTGCTGTCATCAGCATGCTCCGTTACGCATTGTAATTTTAGCACATGAAGTTCACCAACACCCACCACTTCAACTTTTTGTTGATGGTGGGTATTTTTTTATGCTTATCAACATCTCCTGTTTTTTCACAGGGATTTATCCATCCTGGAATTGACCAGTCTGCCCAAGACCTTGCATTGATGAAAAAGCAGGTGCTGTCTGGTCATCAACCCTACAAGGCAGCATTTGAAAGGCTCAAGGCAACAGTTGATACTGCATTTGACATCAAGGCACATACCCATGTTTTGCGCGGTCCTTACGGTAAGCCTAATATTGGTGGGGATGATTTGAGGAATGGGGCAAACATGGCATATAACAATGCCCTGGTATGGTATGTTACCGGCGATAAAAAATATGCCAATAAAGCCATCGACATATTGAATGCCTGGTCTCCCTCACTCTGGGATTTTGACTACAATGATGCAAAGCTCCTGGCAGCCTGGACTGGCCATTTGATGTGCAATGCAGCTGAAATTTTAAAGTATACCCAGACTGGCTGGAAAACAGCAGACATTGATGCATTCAGCAACATGCTGATGACAGTTTACTACCCCTTGTTGCGACATTATTTTCCTCAGGCCAACGGGAATTGGGATGGCGCCATTGTTCACTCTCTCATGGCCATGGGTATATTCCTGGACAATAGAAAAATTTTTGATAACGCCGTGGATCATTTTCTCCATGGGCCTTTCAATGGAAGCATATTCAAATACATTTATCCCAATGGACAGTGCCAGGAAACGCCACGTGACCAGGGGCATGTTCAACTTGGTCTTGGAGAATTTGCCGGTGCTGCACAAATTGCATATACACAGGGCATTGATCTCTTTTCTATAGCAGACAACAGGATAGCCCTTGGGTATGAATATACAGCGGGTTTTTTGATGGGAAACAAACCCCAATGTTACTGTATCATTTCTGAGCGCGCAAAGTCCATTAGGGATGATTATGAGTATGTTTACCGCCATTATGCTTCGAAGGGAATAGAACTGCCTTGGACAAAACAGGCAGCCGATGCGGTGCGTGATAAAGCCTCAAGAAGCGTCTTGGCTGCAGTGCGACGCATACCCCAATCAACACATCAGGAAAGGCCGGCGCCAAAGCCATCTTCCATCGGTTATGTGGCAGGTGCTGTTTCCGATGCCTCCCATACATACCCTTCAAATTCAATCCTGCTATCACCAGGGCAGTCCATTCAATCGGCCCTGGATGCAAATGCCAATTCGGGCAGATGGGTCATCTTACAGGCAGGGGTTCACAGCTTACCCGCTACATTGAAAATACCCAGCGGAATAACCCTGGTGGGGGAAGGGATTCAAACGATACTTTTTTTGGATCCCAATTCAGGCATGCGTGATGCCATGGTCAATGCGGACAGTAACATGAGCAACATAACCATCAGGGACCTTGTCATTGAAGGTGCTACCAAAACCCAGACGGGCGATGATCCCAATGCCAGCAGGTCATTCAAAGGAGGTTACAACCGGGGCGGCATTCTGTTCCGTACCCTTAGGGAGGGGCAGATGAAAAACATCAGTTTGCTCAACATCACCATCCGGAACTGTACTTTTAACGGCGCATTCATCAGTGGTGCAGACAACCTGCTCATCAGTAAATGCGATTTTAACGAAAATGGGGGCAATGCAGTTCCAGGTCCCAAAATCCAGCACAACCTTTTGTTGACACATTGCAGGCAAGTCAGCATCAATGGCAGCAGATTGGCTACTTCTCCTTTTGGCAGTGGTATTGCCTTGGACCATTGCACTGGAGTTGTTGTCAGTGATTGCGAAGTAGCCAGAAACGCCTGGTATGGCATACTGGTTTCAGAAAGCAAAGACATCTCCATCAGCCAAAATCTGATCGAAGCCAATGACCGAAGCGGTGTTTTGTTGGAATTTCTATACCGAGGAAACAGAAATGTTCAATTAACTGGAAATCTTATTCATTACAACAATGGTTTCGGGTTGGAGTCATATGCAACAAGCCGTCTGCATGCGCAGAACAAATATGTTGGTAATGGTAATTCCGTTGCACAGGAAAAGATTGCTTTAGAAAAAATTTTAATCCAGGAATAGTTTTTTTCAATGGAATGTGTTTTCCATTTGGATTGTATTGAGCTTGATAGCCTTGCATAAACATGTTTATGTAGGCACAGTTCAATGTTTCCACCTGTCAAGCGCAGCTGCTTCTTTCAAGGTATTTTTTCCAGGCTTTCCGGGTTCCAACGTTACCGTCAATGCAACTTTTGTATTGGCAGGGACTTTTACTTCAAAGCCTGTCAATACAGTGCCCGGGTTGGGTGCATCGTATGCATTGGGTGGATTGGTTGACCATGTTTTCATGGTGAGATTGGGGATTGGCGACACGTTCAAGGTTAAAGTTTTACCGTCTTTGGTCAGTACTGCCTGATGATCACCGGTGATTTTTACATCAGCAGGTGTGAGCATGGTCCATCGGATGGTGGTTTCTTTGTCAAGCGTGACAATTTCATCCCTGATCATCACATGTTTTTTATCCACCACAGCAATGCCTCTTTTTGATGACTTGATCTGGCCTTTGTAGATTTCAGTAAGATCCGTAATTGCATGCATGAAATTGGGGTTGTTGGATGATGCAACAATTGGTGCATGACCAGTCACAATTTGGTGTTGGCTGTCTATGGCCAATGTGTTGTGCACAAGGTTGGTGAGCCTGAATACCGTCCATCTTTCTGCATCCTGTGTTCTTCCAAAGAGTTTGATCCCCTTTGATTCCAATGATTCATAATCCTGCATGCCAAAATCCATGGCCCATCTTACGCCGTCAGCTTCCATGACAAATGAACCAATGTCCATGTGGGCATGGTTGATCGATACTGACCCACCTTTTGTGGCCACATAGATGGCATTGGAGTCTGTCCATGAGGTACGCATCATGGCTACGGGGTTTTTGCCATTTCCTACCCACATGGTTTCCTTGGGGGCACTGATGTTGTCTATGGACATCCCGCCATTCCAAAGCATGATGGCAGGGAACAGACGGTCCTTCACCAATGCTTCCGGCTTTCTGTTTTTCAGATAACTTCTTTCCACCCATAAAAGGGAAGGGTCGTTTACTTTGTTGGCGAGCCAGAACATGGCAGGGTGCAGTCCGCCACCACCTCCAGCATCAGAATAGTTGAATGGCAAACCCGTGGCTCCTGTCATGTTTTCCATGAAGCCGGCGGTCTTCATGAATCCAGGCAGTTGGTTCAAACCAAAATCCTTACCAAATAATTTTTCAACTGCACTGATGAACATTACATTGAAGCTTGTTCCATAGCCCCAATAGCCATAGCCCTCTGGGTAGACGCCATCGGGTGCATAATCATGCATGGGCAGCACAATGGAAGTGATTGAACGGTTGATGATTTCTTTGGCAAGAACGGGCTGATCCTCGTATATCGCCATGGCACCATAGGTCATGCCGGCATTGCATACCTGGTTCCAATTGTGTTCTGCTTTTAACCAGCTGTTGTATTTTGAGTTCATGGAAGGCTCCAAACCTTTTTTCATGATAGCCTCTCGGATGATGACTTTGGATGACGCGGAAAGTGCATCATGTGTCCAGTCGTATCCAATGGCAACGGCCATGGTCATCTCAGCCACATCTAAAAAGTGTGAAGGATTCCAGTCGCTGAAGCCTGCAATGACCAGCATTTCTTTCTCGGCTCGGTCAAGATATTTTTTTTCTTCAGTTGTTCTGTAGGCGTAGGAAAGAAAGAAGAGTCTGCGCAGTGCCTCCCTAGACTTGTCCAGCAAACGCCTTCCAATCTGTATCCTTTGAATTGGCGCTATGTTGATGAGCCTGTCTGATTCATCAATGATGGCCTTATGGGTATTTCCCCAAACAGCATCTTTGGCAATGGTTGATTTGATGTTGGCTTCTTCGCCTTTCATCATTAAAATTCTTGGATGCCCCGGTAATTGTTGAACCTGGCCGATTTGGTCGGTTTGTGCCAATGATAATTGTTGAAAATAAATAAACAATAGGAAAAGGCTGAAAGACTTGAAGGATGGGTTCATGGCAGTATAGCTTCGTTTGATTATCGAGATGCTTTAAATGCAAATTGTTGTAGGAATAAGTTAAGCATTTTTCAGTTATGGTTTACAGTATGTTTAACGGGTAAAGCTTCTGATCAGCTGCTCATGATTTGGATGTTCTTCAATGAGTATGTCTGCCTTCGCCAGTTCAAAATCTGCAAAATCAAAGCCTGGCGAAACCGTGCAGCCAACCAATGCATATTCTCCAGGGGATGACATGGGTTCTGATGCAAACCATGCATTTGCCGGAACGACCAGTTGAAAAGATTCATCTTCTCCAAAGTTGTTTCCAAGCTTCATCAATTCGTAATCACCATTTGGGTGTATGACATGTATGTTCACAGCGCAACCTTTGTAAAAATGCCATACCTCATCGCTTTTGATGCGGTGGAAGGCAGAAAAAACACCATGTGGAAGAAGGAAATAAATGGCCGTTGAAAACTTGCGGTTGCCATCAAAACGATGCGGCAATGCTGCTTGCGGTATGTTCTCTTCTGCGACATAGGTCTGTCGATAAAATCCTCCCTCAGGGTGGGGAAGAAGGTTGTAGTGATCGATCAGAGCCTGGATTTTATTGTCATGGTGTTGGATCATTGTTCAATGTACAACCTTAATCAAAAAGCCCCAAGATTTCTCAAGGGGCTTTTGCGGACCGGACGGGACTCGAACCCGCGACCTCCGCCGTGACAGGGCGGCATTCTAACCAACTGAACTACCGATCCTACTTTTGATGAAAAACATCAAATTCGGGTT
>JAURJU010000036.1 GCA_030832085.1 Chitinophagales bacterium | reverse complement strand
ATGAGCACGACAGTTTACCCAATGAAAAACCTGCTTTGAAAATTAAGGTCTGAACAATCAACGACAACCATTTTATGAAACAACAATTCCTTTTTGTGGCTACCCTCTTTAGCATGGGTCTTGCTGCACAACAAAAACAACTGACAGAAAACCAGATGCTCCGTGGTGGAGTGAACAACATCACCAAACAACTTCCTAGGGTACTTGGATGGGTAGACGATTCAAGGTTGCTGATCAACAAAAAGGAACACCAGGATTCTGCAATGAAAGTATTTCTTGTGGATTGCAAAACCGGAAAGCAAACGGAATCTTCTGCGGACCTGTTGAAAAAAGAAACAGTACCCGCCATCAGTGTGGTCCTGCGCGACAACGATATATTTGTTTCAGTGCCTGGAGAACCCACCAAACAGCTGACAAAAACCGCTGAAGTCGAAGTAAATCCAACCCTCTCGCCAGACAAGGCATGGGTTGCCTTTACACGCAAAAATGATCTCTACACCATCAGCATTGCATCAGGAAAAGAATACCGCATCACCAATGATGGTACAGACCTTATCCTGAATGGGTATGCGAGCTGGGTATATTTTGAAGAGATACTCGGAAGGCCTACACGTTACAAGTCTTACTGGTGGAGCCCAGACAGCAAAAACATTGTTTTCATGCGCATGGATGACACCAAGGTTCCTTTGTTTCCCATCTACAGTGAAAGTGGACAGCATGGATACGTTGAAAATACCCGTTACCCCAAAGCCGGCGACCCCAATCCAACAGTTCGCATTGGCATTGCTCCTGTTGATGGTGGAAAATTGATTTGGGCGGATTTCAATGAAAGTGAAGACCAGTATTTCGGCATGCCCTATTGGACACCCGATGCAAAAACAGTTTTTATCCAATGGATGAACCGTGGGCAGGATAACCTTATCGTTTATGCAGTCGACCCATCGAGTGGCAGCAAAAAAGAGGTGTACAACGAAAAACAAAAAACCTGGATTGACCTTGACGACCAGGGCGGGCGCATCAGTTTTCTTGGCAACAACAAGGGATTCATCCTTCAAAGCGACAAGGATGGCTGGGACCAGCTGTACCTGCACAACAATGACGGGTCGCTTAAAAACCAAATCACCACTGGTCCAAACTGGAGCACTGCCATTCAGTACATCGATGAAGTAAAAAGCATCATTTATTTCACATCAAGACAGCAAAACTCAGTAAGGACGGACCTCTACAGGGTTGATTTTGATGGCAAAAACCAAACAAGGCTGACCTTTGGAGACTATACGCACGCCACAGAACTTTCACCAAATGGAAGCTATTTCACCACGCGCTATTCCAACGCAGAAACGCCAGACAGGCTTGCCCTGGTGAACAACAAGGGGAAAATCATTGCCGAACTGGGCGATAGCAAAGGCGCAGATTTCGAAGCATATGCATTGGCGAAAACAGAGATCCTGAGGGTACCATCAGAAGATGGCCTTTTCCAACTTCCCATCCGCATTACCTGGCCACTCAACTTTGACCCAACAAAAAAATACCCTGTCATGATCAACATCTATGGCGGTCCCAATGCTGGCACCGTACGCGATGGATGGCAGTTTTCCGGACAAACGCAGTGGTGGGCAAAAGAAGGCTTGATCCAGGTGGCCATGGACCACAGGGCCAGCGGGCAATTCGGAAAGAACGGTATCAATTATATGCACAGGAACCTTGGAAACTGGGAACTGAAAGACTGGATTACCATTGTAAAATGGTTGCGTGAACATGGTGCGGATTCCACCCGTGTTGGTATTGCAGGATTCAGTTATGGCGGATACATGACCTGCATGGCATTGACGGCAGGTGCCGGATACTTTACACATGGCCTCGCAGGAGGCAGTGTTACAGATTGGAAATTGTATGACACCCATTATACTGAAAGGTTCATGGACAGCCCAGCTGAAAATCCAGCAGGATATGCAGCAGGCGCAGTCATGACCTATGCCGACAAATACAAAGGACTGCTCAGGATTTACCATGGCACCATGGATGACAATGTGCATTTGCAAAACAGCCTCCAATTGGTGAAAAAACTACAGGACGCCAAAAAACATTTTGAATTCATGCCCTATCCCGGTGGCAGGCATGGGTGGGGAGGCAACCAACAGTTTCATTCTTCCAACGAAAACAATGCCTTCATTTACAAGAATTTGTTGAAGAAAGAAATGCCTTCCGCAATGGTCAGGTAAAACAAAAAATCCATCTGCACTGCAGTGGAACAGTTTTGCTGCTTGTCTGCAGTGGCGTATGAAAAATATATTTTATCTTTCATCCCACTGATGCAAGGATTACGCTATCGTATCCCTTGCACAGAACCAAAACTTGCCATCTATGACCCCTACAAGATTGTTTGACTGCCTCGATTGGCAACTGCAGAAATTTCCCAAGGAAGACATGTTTGCCGCCAAAGAAAATGGCATTTGGAGAAAGTACAGCACAAGAGAAATCAAGCAAATGGTTGACAGCCTTAGCATGGGTCTTCTGCATGCAGGTCTCGGATACCAGGATGGCAGCATTGAAGGAAGGGATAAAATTGCAATACTGAGCAACAACAGGCCAGAATGGATGATACTCGACCTTGCCGTTCAACAAACCGGCGCAGTCCTCACTCCTATCTATCCGACCATCAGCGTGATGGAGCTGGAATTTATCCTGAATGACGCCGCCATAAAGCTTGTTTTCGTCAGTGACCAGGAATTGTACAACAAGGTGCAATCAATCCGAGACAAGACCCCTTCTGTTCAAGCAGTGTATACCTTCAACAATATCCAGGAAGCCCTTCACTGGAAAGATTTATTGCACACCGGAAACGATGAAGACCTGCAGCAACTCAAGGTTTCAAAAGAAATGGTAAGGCCGGAAGAACTGGCAACCATCCTCTATACATCAGGTACTACCGGATTTCCAAAAGGCGTAATGCTCAGCCACCATAACATCCTTGACAACATCATGAACGTTGAGGAATTGCTTGAGCCCATTTGTGGATCAACCGACAGGTCACTCAGTTTCCTGCCATTGAACCATATCTTCGAAAGGGTCATCACCTACATCTACATGTACAGGGGCGTCTCGGTATATTACGCTGAAAGTCTTGATACGGTTGGTGAAAACCTCAGGGAAGTCAAACCAAGTCTTTTTTCCACTGTACCCCGCCTGCTGGAAAAAGTATATGAAAGAATCATGAACAAGGGGAAGGAATTGACGGGTATCAAGAAGAAACTCTTTTTCTGGGCAGTATCGGTAGGAAACAGGTATGAGATTGACAAAAACCTGGGTCTTTGGTACAATATCCAACTTGCCATTGCAAATAAACTGATTTTCTCCAAGTGGCGTGAGGCCCTGGGAGGAAATGTCAGGGCCATTGTTACCGGTGCCGCAGCTTGCCAAGTAAGATTGTTGCGCATTTTCACATCAGCGAAACTGGTGGTCATGGAAGGCTATGGACTCACAGAGACATCTCCGGTCATCAGTGTCAACCGCTACGAAACATTTGGAAGAAAATTCGGAACCGTGGGCAATGTCATCAAGAATGTGGAAGTCAAACTTGCTGAAGATGGCGAAATATGCTGCAAGGGATCAAATGTGATGATGGGCTATTACAAGCGCCCAGACCTTACTGCAGAATGCATTGACAGTGAGGGCTGGTTCCATACCGGTGATATTGGCGTATGGGTAGATGGGAACTTTCTGAAAATAACAGACAGGAAAAAAGAGATCTTCAAAACCAGTGGCGGTAAGTATGTTGCACCACAACCGATAGAAAACAAGATGAAAGAGTCCCCCTTCATTGAACAGATGATGGTGGTGGGTGCAGAAAGAAAATTCACTGGAGCCCTGATTGTGCCTGCCATGGGAAACCTCAGCTCTTGGTGCCAAAAGCATGGCATTGATACCAGCTCAACTGATAAGTTGCTCAGCAATCCAAAAGTGATTGAGCATTACAAGACCATCATGGAGAAATACAATCCTTTCTTCAATCCCGTGGAACAGGTCAAAAAGTTCGAATTGCTGAACGCGGAATGGACCATCAATGGCGGCGAGCTCACACCCACACTCAAATTGAAGCGCAAGGTGATCATGGAAAAATATGCTGATGCAATTGAACGCATCTATGCTGCCGATTAGAAATAATGTTGCCCGCTGGGCATCTTGAACAACTTGTTGCGTTGGAAGTTGGAAAAAAGCAGGTACTCATCTTCATGTGTCCTCGTCCAATTTTGATATGCTCCTGCATCAGCCACTGGACCAAACAACCATTGGTTATAGGCTGCAAACATTCCCTCGCGCAAAAGGTACTGGAGATGATCAAACAACTTGAATGGGTATTTTCCACCCACATCATTGAACCAATCCAAAATAAACCTGGACCTGATGATCAACAACGATTCCGGTGTAATGCCGCGCATGGAAAGGGTTGACTGCTTGTTCATCACTTCCATGAACTTGATTTCAAAAGGTGTAGTGGGCTTGATAAAAAATTGCTTTTTGTCTCCAGGCATGAATACACGCTTGTAAGACTCCAGCAACAAGGTTTTGATTTCTGCGGTCCTGACCGAATAACTTTCAAGATTTACAAAAACCTCTCCATACACCAGGCTCCTTGCCTTATCGGCTGCTGCAAAATAAAATTTTGCGGCATGGTAATAGTTTCCAGAATGTGAGGGATCAACGTTGATTCCTGCCTCCCACTGGGCAATGGCTTCTGCAGGTTTTTCCTGTGTCCACAACAAGTCGCCGTATTCGGCAAACAAAGCACCACTGGCATCAAATTTTTTCAGTCCTTTTTTATACACCTTGTCGCATTGCTTGAATTCATCTGCAGCCTTGAAAATATTACCGGCAATTTGAAATACCTGCACATCAGCATCTTCGCGATCTGTAAGGGGAAGTATTCTTTCTGCAGCCCTTTTATAATCACCAGACAAATAATAGGTAAGCGCTACATCCTTGAGAAGGGTGAGGTTTGTAGGTTCGATTTCAAGCGCCTTGGAAAGCACCATCATGGTATTGCTGTAATCTGCTTGCCTTTGGAACGAAATCGCCGTTTCACGCAACTGCTGAACAGTTTGTTGCGCTGTTGCAGAACAGCAGCACATCAGCAATAGGGTAAACAACCTTGTTCGGATCATGGTCTCAAAATTAGATCAAATGTGTAAGCAATCCATCACGCAGTTTGGGCTCAAACCAAGTGCTCTTGGGTGGCATTACATTTCCGCTGTCTGCTATATCAAACAACTGTTCTATGCTCACAGGAAAGAAGCTGAAGGCAACCTTCATTTCACCGCTGTCTACGCGTTTTTCCAATTCCTGCAATCCCCTGATTCCACCGACAAAATCAATGCGCTTATCGGTTCTTTGGTCATGAATATCAAGGAATTTTTCCAGGATATTTTTTGAGAAAATGGATACGTCTAAAACCCCAATCGGATCGTTGGTATAGGTCCCTTTGATGGCGGTCAAATGATACCATTCCTTTTCAAGGTACATGCCAAATTCATGAAGGTGTGCCGGATCAACAGGCACCTCTGATGTAGAGACCATAAAGTCTTCTTGAAGGGCACTGATCAGGTCTTCTGCATCCATGCCATTCAGGTCCTTGATCACCCGGTTATAAGGCATGATCTTCAATTCATCAGCCGGAAACAGTGTGGTCAGGAATCCATTTGCTTCAGGCCCTGCCGCATCACCCAATGCAGCACGAACTTTTGCTGCACTGGCTGCACGGTGATGACCATCTGCGATATAGGTGCAGGGAACTTCCTTCTCAAAAGTTGACGCAATGGTCTCCACTGCATCCTTTGAAGCAA
Organism: Chitinophagales bacterium; assembly: GCA_030832085.1. Lineage (GTDB taxonomy): Bacteria > Bacteroidota > Bacteroidia > Chitinophagales > Chitinophagaceae > Pollutibacter. The sequence continues at coordinate 33,767 of JAURJU010000036.1, read as the reverse complement.
TGACCCAAATGCGGTGACTGATATCATCTGGGGCCGTGAAGTCATAGGCAGGTGCATTGTTTTTTTTCCATTCCCTGATCATTGCATCCAGTGAAGCGACATTTCTGTAGGCAAGAAATACATTGCCTGTTTGGGCCCTGGTGATCTTGATATGGTTGATCCTGTCCTGCTCCTTTTCGGGTCGGGTGAATTCATGTTTTTTGATGATGTCCCTTTCATAATCATCTACAGAGGAGCAACAGACCAGTCCAGTTTGGCTTCTGCCTTCCATCACCAGCTCATAAATATAATAGCAAGGGGTTTCATCCTGGAAAAGCACTCCTGCGTTGAGCATCTCGTCCAGGTTCGCCTTCGCCTTTTCGTACACCGAGCTATGGTAAATGCTCAAGTCGGCAGGCATGTCCACTTCTGACTTGGTCACATGCAAAAAAGAGTGAGGATGACCACTCACTGCTGCACGGGCTTCATCACTTGACAGTACATCATAGGGAGGAGCAGCCACTTCGCTTGCCAATGCAGGTTGAGGCCTGGCTGCCCTGAAAGGAAAAATTGTTGCCATGTTTGGTATGCTTTACTGAACGTATTTGTTTGAGAAATCCTTGATGAGGTCAGTGAGGGCCACTACACTTTCCAGTGGCATGGCATTGTACATTGAGACCCTGAACCCGCCCACACTTCTATGGCCCTTGATACCAATCATGCCCTCCGCTTCACAACGTGCCAAAAACATTTTTTCCAATACAGGATCCTGCATGGTGAAAACAGCATTCATTTTACTCCGATCCTGTTGGGGAACAGGCAGATGGAACAATGGGATGGACTCCAGCGTGCTGTAGAGCAGCTCCGCCTTTTGGTGATTGATTTTTTCGATGGCAGTTACCCCACCGATTTTCTTCAGCCACCTGAGGGTAAGCAGACAAACGTAAATGGCAAAAACGGGCGGAGTATTGAGCATTGACCCATTGGCAACATGTTGCCGGTAATCCATCATGGAAGGAATTCCCTTGTTGCCGGTTTCCAGAAAATCCTTGTCGGCCACCACCAGGTTTACGCCAGCAGCTCCAATATTTTTTTGTGCTCCTGCATAGATAAAGGAAAATTTGTTGAAGTCCATCTCAGCACTCAAGATATCACTGCTCATGTCAGCAATCAGCGGTATTTCAGTGGCAGGAATGCCGTGCATCTGCGTTCCCTCAATCGTATTGTTGGTGGTATAATGGAAATATGCCGCGCCTTCAGGCAATGCATAACCCGTGGGAATATAGCTGTAGTTCTTGTCCTTTGAGGACGCCAGCACCTCCACCTGGCCAAACAGTTTGGCCTCCTTGATGGCTTTGGAGCCCCAAACACCTCCATCCAAGTATGCGGCCCTCTTGTCCTTGGTCAGAAAGTTCATGGGCACCTGGAAAAACTGGGTGGATGCACCCCCGTGCAGAAACATCACTTCCTTGTTGCTGTTGAGGTGCATGAGTTCCTTGACCAGCTCCACTGCTTCACTGACCACTGATTCAAACATTGGTGTCCTGTGGCCAAATTCCAGGATAGAGAGACCCGTGTCATTGAAGTTCAGGACAGCGCGACTGGCTTCTTCAAATACTTCCTTGGGAAGGATACTCGGTCCTGCATTGAAATTGTGTATCATGGTACTGTTTGCTTGGAAAAATGGGATGGCAGGCAGCGTGGCAAAGATACTTAATTTAACGAAGAGCGCAGCTGAGACAGATCAGGTTGTCCCGCATCTGCCCATGCAGTGAACCAAAAGGATGCCACGCCATAAATGGCATTTCTCATGCGCCGCTCAACCATGCCATTGAGTTTCCTGTGGTAAATCCGCGCATACTGTTCCGCATATAAACGCAGCACTGTTCCATTCCTTTGTTCATAGGCAAACCTGAAATCAGATGGATACTGTTTGCTGATGCGCTTTTCCAAAGACAATACCGTGTCTGCAGCGGCTGCACTTTCATAAACACGGTCCCAGATATAATGCAAGGGATTGTTCAAATAGCCTGCATGACCAATGATGAGGTCGTACTGCTTTTCTGCAAAAAGTTCCGGCAGCCGGCTTTCCCAAAATCCATGTATGCCAACCTGATCCGATTTTTGGCCATTGTGGTTGCTGCTCGCATGCAGGGGAACATGGGCATCTGCAATATAATGTCCAAGATCAGCGGAAACCTTCAAAATTGCATCTGCATCGCATTCCCTGAAAGCTTTTTTGAGCCTGGCTTGCATGATGATGATCCACCAGGGAGCAATCCCATGGGCATTCAGGGTATCTTCAGAATACTTGCTGACGGCATCGTCCCATTTTCTTGGAATGGAGTCTGAGGGATGAAGCAGGTAATGGTCCATGTCAATATAATGCCGAGGAGCCTCCGCCGCAATGGCATATCGCCGCTTATCCGGATCTACCGCATGGTCTGCCAAATAACGGATGTTTTTTTTATAGAAGGAAATCATTTCCGGAGGAAGCAGGAATACAGCATGGTAGTTGATATGGCGATGGCCAAAAAAACCCCAACTGCCCGATTTCAGTGGTATCAAAAACAGCATGCACAGCAAATGCACAAAAATTGACCTTTTCCTTGACCTTGCCATTGTGTTGACAAATAGGCACTTGTCGTTTCTCGACACAATCCCAATGGAACTACATTTTCCTCCCATCATGTTTCCCTTCATGCTCGCTTACATCAGTCACTCCGCCAGAAACAATGAATTTCATGGCATCAGCAGAACTGACAGCATCGACATTTTTAATCCTGTCTTGCTTTACCAGGTAAGTGATGCCAGAAAATGCATAGGAATGTGGAACATATACTGCGACATGTTCTTTCAAACCAAATTCAGCAACATCGGTTTGCGTAATGAACCCTAGTCTCCATACATCTGGTGATTCGATGGATACCAAAACCGGTTTGTTGAATTTTTTCTTGTTTCCGGCAAAAGCCTCCAAAAAATCCTTTACGGTGGTATAAATGATTTTAACCCCAGGTGTTTTTTCCAATACGGCATCGAACAACTCCACCAACTTGGAAACAATGAAAGAGGAAGAGATGTAGCCAACCAGAAGAACAATAACAACCACCACCAAAAATCCCAGCCCAGGTATTTTCTCAGGATAACCCTGGGGATTCAGTTTGACGAGGTCGGGAACCAAAACATGCAGGAGGTTGGGAAGAATATCGTCAATCAGGTTGAACAAGGAAACCACTGCCCAAACCGTTATGACAATTGGCGCCAAAATGACCATCCCTTGAAAGAAAAAATACAAAAGTCTGCCGGGCCTAAATGATTTCATGAAACCTGTTTGAAGCAAATATACACCCTAAAAAGAGGCAAAATCGGGTAAAAAACACTGATTTTAGGGTAAAAACCACAGAAAAAGACCAATTCATCCCTATAAATTACCGTTTAACATTATTTAAAATAATTTCAACAGAAACTTTTTTTACAATAATAGTTTCCATAGTTTTGCGGCGACAAATCAAACATGGAGCCCAAAAACAGGATCATACAGCAGGCCAGAGACCTTTTTGTTAGGCTTGGCATCCGCTCAGTTTCGATGGATGACATTGCCGGACAGGTGGGCATGTCCAAAAAGACACTGTACCAACATTTTGCAGACAAGGATGAGCTTGTGGAAAAGGTGGTGGAATTAGAAATTGGCCGCATGCAAACCGAGTGCAACCTGTGTTCTTCCAGCGCCGAAAACGCAGTGGAAGAGATCTTCAAGACCATGGAAATGATGATGCAACATTTAAGGGACATGAACCCGATGGTGCTGTTTGATCTTCATAAATTTCACATCCATGCTTTTGGAAAATTCATGGAACACAAGAACAAATTTTTACTGGACATCATCTCGAACAACCTGAGAAGGGGCATGGAGGAGGGTTTTTTCCGCCAAGACATCAGGGTAGACATCCTTGCAAAATTCAGGCTTGAGTCGATGATGCTCGCCTTCAACATGGATGCATTTCCCCCTGCAAAATACAATGTGGCAGAAGTGACGTTGGCCATGATTGAAAATTTCCTTTACGGGCTGGCTACAGAATCGGGTTACAAACGCATCGAACAATACAAGTCAAAAAAGAACAACATACATGTACAATAAAAAAAGAAATATGATACGATGGGGCTTCATGATTTTTACCTTGGTTGTACTGACCACCGGTGCAGTTCAATCACAACAGAAATACCGGCTAACGGTCAACCAGGCGGCTGAGCTTGCATTGAAGAACGTTACAGAAATCAAGAACCTGCAGATTGACAGAGAACTGCAGTTGGCAAAAAACAAGGAATACGTTGCACAGACAAGGCCGCAAATCAATGGCAGCATCCAATCACAACATTTCTTCAACATCCCGGTAACGCTTTTACCAGACTTTGTATCACCATCGGTCTACAAGGTGCTCACAGACAATGGTGTCCGGAATGGCGCAGGAACTCCCATCAGCAAACCCAACAATCCCGCACAATATTTTCCGGCCCAGTTTGGGGTACCTTGGCAGTCAAACGCAGGACTTCAGTTTCAACAGTTGTTGTTTCAGTCAGACCTGTTCATTGCCCTCAAGGCAAGAAAGAAAGCCATTGACCTCACGGATGTCAACATCAGGGTCATGGAGGATTCCATCAAAAGCAATGTAGCCAGGTCCTATTACAGCGTGCTGATTGCAGAAAAAAGAAAAGTGTACCTGGATGAGAGCATCAAACGGCTCGACAAGCTCAGGAGTGATCAGGAAAAACTGTACAAGAATGGTTTTGCGGAACACCTTGATATTGATAAAACCCAGGTAACCCTGAACAACCTGAGCACCACATCAGCACAGATTGGAAACCTGATTGAGGTTGGATATGCCTCACTGAAGTTTGCATTGGCCATCAACCAGACAGACACCCTTGAGTTGAGCGACTCCCTTTCAGTAGGACTCGTGAAGAAAGACCTGCTTGAATTGTCCAATTTCAATTATGCCGATAGAAAAGAAATACAACTGCTGAACGTAGTGAAAGACCTTCAGGGGTTAGACCTCAAGCGGAACAAGCTTGCCTATATCCCCACCGTTTCCACCTTTTTCAGCTACAGCAGAAATGCCCTTGGCCAATCATTCAACCTGTTCAATTTTTCAGACAAATGGTACAAAACATCCCTCTGGGGAATCAACATGAGTGTACCCATTTTTGATGGAGGACAAAAGGCACAACGCATCAAACAGGCAAACCTGAACCTGCAGAAAACCAACAATACCATCGCCAACCTGCAGCGTGCAATTGACCTTCAACTGAAAGCCTCCTCCATCCTTTTCAAAAATGCATTGTCTGCATTGGAAATGCAAGACAAAAATGTATTGTTGGCCGAGAAAGTATTCAATACCACAAGGAAAAAATATGAACAGGGTTTGGGGTCAAGTTTTGAATTGCTGCAAACGGAAACGGAACTGGAAAACGCACAATCCAACTATTTTCAATCCCTGTATGACGCAGTGAATGCGAAAATATCCTACACAAGGGCCTTGGGAAAACTATAACAACACAAAGAATAAATACCAGAATATGAAAAAGTTTATCATGATCTGCATGCTGTTTTCAATTGCAGCCTGCTCAGGGAACAAGGAAGAAAACAAGGACCTTTCGGCGAAAAAAGCTGAACTGGAAAAACTGATGAAAGAGCGTGATGCAATTGCAGCAAAAATCGGCACCCTCGAATCGGAAATCCAAAAAATGTCAGGTGCCACTGCAGAAGAAAAAATGAAACTTGTGGAGGTGACCGAACTGGTTACCAAGGATTTCGCACACTACATTGACCTTCAGGGAAAAATCACAACAGAAAACCTCTACTATGTGACACCTCGCGGGATGGGTGGACAAGTGAAGGCGATCTATGTAAAGCAAGGTGATAACGTAAAAACAGGGCAGCTGCTGATGAAATTGGAAGACGGCATTATCCAACAAAACATCAAACAGGTTGAAAGCCAACTCTCCTTTGCAAAAAACATTTTTACACGCCAGGAAAACCTATGGAAAGAAGGCATCGGCACTGAGGTGCAATTCCTTTCTGCCAAAAACAATGTGGAAGGTTTGGAAAAACAACTCTCCCTTGTCAAAGAACAACTTTCAACAACGGCCGTCATCGCGCAGGTTTCCGGTGTAGTCGAGACGGTCAGCATCAGGGTGGGTGAAACCTTTGTGGGATCACCGATGGCGGGCATCACCATTGTCAATCCCAGTGCGCTGAAAGCAGTGGTGGAAGTTCCAGAGAATTATGTTGTCAAGGTAAGGAAAGGCATGCCCGTTGTAATCTCAGTTCCGGATTTGGATGCCTCATTCAACTCCACCATCAGCCTGATCAGTGAAACCATCAATGCCACTTCCAGAAGCTTCATCGCAGAAAGCAAAATGCCGAGTACAACCAACATCAAACCCAACCAGGTTGCTGTTGTAAAAATCCTGGACCATGCTGCAAAGAATGCCATCGTGGTGCCAGTTGAAACCGTTCAAACGGATGAAAAAGGAAAATATGTATTTGTACTTGTCCAAGAAAATGGCAAAAATGTTGCCAAGAAAAAACTGGTCACCATCGGTGAGTTTTATGACGAGCTGATTGAAGTCAACTCCGGGCTGTCCAAGGGCGATAAGCTGATCACCAAAGGGTTCCAGGGCCTCTATGATGGCCAGCTGATTTCTACCGCAACAAACTGATATACATTTCGCTACGCAGCATAAACAATTCGCATGGACAACTCGCAAAAAAATAATCCCATCACCAACCTGCTCAAGAATGCAAAAACATTCAAGCCGACCGATTGGGCCATCAACAACAAGACAGCAGTCTACCTGATTACTCTGATCATTTCCCTATGGGGAATTGGGCTCTTCTTTTCTTTTCCAAAAGAACAGTTTCCCGATGTGGTCATTCCCAACATTTATGTACAAACGGTATATGTGGGTAACTCACCCAAGGAAATTGAAAGCCTCGTCACCAGGCCCATTGAAAAACAACTCAAGGGCATTACAGGCGTAAAAATCAACAAAATCACTTCCAACTCACTGCAAGATTTCTCAGCCATCATTGTTGAGTTCAGCACCGCTGTGAAAACGGATGTAGCCCTTCAGAAGATGAGGGACGCGGTAGACAAGGCGAAAAAAGATTTGCCAACAGACCTTACCCAGGAACCAGTTGTCCAGGAAATCAGTCTTTCTGAATTGCCCATCATGGCCGTCAATGTAAGCGGTGACTATGATGGTATCAAGCTGGCGGAATTTGCAGAACAACTCAAAGACAAGATTGAGGAACTCTCTGAAATCAGCAGGGTTGATGTGGTAGGAGCCCCGGAAAGGGAAATACAGATCAATGTGGACCGCTACAAAATGGAAGCTGCCAAGGTTGGATTCACAGATGTAGAGCAGGCAATCCAACGCGAAAACAACGATATTTCGGGAGGACTGCTTGCTGTAGGAGAACAGAAGCGTACACTGCGTGTCAATGGACAATTCAGGTCATCCCTTGACCTTAACAACGTGATTGTAAAAAACGTGTATGGAGCACCGCTCTACTTGCGGGACTTTGCCAACATCACTGATACCGTAAAGGAACGTGAGAGTTATGCCAGGCTCAACGGAAAAAATGTTGTTACCCTGAGCATCATCAAGCGGTCTGGAGAAAATCTCATCAACGCTTCCGAAAAAATCAATGGTATTGTAAAGGAACTGAAAGCCAATGAGTTTCCAAAAGACCTCAACATCAACATCACAGGAGACCTTAGCATCAAGGCCTCCGCAGCCTTCGACGAGCTGGTGAATTCCATTGTGATTGGATTCATCCTGGTGATGATCATTCTCATGTTCTTCATGGGTGTGACCAACTCTTTCTTTGTGGCACTTTCCGTACCGCTCAGCATGTTCCTGGCCTTCATCCTTCTGCCCAGTGCAGAGTTCATCGTGGGATCAAATGTAACATTGAACTTCATTGTTCTGTTTGCATTGCTCTTTGGCCTTGGCATTGTAGTGGATGATGCAATTGTAGTGATAGAAAACACGCACAGGATATTTTCACAGGGTAAAGGGAAAATCAGTGCCAAGGATGCCGCCAGGTTTGCAGCAGGTGAAGTATTTGTGCCTGTTCTTGCTGGTACACTGACAACGTTGGCTCCATTTATTCCGTTGCTTTTCTGGCCTGGCATCATTGGAAAATTCATGATCTACCTCCCCACGATGCTGATCTTCACGCTGACAGCTTCCTTGATCGTGGCATACATCATGAACCCCGTATTCGCGGTCGACTTCATGACGCATGAAGACCATGAAAAGAAAAAGAAATCAACCATATTCAAAAATCCCCTGTTCCTAATTTTCATCATTGTCGGATTGCTTTTTGACCTTGTTGGATATGGAAACGATGAATCCTCCTACCGTTTCATCGGTAACCTGCTGATTTTCTTCGGTGCGCTCATGGTGCTGAACACATATGTGCTTACCGATGCCATCAAGGGCTTCCAGGAAAAATGGCTTCCTGCCATGATGAACAAGTACGAAAAGCTGTTGCAATGGACAACAAAGGGATGGAGACCCGTTAAAATGTTGATCGGAACTTTCGCACTGCTGATCTTCTCCTTTGTATTTTTTGGGATGAGAAATGTTCCTGTTGTGCTTTTCCCTCAGGGAGATCCCAATACCATCTATGTGTACCTCAAGCTGCCTGCAGGCACAGAAGTGGCATATACAGATTCGGTAACCCAGCTGCTGGAATCCAGGATCAACAAGGTTTTGGGCATGACCTCAGGAAAGGAAAATCCATTGGTAGAAAGCGTCATTGCAAATGTGGCTGTTGGCGCAAGCGACCCGAACAGTGGCGACAGAAGCACGAGACCTGAACTGGGTCGTATCCAGGTGAACTTTGTTCCCTTCGAAGAAAGGCATGGTGCAGGTACAAAACAATACCTTGATTCCATCCGACTGGTGGTCAAAAATATCCCATCCGCAGAAATCAGTGTTACACAGGAAAGCAATGGCCCACCAACACAATCACCCATCAACATTGAGGTTTCAGGTGATAATTTTGAAGACCTTACCAGCACTGCCATCAACCTCAGGAATTACCTGAGCGACAAGAACATACCCGGAGTGGAGGAGTTGAAAATCGATGTAGACTTTTCTAATCCCGAGATCGGAATATCCATCGACAGGGAGAGGGCGCTGATGCAGGGCATTTCCACAGGTCAGATTGGTATGGAAATCAGAACAGCACTGTTCGGAAAAGAAATCTCAAAGTTGAAGATTGGTGAAGAGGAATACAACATCATCATCCGCAACAATGCCTCACAAAGAAAATCATTGTCTGAGCTTTTGAACATGCGCATCACCTACCGCGATTTTACCAATGGCCAAATCAAACAGGTGCCCATCAGTTCCGTAGTCAAGACTGATCTCAGCAATACCTACGGCAGCATCAAAAGAAAAGACCAAAAGCGTGTGATCACCCTCTTTTCAAATGTATTGACTTCACAGGGGTATACACCACAGGCGGTAAACGCTGAAATACTGAAACACATCAATGCTTTCAAGTCGAAAGCAGAAGGGGTTTCAATTAAACAGACAGGTGAAGGTGAACAACTTGCAGAGACAGCAAACTTCCTGAGAACAGCGATGTTTACTGCCATTGGACTCATCCTCCTGATCCTTATTTTACAATTCAATTCTTACAGCAGAACCATGATCGTATTGTCTGAAATCTTTTTCAGCCTGATCGGTGTATTGCTGGGTTATGCAATTACACAATCCACCTTTGCAGTGGTTACCACAGGAATTGGCATTGTCGGCTTATCGGGCATCGTTGTAAAGAATGGTATTCTGGTGATTGAATTTGCTGATGAACTGCGGGCAAGGGGCATGAAAACAAGGGAAGCTGTGATTGAAGCGGGCAAAACCCGTATCGTGCCTGTGTTGCTGACTGCACTGGCAGCCATCCTTGCATTGATTCCATTGGCCGTTGGTTTCAACATCAATTTCGTCACCCTTTTCACTGACCTGAATCCGCATATTTTCTTTGGTGGAGACAATGCCGTTTTCTGGAAACCCTTGTCGCTCACCATCATCTGGGGATTGATCTTTGCCTTCTTCATGACCTTGCTGATTGTACCCGCCATGTACCTTATTGCAGAGCGTTTGAAAAGGCCCATGACCAGGTTCTTCAAGGGAAGGTGGATCTCAATCGTGGGATTGCTCGGGCCCTTGTTTTTTGTGCTCACTGGAATTGTTTACCTGGTACGGAGGATCCAGGGCAAGCCAGTATGGAATGGCAAGTTGAAAAATAAATGATCCCCCTGGGCGCAGGATGATGAATAAAATATTGCGTTGCACCATGCAACCAATTGTAAACATCAATCGTCTGGCACCTGTTGAAAATATTTAAATCAATCAAATGGAACAATACAATACAAGATCCAACCACGAAATCGACTACAGGATTGTTGGCGAAGAAATGCAATATGTGGAAGTTGAACTTGACCCCAACGAGACCGCCATCGCTGAAGCAGGCAGTTTCATGATGATGGATGAAGGCGTTCAAATGCAAACCATTTTTGGTGATGGCTCTGGCCAAAACCAAGGAGTCTTGGGAAAACTTTTTTCTGCAGGAAAGCGCCTGCTGACGGGTGAAAGCCTTTTCATGACAGCATTCACCAACATGGCCCAGGGCAAGAAAAGGGTATCTTTTGCATCACCTTATCCTGGCAAGATCATTCCTTTGGACCTGCAACAGCTAGATGGCAGGATCATCTGCCAGAAGGATTCCTTTCTTTGTGCGGCAAAAGGTGTAAATGTGGGCATCGCTTTCCAAAGAAAATTGGGAACCGGTTTGTTTGGTGGCGAGGGATTCATCATGCAGAAATTGGAGGGTGATGGAATGGCCTTTGTGCATGCAGGTGGCCATGTGTTTGAACGCTACCTTACCCCTGGCGAAGTCTTGAAAATTGATACGGGTTGCGTAGTGGCCTTTACGCAAACAGTTGATTATGATATCCAGTTTGTAGGTGGCATCAAGAACAGCATTTTTGGAGGAGAAGGCCTGTTCTTTGCAACCCTACGCGGACCTGGAAAAGTATGGATCCAGACACTTCCTGTCAGCCGCCTTGCCAGCAGAATTCTTTCCTACGGAACAACCAGCAGAAGGGAGGAAGGAAGCATTCTTGGAGGCCTCGGCAACATGCTGGATGGCGATGGATATTGATCAGTGCAATGATACAAAACATGGGTTCAACCTTCCAGGTTGCATCCATTGGATGCTAATGAAAAAGCCGGCTCAAATGAGACCGGCTTTCTTGTTGCAGATTTTAATCGTTTAGTCGCGGCGACCATAGAGGTTGCCCAACAAGCGAAGGATTTCAACGTACAACCAAACCATGGTGACGAGCAGACCAAATGCACAGAACCACTCCATGTGTTTAGGCGCACCCATTGCAGCACCCTGTTCAATCCTGTCAAAGTCCAACAGCAAGCTCAATGCAGCAATGGCAGTAATTGCAATTGAAATGCCAATGCTCAACAGGCTTCCGTTGTGCAAGCCATCGATGTTGACATTGAACATGGAAAGCACCCAGGTAATCAGGTAAAACAGTGCAATTCCACCAATGGCAGCAAACATGACCGACCTGAACTTTTCGGTTACCTTGATGATCCTGAAGGTGTAAAGCAGGTACATTGCGATGGCGGTACCAAAGGTCAGCACCACTGCTTGGGTCACGATGCCTGGGGCAACCTTGCTGAATGCATTGCTGTAGATCGCTGAGATGCCACCCACAACCAAACCCTCCAACAAGGCATAGGCTGGTGCAAGGTACTGGGCCCACTGTTGCTTGAACATGAGAATCAACGCGATTACCAATCCGCCGATTGCCCCGCCCATCAGGTATCCCTGAACGCTGTTGCCCACGCTGGCTTCATTCCACACATAGAATGCAGTTGCCATGACCATGAGAAACAGAAAGCCAAATTTATTGAGGGTGCCACGAAAAGACATGATGCCTGATCCTGGAACAGACATCGATCTGTTGAAAGATTTTTCTGAAAGTGTAGGATTACTTGAATTGAAAAGCGCCATATTGGGTAATTTTGTAGTGTAAATTAATTAATTTCAGTTAAATCAGCCAACAGAGAACCTCCAAATCAGAACTTGGCCTCAAACATTTAACATGACACAAAGAAAAGAAGAACTGCTGAGCGATATCGTCATCAAATTTGCAGGAGACAGTGGAGATGGGATGCAGCTGACTGGCAGTCAGTTTACCAACAATACAGCATTGATGGGCATTGACCTTGCAACCTTCCCTGACTTCCCTGCAGAGATTCGCGCCCCGCAAGGTACCATTCCTGGCGTGAGTGGTTACCAGCTGCGCTTTTCAAGTGATGCCATCTATACGCCTGGTGATCTTTGCGATGTGCTGGTGGCCATGAATGCAGCTGCATTGAAAACGAATTTGAAGGCCATTAAAAAAGGGGGAAAGATCATTGCCAATGTGGATGGATTTGACACTAAAAACCTGCGCCTGGCCAACTATCCAGAGGGAGTGAATCCCATTGAGGACGGCTCTTTGGAAGGATTTGAATTGATCAAAATGGATGTCACAAAGATGACCCGTGAGGCATTGAAAGACATCACGCTCGGAACAAAAGAAAAGGACAGGGCAAAAAACATGTTCGTGCTTGGATTCCTTTACTGGATGTACAGCCGTGACATGGACAGCACGCTGAAGTTCCTGAACGAGAAGTTTGGAAAGAAAGATGATATCCTGAATGCAAACCTCAGGGCCTTGCAGGCAGGATACAATTTTGGTGATACAACGGAAACATTCACCACCAGGTACAAGGTTGAAAAGGCCAAGATGAAGCCGGGAACTTACCGCTCCATCATGGGAAACCAAGCAGTTTCATTGGGATTGGTGGCAGCATCACAAAAAAGCGGTTTACCGATATTCCTTGGCACCTATCCCATCACCCCTGCATCTGATATCCTCCACGACCTTAGCAAAATGAAAAGCTTTGGCGTAAAAACCTTTCAAGCAGAGGATGAGATTGCAGGCATTTCAGCAGCCATCGGGGCAAGCTATGGTGGCGCATTGGCGGTTACCACCACATCCGGACCGGGTATTGCACTAAAAGGCGAAGCCATGGGATTGGCGGTGATGCTGGAGATTCCATTGCTGATCATCGATGTGCAAAGAGGAGGTCCTTCAACCGGACTTCCCACAAAGACAGAGCAGAGTGATCTTTTGCAGGCATATTATGGCAGAAATGGAGAATGTCCTATGCCGGTCATCTCTGCCTCAACCCCCAGTGATTGCTTCGCTGCAGTATACGAAGCTGTAAGGATTGCGTTGGAGCACATGACACCCGTGGTTTTTCTAAGTGACGGATACATCGCCAATGGTGCAGAACCTTGGTTGTTTCCACAAGCAGAAGACCTGCCTTCCATCACCGTTACATTCAAGACATCACTCGATGAGGGAGAGGAAAAGCTTCAGCCCTATAAACGCGATGAGAAACTGGTTAGGCCCTGGGCAGTTCCAGGCACCAAAGGATTGGAACACAGGATCGGCGGATTGGAAAAACAAGACATTACCGGAAATGTAAGCTATGACCCTGATAACCATGAACACATGGTCAAAACAAGACAGGCAAAGGTGGACATGATTGCCAATTACATTCCCGAACAAAAAATTGATAGCGGTGCCGCATCCGGCAAGGTGCTGGTATTGGGATGGGGCAGCACTTATGGTTCCATCAAAAGTGCGGTACAGGAACTGTTGCAGGAAGGACAGGCTGTTTCACATGCACACATCAGGTACATGCGCCCCTTCCCCAAGAATCTTGGAGAGATCATCAAGCAGTTTGATACTGTCATTGTTCCAGAGATCAACAATGGCCAGCTGATCAAGATCCTGCGGGATGTATATCTTGTTGACGCCAAGCCTTACAACAAAATCAAGGGAACACCGATCACCAAGGGTGAGTTGGTGGCGGAGATCAGGAGATATTTGTAAATACGAGGGACGAGGGACAAGGGACAAGGGACGAGGGATGAGGGATGAGGGGTGAGGGGTGAGGGGTAAGGGACGAGGGACAGGGGACTAGGGACGAGATGCCTTGAACCGCTTCAACGCTATACGATGCGCTCCACAATCTTGCCTGTAGCCTTTTCTTTCAGAATTAGTTTTTTGCTGCCATAATGCGTTACCTCTTCTTTAACGAGATAATGATCTGCATCAAACTCAACAAGGGTACCCTGTGGGCTAATTCCTTCAAGGCCACGCCAGTCGTCTAGTTGAACAGGTTCCCAGGCTTTTGATGCTGCACTTTTATATGCGGCATCCAACACTGCATTGACGATGTATCCATCGTAGAAGGTTTCTTTGGGCGATGACCCTTTTTCAAAGGCATTGAACATGTCAAAAAACATATGGTTGTATCCCAGTTCGTTCAACTCATCCCCTACAGGAAACAGCCACCCTGTATTGGTTTCCGCTTTTTCAGCAACATAATCAGCGCCCTTTCCTGTCGTAAACATGTCAAATCCTGTTCTTAGAAATCCATTGATCCAGATGGTTCCTTCCGTGCCCATCACTTCATCACGCAAATCCAATCCACCCCTGAAAGTCCAGCTGACTTCGAACTGCCCAATCGCCCCATTTTCATATTTCACCAATCCAATGGCATGGTCTTCCGCATCAATGGGTTTGACCTGTGTAGCAGCCCAACACATTACTTCAACAGGTCTGATGTCCTTGCCGATATAGCTTCGCGCAATTTCAACACAATGGCAACCGAGGTCCAGCATGCATCCACCGCCTGCCTGTTCCATGTCCCAGAACCAATCACTGTGCGGGCCAGGATGGGCCTCGCGGGATTTGGCCCAAAGTATTTTTCCCAACGCACCACTCTTCACGCTTTCATGGGCCTTTAGGAATTTTGGCGTATAAACAAGGTCCTCCAGATAACCATTGAAAATGCCAGCAGCCTCAACGGCTTCGAGCATGCGCTTGGCTTCAACCGCATTGCGCCCCAGTGGCTTGGTGGAGATTACCGCTTTTTTGTGTTTGATGCAAAGCATCACTGCCGCTTCATGAAGGTTGTTGGGCAATGAAATGCAAACCATGTCAACATTGGGGTGGGCAATTGCCTCCTCCATGTTCGTGGTATAATGTTCGCACTGATAATCTTCTGCAAACTTTTTTGCCTGCTCTTCCCTGCGGGAATACACTGATACAATCTTGTCCCTGCTTCTCAATCCCTGAATGGAGTCAGCATAAAATCTTCCTATGAATCCGGAGCCGAGCATTGCGAGTTTTACCATGGTGGAGGGTTGAAGAGGTTGAGGGTTTAGGGGTTGAGGGGTTGAGAGGATTTCTTGTCCTTGAAAAAGAGCACCAGAAATACAAGGCTGACAGCCGCGATTCCTGCTGGAACAAGCCATACATGCAGCCAGTCTGTAACGCCATCTAATGTATAACGATCCTTTACTTTACCGGAAACGATGGAACCGATGTACATGCCGATACCATAGGTGGCAAGGCTGATGAGTGCCTGTGCCTGGGACTTTATTTTTTCACCCGCTTTCTGGTCGGTATAGATCATCCCGCTCACAAAGAAAAAGTCATAACATACGCCATGCAGAAGAATGGCAGCATACAACATCCACTCGCTTGACATGGGGTCTCCATATCCAAAGAAAACAAAACGCATGATCCATGCGAGCAGCCCTACAATCAATATTTTTTTCACCCCAAATTTTCCGAATGCAAAAGGCAGCAACAACATGAACAAAACCTCAGAGACCTGACCAAAAGACATGATGTTTTCTATCCTGAATGATTTGGGATCTGCAGCTGGAAAAGCCATTTTATATCCATCGGTAAGTGATGGATTCGCCCAGGTATAGTAAAATGAAAGGGGTATGCAAATCAAAACGGAAGAGACGAAAAAAATGAGAAAGGAGCGGTCCTTGAACAATATAAATGCGTCCTTGCCGATGATTTGTCCGAAGGAACTGGGACCGGTTGCACTGGGTGCTGTTTTGGGAAGGAAGAAGGACATGGCTCCGAGCAGAACCGCTGAAAGCATGGCGATTTGGAAAATCATGACATTGTCTCCCACACCGAGAAACCCGATAAGATTGGTCACGGCTATCCAGGCCAGTGTTCCAAAAACCCTGATGGCAGGAAACTCCTTTTCAGGATTGTTCATGGCACGCATGGCGATGGAACTGGTGAGTGCAATGGTTGGCGCAAACGTCAGGCAGTAGGCAAGCATCACCCAATAAAAACTTTCTGCATCAGTGATGGTCGTCAAGACATACAGCAACGCTGCACCTGCAAGGTTCAACACCCCCAATACTTTCTGCGCCTCAAAGAATCTGTCTGCAAGCATTCCAACAAAAAAAGGTGCTGCAATCATGGCAATGGAAAACGCCGCATAGGCACTGCCCACCTGATCTCCAGTGGCATGCAATTGGTCGGTCATGTATTTGCTCATTTGTCCGTACCATGAACCCCAAACAAAGAATTGCATGAACATCATCAGGGACAACTGAATCCTGGTAATTGATTTCATTTGAAAAATTATATTTCCAAGATAAAGATTATTTGGATGCCAGGCAACAACACCATGCCATGGTTCGGTTGGAATTGTTGTAAATTGCATGCAGCATGCAACAATGAAAAGAAAGGAACGCTACGATATGGTCATCAACCATTTTCAGGCCAATATTCCCGAGGCGGAAACAGAATTGCTGTATGACAATCCGTTTCAGTTGTTGGTGGCTGTGATTCTTTCTGCCCAATGTACCGATAAGCGGGTGAACCTGACAACTCCAGCCATTTTTGAAAAATTTCCAGATCCTGAAAGCATGGCTGCTACTGACTTTGACACCCTCTTCCCCATCATAAGAAGCATTTCCTATCCCAACAACAAAACGAAGCACCTGATTGGGATGGCCAACATGTTGATGAAGGATTTCAATGGGGAAGTTCCGATGACGGTGGAAGAACTGATCAAGTTGCCTGGTGTTGGAAGAAAAACCGCCAATGTAATTACCTCTGTCATCGACCAACAACCCAACATGGCAGTAGACACCCACGTGTTCAGGGTTTCAGCCCGGTTGGGATTGACCCGGGGAGCAAAAACACCTTTGGCTGCAGAAAAGCAATTGATCAAAAATATCCCGAAGGAATTGGTGCACAAAGCACACCATTGGCTGATTCTGCATGGCAGGTATACATGCCTCGCAAGAAATCCTAAATGTGCAGAATGTGGGCTGACCTCCATCTGCCTTTTTCATTCCAAGGCCCAAAAGAATTGAAAAGCGAATATTCGAAATCAGGTGCTTAAATTGTCCAGGGCATCCACATTTTCACAACCCTTGCTGAATCCTATTTTTCCCTGACCAAAAAAACATCTTCTCCTTCGCGCTTCATGAGGTATTGTTCGCGGGCAACTTTTTCCATCCAAAGTGGATTGGTCTTGATCAGGTCGATGTCTTTTTTTGTCTGTTCAATCTGATCCTTGTAGTACTGCTTGCTTTGCTTGAGTTCATTCAACTCGCTCCTGTACTGAAGATGCAGAAACAGGTTGTTGTGGTCGAAAAACAACATCCAACCCAGAAAAAAGACTCCGGCGATAACAAATTTGTTTTTGAAAATGCGAAACAGTTTCATTGCTGGTATAAAATTAGTACTTTTTTTCTGCTCCCTAACCTCCCTCCCCTTGTCCATAGCATTCCGTACCTTTACCCCCCAATGGAAAAATCAAATTTTGTAGACCAGATCAGGGTGTTTTGCAAAAGCGGACACGGTGGTGCAGGCAGCAAGCATTTCATGCGGACCAAATTCAATGCCCAGGCAGGGCCTGATGGCGGCGATGGCGGCAGGGGTGGACATATCATCCTCAGGGGCAACAAGCACCTTTGGACACTGCTTCACCTGCGTTACTACAAGAATGTCATCGCGGAAAACGGGCAAGGGGGGAACAAAAACAACATGACAGGCAGGGATGGCCATGATATCATCATCGAAGTACCCTTGGGCACTGTGGCTGTGGACGAGGAAACCGGAGACAAGGATGGGGAAATCCTGGAGGATGGGCAGGAGTTTGTTTGGATCAAGGGAGGCAGGGGTGGACTGGGCAACAAGAATTTTGCCACTGCCACCAACCAGGCTCCTGAATATGCACAACCAGGAGAAGAAGGGTTTGAGGGATGGAAAGTGCTTGAACTGAAGGTATTGGCGGATGTTGGATTGGTGGGATTTCCCAATGCCGGAAAATCAACCTTGCTGTCTTCGATGACTGCAGCAAGGCCGAAAATTGCTGACTATGCATTCACTACCCTCACGCCACAGTTGGGCATGGTCGAATACCGCGATGGAAAATCATTTTGTATTGCAGACCTTCCAGGCATCATTGAAGGCGCTGCTGAAGGGCGTGGTTTGGGTCATCGCTTCCTGAGGCATATTGAGCGAAACCCTGTTTTACTTTTTCTGGTTCCTGCAGACAGCAAGGACCATAAGGCAGAATTGGCCATCCTTCTGAATGAGCTTGAACAATATAATCCTGAATTGCTGGACAAAAAATTCATCATTGCTGTCAGTAAAAATGATATGCTGGATGATGAACTGAGAACAGCCATAGCAAAGGAACTGCCTACCGATATTCCACATGTGTTCGTTTCATCGGTGTCCGGCTCAGGCCTGGTTGAACTCAAAGACATGCTCTGGAAGGAGCTGCAGTAGATGGGTGAGGAAAGAGATAGACAATATCCAAACACCCAAACCGAGATGGTCTCTACCATACGCCAAGGATCCTGGGTTATGCATGTTGTACGGTTATCATCATTTAAGATTTGTCACTACACCAATTCCCAGCTTACGGCTCCATCTTTTTCATCCTTCAGCTGTATGCCCGCTTCCAGCAACTGGTTGCGGATCTTGTCTGATGTGGCATAATCCTTTTTGGCACGTGCATCTTTGCGGATATCTGCAATCAATTGCAATACGGCACCAAGCTTTTGTTCGTCGTGTCTCTTCTCATCTTTGAGTCCAAAAATATCGACCAGAAAAGTATTGAACTTTTCTTTCATCATGATCATGGTCGCAGTGGTAAGGGCATTGCCTTTGATGAGGCCATCCTTGATGGAGTTGATGACAGGAACCAATTCAAACAAACCTGCCAGTACTTTTGCCGTATTGAGGTCGTCGTTCATGTCATCATCCAGAGCATTCAAGATCTCAAAACATTGTTGCTCAAGATCAGGATCACCTGCACTGATGTTGTTTTCTGCAATGACAAACTTGTTCAACTGGGTGAAGGCTTCCCAGATCCTGCGCAAGCCCTTCTCAGCGGCCTGTAGTGCTTCATTGCTGAAATCCAGGGTGCTCCTGTAATGGGTTTGGAGAATGAAAAAACGAACGGTCATGGGAGAATATCCCTGGGTCAATATCTCGTGTGTTCCGCTGAACAGTTCACTGAGCTTGATCACATTGTTATAGCTCTTGCCCATCTTTCTGCCATTGATGGTGATCATGTTGTTGTGCAACCAGAACCTGGCAGGGATTTGATGGTTGCAAACTGCACTCTGTGCAATTTCACATTCATGGTGTGGAAACTGAAGGTCCATCCCCCCACCATGTATATCAAACTTAGCCCCCAAATATTTGTTGCTCATGGCAGAGCATTCGATGTGCCATCCCGGGAAACCCTCTCCCCAAGGGCTTTGCCAGCGCATGATGTGTTCGGGTGCGGCATGTTTCCACAATGCAAAATCAGATTTGTTTCTTTTTTCATCCTGAGACTCCAGCTCCCTTGTTGTTTCAAGCTGATCGTCCAAAATCCTTCCACTCAATATGCCGTATTGCATCCCTTTTGCACTAAAATCCCTATGGTATTTTTCAACATCAAAATATACGGATCCGTTTGCCTCATAGGCATAACCATCCGCGATGATCCGCTGAATCATGACAATCTGTTCAACAATATGACCAGTTGCTGTGGGCTCAATCGTCGGCTCGATGTTGTTGAACTCCCGCATGGCCCAATGAAACAGGTTGGTATATTTCTGGACCAGCTCCATGGGCTCGAGCTTTTCAAGAATGGCCTTCTTCGAGATTTTGTCTTCACTCTCCCTCCCCTCCTCTTCAAAATGCCCAGCATCTGTGATGTTGCGCACATACCTCACCTGGTATCCAAGGTGCCTCAGGTACCTGTAAACGATATCAAAGGTGATGAATGGCCGTGCATGCCCCAAGTGGCTCTCACCACTCACCGTTGGACCACAAACATACATCCCAACCCTTCCTGGGGTGATTGAACTGAAAACTTCCTTTTGCCTGCTGAGGGAATTGTAAAATTGCAGTGAAGACATATTTGATGTTGTGTTGACAAAGATAAAGATTGAAAGGCAGATCACTGTCTCAGGTGCTGATATCCCTATTTTTTTCTGATGTCTGAGACCAGAAACGAATGGTCCGATAATTTTTTACCTCCCTGGGTAAACTGTACTGTCTCAAATGCTTCGGGATGAAAAATATAGTCAATCCTGAGGGTTGGGAGCATTTGAAGCATAAGAGAAGATGAACTGGTAAATGTTGCCCCCAATCCTGCCCCCTTTTCCAAAAAGGCATCTTTTCTTGCTCCCTTGATGACGGAATAGGTATAGGAACCAGGAACGTCATTTAAATCACCCATGACCACTGCCGGATAAGGTGATGCATCGATTTTGTCGACCAAGTAATCCGATTGGACACCATGCCAGTAAAAAGTATTCCTCATTTTCTTGATCAGTTGTTTGGACAGGATGACACTGCTGTCGTTTTCTGCCTTTACATCATCAATAACCCTGTATTCCTTTGCTCCAAATCCAAAGGATTGCAAGTGCAATGAGTAAATCCGAACAGTATCACTACCGGCAACAACATCGGCATAGGTGGTATTTTCAGCATTGGCATCTGGCGACGAGGGAAAAGAAATCATGCCCCCGTCCACAATGGGTATCTTGGAGAAGATGGCAATCCCACTGTACTGGTGTGTATCGAAGATGTCCTCTCCGGAAAACTGATGGTACTTGTAGCCCAGCGCTTCCTTCAGATACCGCATAGGATCTTTTTTCCCCTTACCGGGCATGGCCAAAAACTCTTGAAAACAGACAAGATCCGGCTGGTACTTTTTTACCTGCTCAAGAATTTGGTTAATATGTCTTTCCTCATTGGGCCTGAACTTGCTTTCATCAAAGGGAACAAAGTGCCGCAGGTTCCAGCTCATGAACCTGATGGATCCTGATGGTTTCTCCAATGAAAATGAGGGTGTCGTTTTAAAGGAGACATGGTACTTGACCGTATAAAAACCTGCGAGCAAAACAAGCAATGGAACAGGCGACCACCTGGGCCGAACAAACAACCAAAACAAAAAAAACAGCAACAGCAGAGCAAAAAGGTATGGGAAGAACAATCCCAGGAATCCTGTAAACCACCAATCCTTGGGATGCATAAAGGGTGCAAGGCTGCAAACCAGGTACAAAGCAGCAACAATGATGTTGAGTAACATCATTGTTGCTACCGAGATTGACGTAAGGAATCTGCCCATGGTTTAATTTATAGGTCTTTCTTGCTTGCCTCGTTCAACACTTTTTTCTCATCGGCTGTCAACTGGTCATACCCTTTTTGGTTGATCTTGTCCAGGATGCTGTCTATTCTTTGTTGGGTAATGTTGGGCTTTTTCACGAAAGGTGTTTTGCTGCCTTGGGTGTAAAAGGAAGTCTGCCTTGTTGAAATTCCTTTTTTCTTTGCTGGCGTAAACCAAGAACTGATCCTGTAAAAAAAATCATTCAGCCATTCCCCAGGGTCATTGCCTTTTTTCACCATTTGGATATAGAAGAATCCTGTCAATCCACCGGCTGCTACCGGCAACAGCAAGACTGGATTGGAAAAGGCTGCAGAAAGGTTCAACAACAGGTATACCAGGGATATGATCCACAGGGGAATTCCTCCTCCAATCATGGGAAAGAATTTATACTGTGGAGAAATGGTTGTGGCAGCCGCCGCCAAACCAAGTATCCCTGATATGGTGCCACTGAAAAACATGGAAGATGTTGCACCGGGATAGAAAACATTGGCAGACACCAAAAATGCAAACCCTGCAAGGGTTGCGCTGTAGAGATAAATGGGAATGATTTTCCCATTACCAACCAAATCTTGCACCAGGTGTCCAAACGTCCACAACCAAATCAGGTTGCTGATGACCATGATCAGCTTCACTTCCGTGAACTGCATGGTAATCAGGGTCCAGGGTCGGGTGATGAATTTCGCCGGATCACCTGGCATCACAAACCAATGATACATGTTGCGGTAAAACTGCTCCTCCGGAATTCTTGAGAAAACATAAATGCTCTTCAAAAAATTCATCAGAATGAAAAACGTAATCTGAAGTACTATCAGCATCACCAGGGGGTTTGCTGTATTCAACAGATTTGAACGGCCTGATCCCGTATTGTCCCTGTATCCCATGCCGTTTGGTTTATTGGTCAATAAAAATGTCTTCTGTTTTTCCTGTTCCAGATCATTACAATAATGATACCCACCACAGCGCCTCCAATGTGTGCGAAATGTGCAATGCCTGTAGACTCACTTGAAATACCGCCCAGCACATCCAAAACACCCAGTCCCAGCAAGGCCCATTTGGCCTTGATGGGGAAAGGAATCGGAAGGATGAGCATCTGGCTGTTGGGAAAGGTATAAGCAAAAGCTGCAAAGATTCCCATGACGGCGCCAGACGCGCCCAATGTAGGAACATTTGTCAACATAAAAAGTTCTTCCATGCCCATTTTTCCTGCTTCAAACATGGCAGTATATTGTGCAATATCATAGGTCAGGGCAAAGGCCTGCGCAAGTCCAGCACCAAGACCGCACACCATGTAAAACGCCAGAAACCTGACCGGACCCCAAAGATTTTCCAGTGTAGATCCAAACATCCACAGGGCAAACATATTGAAGAGAATATGAAAAAAGGAGTCAGAGGAATGCAGGAACATATAGGTGATGTACTGCCAGAAATGATAATGTACAGACGTAAAATGGTGCAGGGCGAAGAGATCTTCGATGGACAACAAATCCTTGCCTATCGTGATCTGTGCCAGCCAAACCAACGCATTGATGATGATGAGGTTTTTGATCACTACGGGAAGCACCTGAAACCTGCCAGGTCTGATTTCTGATTCCATTCGTTGGTATATTTTACAAATTTAACAAACCTGGGGCAATCTTACCTCAGCTTCAATTGTACGACATTTTCAATGTGGTGTGTATGCGGAAACATATCTACAGGCCTGATGGCTGTCACCGCATATTTCTCCGCCAACAACTGCAAATCACGGGCTTGTGTGGCAGGATTGCAACTCACATAAACCACCAGAGGAGCCTCCATGGCCAGGATCTGTTGAACCAGTTTCTCATGCATGCCCGCCCTTGGAGGATCGGTGATAATTACATCAGGCCTGCCATGGGTTGAAAAAAATGCATCATTGCAGATGTCAGCCACATCACCTGCATAAAAAAGGGTATTGTTGATGCCATTCATTTTGGCATTTTCGTGTGCATCATCAATGGCTTCACTGATCACTTCCACACCAATGACCTTTGCTGCGCTATCGCTTACAAATATTCCAATGCTTCCTGTTCCACAATAAAGGTCATAGACAGTTTCAGTTCCTTTCAGTTCTGCAAATGATTTGGTGATTCCATATAGTGCTTCGGCCTGGGTAGAGTTGGTTTGAAAGAATGATTTTGGCCCGACTTTGAATTTCAATCCACCCAACTGTTCAATGGCATATGCATTGCCATGGTACAATACGGGATGTTGGTCGCCCAAGCTGTCGTTGAACTTTCTGTTCACCGTGTAATAAAGGGATGTCACTTCAGGAAATGCATTTTTTATGTACTCCATCATGTCAATCCTGGCATTTTCATCGTCTTCCCCAAAGACCAGGTTCAACATCAGGTCACCGGTCGTACACAACCTGATCATCAGGTTCCTGAGCATCCCCGAATGGTTGCGGATATCATAAAAGCTGTATCCCTGCTGCAGTGCATATGTCCTGATGCCATTGCGGATCGCATTGCTGGGTTCGGCTTGTAAAAAACATTCATCAATGTCAATCACCTTGTCGAATGATCCGGGCACATGAAAACCCAATGCAGGAATGGATGGCAATCCCCTTGGACCATCTTCAGGCATTTCCAATGCACCAATCTCTTCTTCTGTAAAATATTTTTTGGAACTGAAGGTAAACTCAAGCTTGTTCCGGTAATGCTGTGTTGCTTTGGCCCCCGCAATGGGCTGCATGTCTGGTATGGTTATTTTACCAATCCGCTTCATTTGCTGCTCAACTTCCTGAAACTTGTATTCCAGTTGTTTTTCATAAGGCAACATCTGCCACTTGCAGCCACCACAGACCCCAAAATGCTGGCAAAAGGGTGCGGTCCTTTCCGGTGAATATGAGTGAACCCTTGTCGCCTTCCCCTCAGCCCAATCCTTCTTGTTCTTGATGAGCCGAACGTCCACCAGGTCGCCAGGAACAGCTCCTTCGATGAAAATCACCTTGCCATCCAGTTTAGCAATGGATTTACCGCCGGCAGCATAACCAATGACTTGCAAATTTTCCAATACCAATTTCTTCTTTCTCATGTTCCGGCTTGTGTTGCAAATCTACAATTTAAAATCCCTTATTCCCCTTGGAGCCAACCTTATCCTTTTAACATTGTATTTCCGGCATATTGAATAATTTTACCGAAACTTTCACTGATGCGCATTTTATTTTCTTTGTTCATATGCCTTTCTCTCAGCCCATGGGCAAAAGCCCAAAAAGCCTACGAAATCAAAGCGAACATCAAGCCCTTCAACAAGGGATATCTTTTTCTTGCCTACCATTTTGGCAGCAAACAATACCTGATTGACTCCGCAAAGATTGATGCCAACGGACAGGCCATCTTTACCGGGCCCAAAAAGCTGCAGGGTGGTGTCTACATGATTGTTTTCCCGGAAAAAAATGGATGGATTGAGTGCATGTTGGACAAACAACAGCAATTCAGCGTTTTTGCAGATACTGCCAACATCGTAAAAGGACTTCGCTTTGAAGGCTCTACTGACAACACCATTTTTGCGGACTACCAGAAAAAATCATTCGACATTGGCACCGCGGTTGCCGCAGTCAGGGCAAAGGCAGGTGGGGCAGCAGAAGATCCGGCCACAAAAGCAGCGCAGGCTGAAATAAAAGCCTTGAGCCTTGAGATGCAAGAATACCGTGATGCGTTGCAGAAAAAAAATCCCCAACACCTGCTGAGTTCGATTTTCAACCTCCTGAAAGATCCTGAAGTTCCTCCTGCAGCACAACATCCAGGCGGAAAATACGACAGCGTTTTTGCCTATAACCATTACAAGGACCATTATTGGGATGGCATCGGCCTTGCAGACGACAGGCTGGTGAGAACACCTGTATTGCAAGGACGCTTCGACAGGTATTTTGATGAGGTGCTTCCCCAGGCAGCAGACTCTTTGGCCGGGTATGCTGACAAAATGCTTGCAGCAGCAAAACCCAGTGAAGAAATGTTCAAATACGTTTTGTCAAGCCTGACCGACAAATATGTTAATCCAAAGTTCATGGGACAGGATGCCGTTTTTGTGCATCTATTTGAAAAATATTATCTGACCGGGCAGGCAGACAGTTGGATGAATGAAAAATATAAAAAGTTCATCTTCGACAGGGGATACTCGCTCATGTCAAATGTCATTGGCAAAAAAGCAGCTGATTTGCCCATGGTGGATACCCTTGGAAAAAACTTTTCCCTTTCCTCCTTCCAGTCACCATTTACCGTTATCTGCTTCTGGGACCCTACCTGCGGACATTGCAAGGAAGAAATTCCAAAGGTGGATTCTATCTTTCAGGCCAAATGGAGAAAAGAAGGTGTGAAACTGATTGGGGTCATGACAGATGGGGGGAAAGACAACTGGCTCAGCTATATCAGGGAACACAAGCTGAACGGTTGGATCCATATTTACCAGACCGAGGAAACGAAAGACAAAATTTACAAGGCAGGACAGCCCGGTTACAGGCAGTTGTATGATGTGTACCAGACACCCATGATGTATCTCCTCGACAAGAACAAGAACATCGTTGCCAAAAAACTTACCTACCTACAACTGGATGACTTTATGAACTTCAAGAAAAATACTGCGAAGACCCCGTAATTGCTCCTGAGAAAACGAATTAAAAAATCTTGCTTACTGCGTTGTAGATGACCTGTGGCTTTCCAAGGGTATAGTAATGCAATACCGGAACACCTGCCTTTTTAAGCTCCTTTGACTGGTCCACCAACCACTCTTCGCCCACTTTTTCAGCAGCCTCATCGGTCGTGGTGCTGTTCATGGCATTGATGAGGTCATGAGGAAGTTCAAGGTTGAAGATCCTTGGAATGGCAGTTAGCTGCTTTTTGTTGGTCAAGGGCTTTAACCCGGGTATGATGGGAACAAGAATACCGGCTGCCCTGCATTTGGCCACAAAATCAAAATATTTGGAATTGTCAAAAAACATCTGGGTCACAATGTATTCTGCTCCTGCATCCACCTTTTCTTTCAGGTATACAAGGTCTGCCTCCAGGCTCGTGGCTTCAATATGTTTTTCAGGATAGCCTGCAACACCCAGACAAAAGTTTGTCTTGAATCCGTCCAGGATTTCCTCATCAAGATAAAAGCCATTGTTGAGCCTTTCCGCCTGCCTCAACAAATCGATCGCATAGCGGTTTCCCTTGGGGTCAGGCACTGTCCCGACTTCGCCCTTCGGCGTATCCCCACGCAGAATCAATACATTGTCAATGCCCAAAAAATTCAGGTCGATGAGTGCATCTTCCGTTTCCCTCTTTGTGAACCCACCGCAGATCAGGTGCGGCACAGCATCTACCTGGTAATGGTTCATGATGGCTGCGCAAATACCCACTGTTCCAGGACGTTTTCTGATCTCTATGCGTTCAGTTGTGCCATCAGGCTGCTGCCTGGAAACATGCTCGCTCCTATGATAGGTTACATTGATGAATGAAGGCTTGAACTCCATCAATGGGTCCAGGTGCTGAAACAATGAATGGATATTTTTCCCCTTCAAGGGTGGCAGAACTTCATATGACAGGATGGTTCCCTTGGACTGGTTGATGTAATCGATCACTTTCATATTTGCGTGTAGCTTGGTTTGAAAGGCAAAAGTACAGATATATGCTGATGAAATTTGATACATTTGTAGCCTACATGAACCTGACCATCCATACCAAGCACCTGATCAAGCGCTACGGCAACAGGACCGTTGTGAACGAAGTTTCCGTTGAAGTAAGGCAGGGCGAAATCGTTGGACTGCTTGGCCCGAATGGTGCTGGAAAAACAACTTCATTCTACATGGTGGTTGGACTCATCAAACCCGATGAGGGAGAAGTTTACCTCGATGACATGAACATCACCAAAATGCCCATGTACAAGCGGGCACAAATGGGCATTGGATACCTTCCCCAAGAGGCTTCCATCTTTCGCAAACTCAGTGTGGAGGACAATATTGCCGCTGTACTGGAAATGACCAAACTGGGAAAGAAGGCACAAAAAGCAAAACTTGAGGAGCTGTTGTCGGAATTCAGGCTCACGCATGTAAGGAAAAACAATGGAGACTCACTTAGTGGCGGAGAAAGAAGGCGCACAGAAATAGCAAGGGCATTGGCTGTAGACCCCAAATTCATCCTCTTGGATGAGCCTTTTGCAGGTGTGGATCCCATCGCAGTAGAAGACATACAGACCATAGTTGCCCGCCTCAAATTCAAGAACATTGGCATACTCATCACAGACCACAATGTCAATGAAACCCTTTCCATCTGTGACAGGGCCTATTTGTTGATTGAAGGAAAGATCTTCAAACATGGAACAGCCGAAGAACTTGCGGAAGATCAACAAGTGAGAAGACTTTACCTTGGCAGGAATTTCGAACTCAAAAGAAAGGATTATCTTCATGAGGAAGCCCGTCAAGAGTCCCTTTACGGCGATCGTTGACCACCATAACCCCATCCATGAAACTGTTAAGTCCCGCCATATCATCCTTGGCAAGGTTGCGTTCCTGGCGCATTGAGGCATGGATTCAACACCCCATATCTGCCCAGCGGGAAGTATTGCAAGACCTGGTAACGGCGGCACAATTCACAGCAATAGGCAGGCAGTATGAATTCTCCAAGTTGTTCACCACCAAGGCTTTCAAGCAGGCAGTTCCGATTCAAGAATACAACGACATCAAACCTTATGTGGAAAGGATTATGGCAGGCGAGCAAAACCTGCTGTGGAATACGCCAATCAACTGGTTTGCCAAAAGCAGTGGAACCACTTCAGACAAGAGCAAATACATCCCTGTAAGCCAGGAAAGCCTGGAAGACGGCCATTTCAAGGCTGCAAAAGATGTTCTTTCGCTTTACTATATGCACAACCCTGAATCAGACCTGCTCACAGGAAAGGGGCTGATGATTGGTGGCAGCCATACCATCAGCAACCTGCACGAGGAAGCTCATTTCGGTGACCTCAGTGCCGTGCTCATGCAGAACACCCCTTTCTATGGCAACTGGGTCAGGACACCAGAACTGCGTATTGCATTGATGGACGAGTGGGAAAGCAAAATTCAGATGCTGGCGGAAACAACCATGCACGAAAACGTGACCTCGGTTTCCGGCGTGCCCACATGGACAATCGTATTGTTCCAACGCATTTTGGAATTGACCGGCAAAAAAAACATGAAAGAAGTATGGCCTTCTTTGGAACTCTATTTTCATGGCGGGGTTTCTTTCCTGCCTTACAAGGAACAATTTAAAAAACTGATTGGCGATGATATCCAATACCTGGAAATGTACAACGCCAGTGAGGGCTTCTTTGCCGCTCAAGACATCCCCGGAACTGAGGGTATGCTGCTGTTCCTGGACCATGGTATCTTTTACGAGTTTATGCCCATAGATGAATATGGAAAGGCTGATCCAAAAACAATTGGATTGAAAGATGTTGAAATTGGACAACATTATGCCCCTGTCATCAGCACCAATGGAGGACTTTGGCGTTATCTTATTGGTGATACTGTTGAATTCACAAGCCTTTACCCCTTCAGGATCAAAGTCAGCGGACGCCTGAAACTTTTCATCAATGCATTTGGAGAGGAACTGATCATCGACAATGCGGAGAGGGCCATTGCAGTAGCCTGTCATTTGACGAATTCCGTCATCACGGACTATACGGCAGGCCCAGTCTATTTCAGCGAAGACGGAAATGGGGCTCATGAGTGGCTGATTGAATTTGAAAAAGCGCCGGAAGACCTCAACCGGTTTACAACAGTGCTCGACGAAGAACTCAAAAAACTAAACAGCGACTACGAAGCCAAAAGATACAAGAACATTGCACTCAGGCCTCCCCTTGTCAAATCCCTTCCTCACGGGCATTTCAACAAATGGCTGAAACAAAAAAACAAGCTTGGCGGACAGCATAAAGTTCCACGACTCAGCAATGACAGGAGCATCATTGAGGAGTTGTTGGGGATGAGGGATGAGGGGAAAGGGACGAGGGACGAGGGACAGGGGACGAGGGATGAGGGGAAAGGGACAAGGGACAGGGGACAGGGACGAGGGGATTGAAGAATTATCAATGCTTCAGAATTCTTGCAGTTTTTCAATAATTTTGCCATCTCAAACAACAACATGAAACTTCTCGAAAATAAAATAGCCATCGTTACAGGTGCAGCACGTGGAATTGGTGAAGCAATCGCCATAAAACTTGCTGAACATGGTGCACACATAGCGTTCACCTATGTAAGCGAGGGCAGTGCTGATAAAGCAGCAGCCTTGGTGACCAAGCTCGAAGGACTGGGCGTCAAAGCAAAAGCCTGGAGAAGCAATGCGGGCAATTTCGCAGAATCAGAGGCATTCGTGAATGATGTCGTCAAGGAATTTGGGACGGTCGATATTTGTGTGAACAATGCAGGAATTTCCAAAGACAATCTCCTCCTCAGGATGACTCCTGAGCAATGGGACGAAGTGATGGAAATCAACCTGAAGAGTGTTTTCAACATGACCAAACAGGTCATCAGGCCGATGATGAAGGCAAGGAAAGGGTCTATCATCAACATGAGCTCCATCATAGGTGTCCGCGGAAACGCAGGCCAGTCAAGCTATGCAGCCAGCAAGGCCGGTATCATTGGTTTTACCAAATCCATGGCACATGAACTGGGCAGCAGAAACGTTCGTGTGAATGCCATTGCACCCGGATTCGTGGAAACCGACATGACACATTACCTGCAGGAAGGCGACGCTGCAAATGCATTTCTTGCTAAGATTCCTCTGGGAAGATTTGGTTCGGCAGAAGAAATTGGCAATACCACCCTGTTTCTTGCATCAGACATGAGCAGTTACATCACAGGACAAGTGCTCAGTGCCTGTGGGGGCCTCAACATATAAAGATATTTAGCTATTAGTATTATTATTTTTTATAAATAACGGGGGAAATCTCGCTTTGTTTGGCCGTCATCTTGTAGTTTTACTACTTGTGATGAGGCATATATTTGCATACCTGCTGTTGACGATTATCGCGATTCAATTGCTCCCGCTAAAGGAAGTGAGTTCACTTATTTATGGAAATCAAATGGTGGAGGAGATTTGCAATTCCTCATCAGACACAGACGGGAAAAGCCCGGAAGGTAGCGAAGAGATTAAAAAATCTGACTTGTTTTATCACGGCATTCAGCCCAGTTTTGCTATTGCGTCCATAACATTGGGTACCAATAACACACACACCCAGGATTATGCATCTCGTCTGGCAGATGATATCCCTACCCCTCCCCCTCTTTTCTGTTCTTGAACTTCGATTCATTTTTTGAGAGAACAGAAAATATTGCAATGAAAAAATATAAGAAGAATTTACAGGCAGATTTTCCTGCCGCTATCGTTGTTTTTTTAGTCGCCCTCCCCCTTTGCCTGGGCATTGCCCTGGGCTCAAAAGCACCCCTTTTCTCAGGCATCATTGCTGGCATTGTTGGGGGCATTGTCATCGGTTTATTGAGCGGGTCATCTCTGAGTGTGAGTGGACCGGCCGCTGGTCTGATTTCAATTGTGGCCTCAGCCATTTTACAATTGCCAAGTTTTGAAACCTTTCTGCTTGCTGTTGTTTTGGCCGGCTTTTTACAATTGATATTGGGCTATTTAAAAGCTGGAATTCTGGGCGATTTTGTTCCCAATTCAGTGATCAAAGGAATGCTTGCGGCGATAGGCATTATCCTCATTTTAAAGCAGATTCCACATCTCATCGGCTATGACGCAGATTTTGAAGGTGATGAAACCTTTATACAACCGGACAATCAGAATACATTTTCAGAATTGCTCAATTCAATCAATTTTGAGAGCTGGGGACCGATGATCATTGGTGTTTTATCTTTACTGATCCTCGTTTTGTTTGATAGCAAGAGCTTCAAATCAAACAAGGTATTAAAGCAGGTTCCGGGAGCCCTTGTAGCTGTAATCGTCGGCATTCTTTTGAATCTTTTTTTCAATACGCTACACAGCACACTGGTAATCAGCCCAGAGCATATGGTCAACCTACCCATTGCCAGGAATACGGATGAATTTCTCAACTTTTTCAGTTTCCCTGATATCAAGCAGATCACCAATCCATTGGTATGGAAAACTGCTTTAACCATAGCCATTGTAGCCAGTCTTGAAACATTACTCAGCCTGGAAGCCATTGACAAGATGGATCCATTCAAGAGGGTCTCTCCGACCAATACAGAACTCAAAGCACAAGGGGTAGGAAACATGATTTCAGGATTGCTGGGTGGGCTACCATTGACCTCAGTCATTGTGAGAAGTTCTGCAAACATCAATGCCGGAGCAACATCAAAAACGTCTGCTGTCCTTCATGGTGTGCTTTTGTTGGTTGCCATTCTGTTTATACCACAAACCTTGAACCTGATTCCATTGTCAGCACTTGCTGCAATTTTGATTTATACAGGGTATAAGCTGGCAAAGATTTCCCTTTTCAAAGAATTTTTTGGAAAAGGCTGGAATCAATTCATCCCTTTCGTTGCAACCATCATAGCGATTCTTTTCTCAGACCTGCTTGTTGGCATCCTTTTGGGCATCATTGTCTCTCTCCTTTCGATGGTTTACAGCAATTTCAGGTCAAACATCAGTGTTGTCATTGATAACAACAACTACCTGTTCAGGCTAAAAAAAGATGTTTCATTCCTGAATAAACCAAGCCTCAAAATGAAGTTGGAGCATTTGCCTGAGAACGCTTATGTACTCATCGATGCTACCCAGGCTGACTTCATTGACAATGATGTCATTGACGTGATCAACGAATTCAAGCAACATGCAGGACTGAAAAACATTGAAGTGGAAATAAAGAAAAACAACAAAAAAATGCATCAACTTCTATAAATAAATAACATACCATCATGAAACCATACGAAAAATTATTACTCGAAAATAAAGCATGGGCTGCTGATCGGATCTCAGATGATCCTGCATTTTTTGAACGTTTGAAAAATATCCAGACACCCGAATATTTGTGGATAGGATGCAGCGACAGCAGGGTTCCGGCAAATGAAATTACCGGAACACAACCCGGTGAAATATTTGTGCACCGCAATATTGCCAACATGGTTGTTCATACAGATCTGAATATGTTGTCAGTACTTCAATATGCTGTTGAAGTATTGAAGATAAAACACATCATAGTATGTGGACACTATGGTTGTGGGGGTGTGAAAGCTGCCATGACACAAACATCCTTGGGGATCATCAATAAATGGTTAAGAAACATCAAAGATGTATACCGCATACACAAAGATGAAGTGGATGCCATTGATGATGAAAATAAAAAAACAAATAAGCTGGTTGAACTCAATGTACAAGAACAGGTCATGAATCTTGCCAAAACCTCCATCATTCAAAAAGCATGGAAAGAAAACAATGCACCGCACTTGCACGGATGGGTATACGGGCTGGACAATGGATTGATCAATCCCATTTATGAAATGCCCGCAGGCACCCCGATTGATCCCATCTATGAATTTGACAACCTTTAAACTTCTTTAGGCCCTTGCATCAATCTCAGCGCAGAGGGCATTGAAGATATCATCAATGGAACCCAGGCCGTTCAGGCCAACCACTTTGTCAAACTGACTGTAGTGGTCTGCAACTGCCAGGGTTTCATTTTTATATACGTTCAATCTTTTTTTCTGGACTTCGGGATCTGCATCATCTGTTCTGCCAGAAGTTTTGGAGCGGCCAATCATTCGCGCAATCAATTCCTCCTCGGGAACTTCCAAAGCCAATACAACATTGATGGCAGTTCCGTGGCCAGTAAGCAAGGCATCCAATGCTTCAGCCTGTGGTTTGGTGCGTGGAAATCCATCAAACAAGAACCCATAAACACCCGGGTTCGCTGTTATGGCAGCACCCACCATGCCAATGACTACCGCATCCGGTACAAGCTTACCGGCATCCATGAATGATTTTGCTTCCAGGCCCAGTTGGGTCTGGTTGGCAATTTCGGACCGGAGAATATCCCCGGTTGACAAATGCTTGAAGCCATATTTTGCGATAAGCTTTTCAGATTGTGTGCCTTTTCCGCTACCGGGAGGTCCAAACAGGATCAAATTGAACATCTGTGCCAGTTTTAATGTTTTAGTT
>JAURJU010000001.1 GCA_030832085.1 Chitinophagales bacterium | reverse complement strand
TAAGAGATGAGGAAGGCTCCGAAGGTGAATGCGTCACTCATCAGGAAATACCACATCATCAGTTTTCCGTACTCAACGTTGAAGGGGCTTTTGCCACCACTCCACCATTTGGTGTCCGTGTGTGCTTGGGCTGTTGCCATGCTATTGCTTGTTTAAAGGTTCAAATCAACTGGATTTATTTCATCCAGGTGAAAAATATAAATAAGTAGATCCATAAAGCATCTACAAAATGCCAATACGTTGCTGCAATTTCCAAAGGAACACTGCTGTAACTCCTGGTGGAGCTGTTCAATGCCCTGATGGCAATCACTGCCAGTGCGACCACGCCACCAAGAACGTGAATCCCATGAAGACCGGAAATGGCCAGCAAAAAGGAGTATGAAGCATTGGAACCGGCTCCTACGAGACGAATATCCTGTGCAGCAAACTGCCTGAATCCTGCCACTTGCAGTACAATAAAAAGAACTCCCAACACCGCTGTAACCACGAGCAAACGCTTGTAGTTGATCATCTCCCTCTTTTTCAGCGCTTTCAATGCAAGTTGCACTGTAACACTGCTGGCCAAAATGGTTGCCGTTGAGTACCAAAACATTACCGGTATTTCAATCATCAACCAACTGGCCTGGCTTCTTTTGACGATATAAGCAGAAGTCAAACCTGCGAACATCATCAAGATGCTTCCTATTGCAACCCACAAAGTGAATTTGTGGGGGTGTATTTTTCTTTTTTGTTCACTCATTGCTTCAATCATGGCTTTAACAAGGTCTAGGGTCATTAAAACTGAACGCATCCATCATCATCACCTTTTCGATTCCCAGTTGGGGTGGCCCTTCCATTGGTTTCTTGTCGGCCAAAAGCGCCAACAAAACCACAGGAAGATAAATATAGGACGTGAACATCACCCTTCGGGCGGCTTTCACGTCCATTTCACGAAACAGCCTCACACATTGCCATAACATGACCATGTTTGACACTGTAACAATGATCATGCTCACCATTCCAGACATCCCGAACACAAATGGCAAAATGCCAATGGGCAAGAGCAAAACTGAATACAGTATTGATTGCACCGCTGCGTATTTTGTGGGGCCTCCCCTGGAAGGCAACAAACGGAAACCTGCCTTGGAATAATCCTCGTGCGCAACCCAGGCAATCGCCCAAAAATGGGGGAATTGCCAAAAGAACTGCAGCGAGAAAAGAATCCAACCACCAATGCCCAAATCTGCATCACCGGCTGCCCAACCAATCAAACAAGGAAGTGCGCCAGGAATTGCACCAACCAATACAGAAATGGAGTGTACCTTTTTCAACGGGGTATAAATAAACCCATAAAGAAAAAGACTCAGTGCTGAAATGCCCGCTGCGGTCCAGTTGAACCAAAGTCCGATGATAAAAATTCCAAAAACTGCAGCAACTACTGAAAATGTAGCTGCCTCATCTACGGTCATTCTGCCTGAAGCAAGTGGCCTTGAGGCTGTTCGCTTCATCATCGCGTCGGTATCTTTTTCAGCGATCTGGTTGATGGCATTGGCTGCCCCGGTTACGAGCATGCCGCCTGCAAAAAGTAAAAGAACTGATATGATGTCAAACTCAACTCCTGGAACCAACAGGTAACATACCACCGAAGAAAAAACAACCGTGAAACTCAGTGTGAATTTCATGAGTTGCTGATAATCCTTCAGCTTTGATGCTACTGGTGATGCCTCCTTTCCCTTCAAGTCTTCCATTTGCATCATTTATTTTGTACCGCCCGTTTCAGAACGGCCTTTTATCAATGCTTAGATTCATCTGCACCTATGGGTTCGGTTTGGGGGATGAACTCCCTGCCATCCTTGCCATAATCGTATGCCCACCTGTGAACTTCCGGAATATCGCTAGGCCAGTTGCCATGGCCCGGATTGATGGGGGTGGTCCATTCCAATGTGTTTGCTCCCCATGGATTCTCCGATTTAACTTGTCTTCCCTTGAATATTGAATAAAAGAAGTTGAACACGAAAAGAATTTGGACGGCAAATACAACCATGGCTACAGTGCTGATGAAGCGGTTCATGTCCTGAAACTGGTTGAAAGACTGCCAGTTGCTCCAATCGGTATAACGACGGGGCATACCAGCCAAGCCAGAATAGTGCATCGGCCAGAAAATGAGATAAGAACCCACCAGGGTTACCCAAAAATGGATATAGGCCATGGTATTGTTCAGGTAACGTCCGTACATTTTAGGAAACCAGTGGTAGACCCCCGCAAACATTCCGAAGAATGATGCAACGCCCATTACAATGTGGAAGTGTGCAACCACAAAATAGGTATCGTGCAGGTGAATGTCCAATGTTGAGTTCCCCAGGAATATACCGGTCAATCCGCCGGAAATGAACAAGCTGACAAAA
The DNA here is from genome assembly GCA_030832085.1 of Chitinophagales bacterium. Lineage (GTDB taxonomy): Bacteria > Bacteroidota > Bacteroidia > Chitinophagales > Chitinophagaceae > Pollutibacter. The sequence goes on along the minus strand of JAURJU010000001.1, from coordinate 6,362 downwards.
CCGATAGAGAACAACATGCCGGGGGTGAACCTGATGTTTCCTTTCCAGAGTGTTGTCAGCCAGTTGAAGACTTTGATGGCAGAAGGAACAGCGATCAAAAGTGTCAGCAAGACAAAGAAAGCACCCAGGAATGGATTCAATCCGGTAACGAACATATGGTGAGCCCATACCAGGAAGGCAAGGATACAGATGGCGAACAGAGATCCAACCATGGCGAGGTATCCGAAAATGGGTTTCCTTGAATTTACTGAAAGAATTTCTGATACCATTCCCATCGCTGGAAGAAGGATGATGTATACTTCCGGATGGCCCAAAAACCAGAACAGGTGTTGGAAGAGGATGGCAGAGCCTCCTTCATTGGGAAGTATTTCACCCTTTACCACAATTTCCGAAAGGTAGAAGCTTGTTCCGAGGTTGCGGTCGAACAAGAGCAGCACTGCGCCGGACAGCAAAACAGGGAAGGAGAGAACTCCAAGTACAGCAGTAAAGAAGATGGCCCACATGGTAAGTGGCATCCTTGTCATGCTCATACCCTTGGTACGAAGGTTGAGGATCGTTGAAATATAATTCAACCCTCCCAGGAGTGATGATACAATGAACAATGCCATCGAAATCAACCAAAAGTCCATTCCAAGTTTGGAACCTTCACTGGCCTGTCCCAATGCACTGAGCGGGGGGTAGATGGTCCAACCACCCGAAGCAGGGCCCGTTTGGATGAACAGTGATGCAAACATCACGACACTGGCCAAAAAGAAAAACCAGTAGCTGAGCATGTTCATGAAACCGGATGCCATATCCCTTGCTCCAATTTGAAGCGGGATAAGTATATTGGCAAAAGTACCGCTAAGGCCAGCGGTCAATACAAAGAATACCAGGATGGTTCCATGCATGGTAACCAGTGCGTAATAAAATTCATTGGAGATCCTACCACCAGCAGCCCACTTTCCAAACAGGTCTTCCAGGATTGGAAAAGAGGCATCAGGATAACCCAATTGCAGGCGGAAAAGTACAGAAAACAGACCGCCAATAATCGCCCAAATGATACCCGTGATCAGGAATTGCTTTCCGATCATCTTGTGATCGGTACTGAAAATGTACTTGGTCAGAAAAGATTCCTCATGATGGTGATCATGACCATGTGCCTCATGAGAATCGTGCGAGTGTACTGAAGCTTCCGCTGCATGTCCGTGTGAAATTGTTTCGCTGCTCATTTTTAATCTTTTTTTCTGTGATACTTTATTTCAGTTGGGCCAAGGGTTTAGACATTGTGGCAGTTGCAACAGCAGCAGTGCTGTCCGCTTTCGGCGCTGCTGGTGCAGCAGCTTCCTGCACTGTAACGTATTGTGGCTTTTTGGAGGCCATCCACGCATCATACTCTTCTTGTGTTTCAACAACAATCACACCGCGCATGGAGTAGTGACCACTTCCACACATTTGGTCACAAGAAATTTCATACACAAATTCCTTGTTGCCGGTTATCTCTTTCATTTGTGCCGTGGTGTACTTTGGTGTAAACCACAAAGTGGTGGGTATACCTGGAACCGCATCCATCTTTAGCCTGAAGTGTACCAGGCCTACGTCATGGATAACATCCTGTGCATTGATGACAAGTTGTACGGGCTTGCCCACAACAAGGTGCATTTCACTGGCTTCGATGTCATCATGGCTTGCACCATCTTCCCAATCAACACCGAGGGCATTCCCATTCGATGCATCAGTGAGGCGGTAGTTTTTCCTTCCCAAAACATTGTCTTTGCCGGGATACCGCATCATCCAGTTGAACTGTTTTCCTGTTATTTCGACAATTTGTGCATCTTTTGGTGCATCACCAGTGATTTTGAACCAATAAAAAAGTCCAAACCCAACCAATATGGTAAGAAAAATTGCAGGGACAACTGTCCATAACAACTCCAATTTATTGTTGTGTGGGAAGAAATAGACTGTGCGCTTTTCAGAATGCTGGTATTTGAAAGCGAACCAGAACAACAAAATCTGGGTCATCAGGAATACAACTCCGGTTACGATAATGGTCAGCCAAAGCATGAAATCAATCTTCTCACCATGGTCAGAAGCTGCAGGCTGTGCCAACAAGGTTCTGTCATACAGCAACTCATTGCACCACCATGCTCCAAAAAGTCCCAATACCATAAACAGGATGAACATGAAGGCATTGATGCGGTTGGATTGCTTGAAAGATTTTTCTTCTCCCTTCAACACGGACACATATTCGCTCGCCTTCGAGATCTGAAAAATAAGTACGAAAGCGAGTACCAGAATGATGAATATAAAATAACCCGACATGATCTTTACTTATGATTTGTTAATGAATTTGTTTGTATCATTCAATGAAAGCCCTATGTATGGTGGATTGTACTCTCCTTGATGAACGGATGGTGCAATGCTACAAGCGGCTTCTTTGACAATCCTTTTCCAACAAAGTGCATGATCAATCCAGCGTAGAGAACCAATATACCAAATTCGAACCATCCAAGACTATAATGTTCATGCAGGGTTCCCGGCATCACCATTTGATAGAAATCAACCCAATGACCCAGGATGATCAGTACTGCAAGGAAGGTCAATGTTGTATAATTGCGCTTTGAGCCCCTTCTCATCAGGAGCAGGAAGGGAACTGCGAAATTGACAATAAGGTTGAGGAAGAAAATCCCACGGTATGCGCCCTGCATTCTTGGCTTGAAATACACGGTCTCCTCTGGAATGTTGGCATACCAGATCAACATGAACTGTGAGTACCAGAGGTAGGTCCAGAACACGGAGAAAGCAAACATGAACTTACCGAGGTCATGCAAGTGCTCTTCAGTCACATATTCCAGGTAGTCATGGTTCTTCAGGTAAACCACAAACAAGACAACCAGCGACATTCCTGCTACAAATGAGCTGATGAATGTGTACCAGCTGTACATGGTAGAGTACCAGTGTGGGTCAATGCTCATGAGCCAAAGCCATGGAATGGTTGAACCTACCGTAAGGCCAAAGATTACGAGGAAGGCGGCTCCCCATGCCGTGTTTTTTACAATGTATTTTGCGCCTTGCTCTCCATCCATGGACTGATCCGCCTCTGAAGAAAGCTTTCTCATTTTAGCACCAACAAAAGCCCAACCTCCAATGGCAACAATAGACCATATCATAAAGAAAGCGGGATTCAAAAATCCACTCTTGCCTTTCAGGATTGGATCATGCTCAACATGTTCCTTGTCCAGCCAATGGTAGATATCGTGCCTGTGGCCAAAAACAATTCCAACAAATACCAACATGGCCAGGAGACCAAATACTGGTACCAAACTGGAAATTGCTTCAGGAACACGACGAAATGCCATTTGCCATCCACCATGCGCAAGTGTAGTTGCGCAAATGAAAAACATACTGGCATTTACAATGAGCAAGAAGAATACACTGTTTTGCAACAGCGATGCCCAAAACCTTGTTTGCTCCACTTCGTCCTTGCTCATTCCGAGGAAAATGACTCCCAGCACAAAAGCCAATCCACCCACTCCGAGCAGAATGTTCGTCCACTTCTTGTACCCTGCTGAAATCTCAAATTGTTGTTTGATCATCCCTGATTATTTAATGCGTTGGTTATTATTTTCCTTTTTTTGACTTGATATAGGTTATCACCTGCCAGCGTTGTTTGGCAGTAAGCTGTGAAGCATAGCCTCCCATGAGGTTCTTTCCATAGGTAATGGAATAAAACATCTGTCCGGCAGGCATGGTTTCATATTTTGCATCGCCCACCAGAGCAGCCGGCTTTGCAGGGAAAGGACCATCGCCATCTTTCCAAAGTGGACCATTTCCGTCGAGCTTGGCTCCATGGCAAATGCCACAATTGATCAGGTAAAGCCGCTCGGTTTCCTTCATCTGTGCCTCATCCAATGAATCAAAGGGGTTTGGCAGTGCACGGGATGCGAAATAATTGGCAGTGTCTCCAATGTTGTCCATTTCAATGTGAACAGGATATTCATCCCCGCGTTTCACTGTTCCGGCAACAGGACCCTGGCTGGTGCGACCATCAGCAAATACAGGATTTGTTGAATAGGTTTCATATGCACGGCTGTAAGACATATCGGGCATGTACACCTTTCCTGGGGTTCTTTTAACATCACTGCATCCTATTGCAGCCATCAGCAATGCCGCCAGTCCACAGAAAACAATAGTTGATCTTTTCATCTCTTTGGTTGTTTTATGATCTCCGCTTTCCCTCTCCTTGAATAATTAAGCAATGTTTGGTTCCTTGTACAACTCCTGCTCTTCATCATACTTTCCAATCCACCATCCTTCTTCCGCGACTTGTGTGTTCACTTCCTGAGCACCAACACCTGCAAGAAAAGACTTGAGCTCTTCTTCATTGGCCTTCTCGCTGCATTCGATGACCATGACAAACAAATCATCCGTAGCACGGGGATGAAAATGATGCCTTTTGAGGAATGGAGCCAGCTGACAGATATAGCAGAATGTAAGCACCATGCCTACTGCCGCACAGAGTACAGTCAACTCGAAGGTGATCGGAATCCAGGCTGGAAGCGCGAAATTGGGTTTACCGCCAATGTTCACCGGCCAATCCTTGGTGAAAACCCATGTCATGAAGGTTACCGCAGTGGTGGTACCAATCATGCCAAACAGGAATCCCGCAGTGTGGATGCTGGTATCCCTGAGTCCCATCGCCTTGTCCAAACCATGGACAGGAAAAGGAGTGTAAATGTCATGGAATTTATAGCCTGCTTTCCTCACCTTTTCAACGGCAGGAAAAAGAACTTTTTCGTCCTCAAAACAGCCTACAACAAATTTTTTCAAAGCCATTTTATACTTTTTACTTTTTGATTGATCAGTGGTGTGCAACTTTTACTGTGCCTTCCTCATGGTCGTCGTGGTGCATTTCGTGAACGAACTCATCCACATTTTTGCTCTCCAGTTCAGACATCTCCTGCTTAAAGCTTTCTCCATTGGTCTTCAACACATACTTGATCTCTGCAATCGCAATGACGGGGAAGTATTTGGCAAAAAGGAAGAAGCAAGTGAAGAAAAGACCGAAGGTTCCAACATAGAATCCGATCTCCCAAATGGTGGGTCTGTAATAAATGGACCAGGAAGAAGGAAGATAGTCGCGGTACAAGGATGATACGATGATCACGAAACGCTCAAACCACATACCAATGTTTACAATGATGCTCATGATGAAGGTGAACAAAACATTCCTTCTGAGTTTCCTTGACCAGAACAACTGTGGAGAGATTACATTACAGGTCATCATCAACCAGTAACTCCATCCGTAAGGACCGGCAATCCTGTATTTGAAGAAGATGTCCTGCTCAAAAGGCACCTGTGAGTACCATGCCATGAACAGCTCAGTAAGATAGGCACAACCTACGATGGAACCGGTCAATACAATCACCTTGTTCATCGCCTCAATATGTCCGAGGGTGATATAATCCTGTAATCCCATTACTTTCCTGAGGATCAACATCAGGGTTTGCACCATGGCAAAACCAGAGAAGATCGCACCAGCAACGAAATATGGAGGGAAGATGGTGGTATGCCATCCCGGAACAACCGAAGTGGCGAAGTCAAAGGATACGATGGTATGTACGGACAATACAAGTGGCGTAGACAAACCGGCAAGAACAAGAGAAAGGCTCTCATGGCGCTGCCAATGTTTTGTACTCCCACTCCAGCCGAAAGAAGCCAGGCCGTACAAGCGCTTGCGCAATTTTGTTTTGGCACGATCCCTTATTGTTGCAAAATCAGGCAACAACCCTGAATACCAGAACAAAAGGGAAACCGTGAAATAGGTTGAGATCGCAAACACGTCCCACAACAATGGTGAGTTGAAGTTGGGCCAAAGCGGACCCCTTGTGTTGGGATAAGGCAATGTGAAGAACGCCATCCAGACCCGACCCATGTGAAAGATCGGGAATTGACCGGCACACATTACTGCGAAAATGGTCATGGCTTCTGCCGCACGGTTCACACCAGTTCTCCAACCCTGGCGGAAAAGGAGAAGGATAGCGGAAATCAATGTACCGGCATGACCGATACCCACCCACCAAACGAAGTTGGTGATGTCCCAACCCCATCCAATGGTACGGTTGACGTTCCACTGTCCGATACCGTATACCACCTCGCGGTAAACGGAGTATGCCCCAAACATCAACAATGCGACCGAAATGTAGAAACCAATGTACCACAAACGTGTGGGTTTGGCTTCGATCGTGTGCACGATGTCGTGAGTGACCTGACCATAGGTCTTGTTGCCATTTACCAATGGTTCCCTTAACTGTGATTCGTACTTTGTAACACTCATGCGTTGCTCATTTATGAGATTTCCCTGCTTTCTTTATTAATGTGCT
>JAURJU010000035.1 GCA_030832085.1 Chitinophagales bacterium | reverse complement strand
CCAACTACCACAACCTCTTGAAGAGAAGCCTCGGTAGACGTCAACTTTGCGTCAAAGTACTTTTTCTCTCCGATGTTAAGCTCAAGATCTTCATAATTTAGAAAGGATAGAACAATTGATTTTGAAGATGGTGGTATTGTCAATTGGAATGAGCCATCTGATGCAGTGGCCGTTCCAATTTTTGTTCCCTTTACCATTACCGATACACCTAAAAGGGGCAACCCACCTTTCTGATCTACCACTTTTCCTGAAATCTTTTTGTTTTGTGCAAAAGAATTGATTGAGGCAACAATGATTAAAATAAAAAATAGGAGTCTTTTCATAAAATATAAGTTTGGTTACTCTTACCCTGACCTGGTTGAAACGTATTGAACAAATAACAACGTTAAATGTTCGACTGTCTAGATTTTTACAAGAATTTCTAATGTTTGAAGACAAATAGACATTTATCTTGTAAAGAAATGAATGAAATGGATTGGTTTTCTAAGTTTAGGAATTAAAGGATGTTTCTCTTGTACCGCTGGTTGTGAAAGTCGATCAGAAATGAGGTTTTTTCAATATTTGATTAACATTTTTTCATTAAAGGGATGAAAAAGTATAACAAAATGAATTTTCATGCAAACTTAGAAACCTCTAGTAAGAACAATGGTGGAGAATACCGGATTCGAACCGGTGACCTCTTGCATGCCATGCAAGCGCTCTACCAACTGAGCTAATTCCCCGAGGAGTGCAAATATAAACAAAAAGCCTATTCAACAACCACCTCATCTGCAAACAACCAGGCTGGATATCCCTGGCCGGGAAAACCGGGCTTGATGATGCCGTTGTTGACAGCAATTATTTTTATGTATTGAAGTTTCATTGGGCTGAAGGAAAAGGAATGGAACTGAACACCCATTCGTCCATCATCCGGATTGATTTTGGAAGCAATCTCCTCAAATTGAACACCATCTGCAGATGCCAAGATCTTTATGGATGCTGGCATATAAATCCAGCTCGAGGGAGCTTTGTAAAAACGCAGGTTTACTGTGCTGACAAGTTCTTTTCTTCCAAGGTCCAGTATGCCTTCAAAATCCTTTCCATTCCAACCCAACCACTCATCGTCATTGAACCTGGTTACGCTGCCCATAATTCCATTGACCAATGCTGAAGGACCACCCTTTCCATATTGTGGGGCCGGGTCGTATGTAAGGTTGAATTTTCTGCCTGTGGCTTTGTTGATGTTGAAAAATGCAGTTCGCTTGTCAACTACTTCATTTGCAACAAGGGCTGCAATTTCAAGCTTTGCCGCAGTCGCAATTGTGATGGGTTGATCGTATTGCTTTTTGACAACCGCTTTGTTGGGGGCTGCTATGGTATAATAAAGGTTTTTTTTGTCCGGAACACCCTCAACGCTGACTTTGATTGTATTGTTTATGGTATCATACTTGCTGTTCAAACCGATATCATACAAGTGTTTGGAGTAGTTGACGCCATGTTTTTCGAAACGCTTCAAAAAAGGTATCAGTCGTGCCGTAAAATGATCAAATCCGGGCTTGTTCCTTGTCCATCCAATTTCTGCCAGGGCTACAGCCCTTGGAAACAGCATGTATTCTGCCAGGGCTGATGACTTGATGTATTCTGTCCAAAGATTTCCTTGAACCCCTTTGATGTATTTCGCTTGTTCGGCATTCAATTCAGCAGGAACTGGCTCGTATCCGTATACCCTTTTCAACGGTAGAAAACCACCCCATGCGATAGAATCTGTCTGGTCTTCGGATTGATAAAAGTTAAGATAACAATGACTATCGGGTGTCATGACCACATCATGTCCCTGCTTGGCAGATTCAATACCACCCTGGGTTCCACGCCAACTCATCACTGCTGCATTGGGAGCCAAACCTCCCTCTAGAATCTCATCCCAACCAATGATGCTTCGACCCTTGCTGTTGATGTGCTTTTCAATGCGCTGAATAAAATAGCTCTGTAATCCATGTTCATCTTTCAGGTTATATTTCTTGATCATGTCTTGACAGAATGCAGAACGTTTCCATGCATCTTTTGGACATTCGTCTCCACCAATGTGAATATATTTCGAGGGAAACAGCTGCATCACCTCATCCAACACATCATTCATGAATTGAAAAGTGTATTCAGTTGGGCTGAGAACATCTGTAAACACACCCCATGTTTCCTGTACAACTTTCGTACCGCCTGTTTTTACCTGCGCCTTTGTTTTTACAGCGACCATGTTGTCGCTTACCACAGTGGCTTCATCCGGAAAACAACTCAATGCAGGATATGCAGCAATGGCTGCACTGCTGTGACCGGGCAGTTCTATTTCGGGTATGATGGTGATGAATTTATTTGATGCGTACGACACCAATTCCCTGATTTCTGCCTGGGTATAAAAGCCGCCATAAGGCATGTTGTCATTTCCTTTTCCGGGATATTTGTCCACCAGGGTCCCATTCCGCTTTCCGCCCACCTCAGTCAATTTTGGATATTTTTTGATTTCGATTCTCCAACCCTGGTCATCCACCAGGTGCAGGTGCAGCCGACTCATTTTTTGCATGGCCATCAGGTCCACCAATTTCTTGAGAAAAGAGACAGGCTGAAAATGCCTGGCGACATCAATCATCAGGCCCCTGTATTCGAATGCAGGAGCATCCTGGATAGAAACAACCGGCATTGCCCACACTTGGCGGGGTACAAAAGCATTGCTTTCAATAGCAGGTGGAAGAAGCTGCAACAAGGATTGCACCGCATAAAAAAAACCTGAAGGATCATTGGCTTTGACGAAAACCTTGTCTGAAAGCACATTTATTGAATAGGCTCCAGGCTTCGAAAGTGTTTTATCCAATGCAAAAGATATGCAATTGCTCTTGGGTGCCAGGCTTGAAGACTTCATCTGAAAACCGGCCGCTTTGGAAAACTTTTCATTCAGCGGTGACAGTGCCGAAAGCAACTCTGGAGAATTGTCTGGGATCACCAAAACGGTTTGAGGTCTTACCACGAAAACACCAGTTCCTTTCTCCACCTTTTCAGGATAGGGAATGATCTGTACCGCTTGGGCATGGGCAGAAAAAAAAGAGGCAACAGCCAAACAAGCCATTGCCAATGATTTTTGAAAAGTATTCATGCTGCAATATAATTCAAACTTGCAGACCATGAAAAAGTTGACTAGTACCTTTTGGGGCCACGGTCATAACCGGCTCCACCCGATCCACCCCTATCATAACCACCGCTCGGCCTGCGACTTGATCCGCCTGAAGGCCTTTCTTCAGCAGCCTTTACAACAAGCGGTTTTTTCCCAAGGGAAATATCATTGAGGTTTTCAATGGCGTCCATTGCCTCTTCCTTGACTGGCATATCCACAAAAGCAAACCCACGGCTCTTTCCAGTTTCCCTGTCCATTGCAACCTTGGCAGACTTGACCTCTCCGAACTTTTCAAAAATCTCCATCAATTCGGCATCGTCGAGATCATAAGGAAGTCCAGCAACAAAAATATTCATACAAAAGATTTTTACGAAGGTAAAGAGAATTCGGTATTCCAATAGAAGCAACTATTTTACTAACTTCAAATCGCAACAAACTTTGACCCTTTCAATCCACCATCATGCCAATACTGGGCAACGAATATGCCTTTTTGTTTGAAAAACTTTTACCACAGGTATTGACGGCTACATTTTGTGGATTTGTTGTTGGATATGGAAGAGAAATCAGGCATCGGCCTGCAGGCATACGAACCAATATCCTGATCAGTGTGGGATGCACAATTTATGCGTCCATTGGATTTCACCTGGCAGAAATATTTCCATCGGTAGACCCTACAAGAATTATCGGCCAAATAGCCACTGGAATTGGGTTTCTGGGTGCAGGAGCCATCGTTAAATCAGAACAGAAAGTGACTGGAGTAACCACCGCAGCCTTCATATGGGCCAACAGTGGAATCAGCATTCTCATTGGCAGCAACCTCTATTTGACACCCATCGCGATAACAGTATTGGTGGTGGCAATATCCTGGTTGTTTGAGCGATTCGAAAGAAAGGTTCATGAGGGACATCTTGAGGAATGAGTGGCAAAAACAAAATGATATCTTTAGCAAAAGGGCCAAAACCAAGGTTTGGATGGGCAACAACAAAATTGTGATTTTTTATTTTTTCGTTTTTTTATAACCTTCGTAACAAACCAGCATGCCATGATTCACTCCATGATAAAAGACAAGCCCACCCGGTTGTTCCTCATTCTCGGTGGTTTTTTTATTGCGAATGCATTGATTGCTGAGGTCGTTGGTGTCAAGCTTTTTTCATTGGAAAAAACCTTGGGAATGGCACCAGCCAACCTTACACTCCTGGGAGAAAGTGGCTTGGGTTTTACCCTTTCTGCTGGCACACTGACCTGGCCCATCGTCTTCATCATGACTGATACCATCAATGAATACTATGGCTTTCGTGGCGTCAGGTTTTTATCGATGTTAACAGCAGTGATCATCGGATTTGCATTCTTGGTATTTTATGGTGCCATTCATCTTGCGCCAGACAATTACTGGATAGGATCGCAAAAAGACAAGGGCGTTCCAAACATGCAGGCAGGATATGCCCAGGTACTCGGCCAAGGAATGAGCATCATTTTTGCATCACTCACCGCCTTTCTTGTAGGACAAATGGCGGATGCCTCCGTTTTCAAAAAGATTAAAACCATCACTGGAGAAAAGGGCATTTGGATGAGGGCAACACTGTCCACTTTGATATCCCAATTGATAGACACTTTCTGCGTGGCCTACATCTACCTGTACTTTTCCCTGGGATTCTCATTTCCACGTGTCACCGCCATTGGCCTTACCGGATATGTTTATAAGTTCATCGTGGCAATACTCTGTACGCCATTGATTTACCTCATACACAACCTGATAGAGGACTATCTTGGAAAATCAAAGGCAGCGGAAATGAAAAGGGCTGCACTGGAGAAGTCCTAGGCAGAATTTCTTCCTGCATTGATGATGCCAAAGGAACAGCGCATGACCAGCTTCTCGTAGCGTTTTCTCAATTCAGATTGTTGATTGTGCTCTTCCATTTCCCTCACCTTGGTGATGGCAAACTGCTGTATGGTCGTAATGGGCAGTACAATCCTTTCCCTTGTCTGAATGGAAACCTGCTCAACAGGATAGTCCGACATCAAATCTGTTTTTCCGGAAAGCATGAGAATATATTTTTGGGTCAGCTCAAATTCACCTTCGATGCTTCTCCAAAGTTCTCCGTATTTAGGATGATGGGCGAGAAACGCAGTCAACGGAAAAAAACATTTTTTCATGGCCATTTCACAATTGTCAATCAAGGTCCTGAAGAAGGCGGATCGCTTGTAGAGTTCCTTGAGTGCGTTCATCTGCCCTTTTTCTTCCATTCGTTTCAATGCAGTGCCTACACCATAATATCCTGTAACATTTTGTTTCATCTGGCTCCATGCGCCAACAAAAGGAATTGCACGCAAATCCTGCAAGGAAAGTTGGCCGTTGGATCCCCTTTTTGCAGGACGACTTCCTATGTTGGTCTCTGAATAGAAACGCAGCGGACTCGCGTGGGAAAGATAGTCAAGGAAAAAAGGATGGTTCTTCAACGCACAATAAGACAAGAAACTTTCTTCCGCCAACTGCTGAATCAACACCTGTTCACTTTGGCTGAAGGTGCTTGCTCCACTGGTGAACAGTGCGTTTCCAATCCCGGCATTGATCAATTGTTCAATGTTGAATTGTGCGGCATCAACCGTTCCGAAATTGGAACTTACGGTTTGGCCTTGAACGGTGAGTTCAATTTCCTTGTTGGAAATATCACTGCCCATTGAAGCATAGAATTTGTGTGTCTTTCCACCACCACGGGCTGGCGGACCACCCCTTCCATCAAAAAATACAACATCTATGGAATATTTTGCAGACACTGCAGTGAGTTCTTGTTTGGCCTTGTAGATGCTGTAATTGGCCATCAGGTAGCCGCCATCTTTTGTGCCGTCGCTGAACCCAAGCATCACCGTTTGGCGGTTTCCCCGGCGCTTCAAGTGTTCGCGGTACATGGGAAAAGCATACAACTGTTGCATAACACCCGCAGCATTTTTGAGATCTCCAATCGTCTCGAACAGGGGAATGATGTCAACAGAAATGGCTTCGCGTTTCCATCCACCAAAAACAAAAAGAGCAAATACCTCCAAGATGTCAACAGCACTGTTGCACTGGCTGATGATGTACCGGTCTGATCCGGGTTTACCATTCTGCTCCTGTATCAATTTGATGGCTTTGACAGACGCAATGGTTTCTTTGGTAATCGGAGTCATTGTTTCATCCAGATCAATTGGCATTGAAAGGGAGGAAAGCCAGACAGTTTTTTTCTCTTCGTCCATGGATGCATATTCACCCAGCCCCTCACGCTTACAGATTTCTTCCATTACATGGGCATGAACCGAACTGTCTTGTCGGATGTCCAATGTGGCAAAGTGAAGACCAAACAGGTGCACTCGGTTGATCAATCCATCCACCATGTTCAAAAAAAGTCCGTTGTGGTTGAAAACAATAACTTCCCTTATGGCATAAAGGGTATCCAGCACATCGGATTTTGAAAGATCGGCCTTGTAACCGGGTATAAAAATGTTGTTGTACAGCTTTTTTTCCAGCTCTTGCAATTTGTGCTCAACACCCTCAAAAGTCAATCTTCTTCTCATTTTTCTGACATCAAGGTAATAGCACTTGATGATGCTTCCTCTCAAGGCATCTGCCACTTTTAGTGTAATGTCACTGGTAACAAATGGATTGCCGTCGCGGTCTCCACCAGGCCAAAAACCCATCCTCAACACGGGATTTTCATTGTCAAACCCATCTGGAAACTGGGCCTGCATGGTGGAAGCAATCCTGCCACTGGCAGGGTAAAAAACATTTTCGAGATACCAAATCAGGCTTACTGCCTCATCGTATGGGGTAGGTTTTTGCTTCTTGAAAAAGGGGGTCTTTCCAAGTTGCTGCAAATACATGTTGATGTGGTTGAGGTTGTTTTCTGCAATGGCTTTGGAAAGGTCATTGATGATACCCAAGACTGAACCTGGATAAAATTGGGTGGGGTGTGCAGTAAGAACAAGCCGCACCGAAAAATCCTTTAGCTTTTTTTGGAGCTGCGCAGACTTGTTGTGTTGGCTCACCTCGGTTTCCAAATGTTTGAGTGTTCCCAGGCCTTTGAGGTCATTCAACCGTGGAAATGCTGCGTCCTCGAGCGCATCAAAGAGCACCACTTGACGTTCAACGTATTGGACAAAGCGAAAAAGAAGGTCCATCTGTTGTTGCTCAGTTGTATATGTTGTATGTCGTTCAAAAAAATCACTCAGGATCTGAACAGGACTCATTTTTTTCTTGAATCCTTCTTCACAATTGGACTGCAGCAGGGAGAGCAGAATCCCTGTCTTTTCTATCCGGTGAAAAGGGAGAGAAGTGAAAAGGCTGTTGTACAACTGGTATCTGATGCCCACCTCGCTGTTGAATTTTGCAAGTTCAGTAGATGAATTACTGCTCATATCATTATTTTATTGTGGAAACTGGGGCAATCGGGGTGTAAAAATAAATAAATTTCAACAAACAAAGAGAATTGCTTAATTTTGTACTATCTGAGTACGCAATGACAGCCAACGTTCAACATATCATTACCTGTAAAGAAGCTTCCATGGCTTCTTGCGCTGCATTTGCTACCACATTCACTACAACAACCCGCTAAGGGTTGGAACATTTCATATTACAATTGGGCACCTGCTGATTACACGGAAGAAATTCCTTTCCATTACCATTGCAATTCACATGACATGAAATTGATAAAAATTGAAGGCGGAATGCTTTCAAGTCCTGAAAAGCTTTTCAAGGCCATCGGGTACCTTGAACAAATAAAAAATGACTCCCCGGTTGTTGTTGTTTCCGGGTCTGCACAAACAGAAAAGGAACTGCTGGATATTGCAATTTCAGCACGCGACCAATCACAACTGTTCGCAGAAAGAATATCAACGATGGAAAAGGAGTTTCTGGACCTTACAAGGGCCATCATTCCGATCACACAACAGAGTGCCATTTTAAGCTTTGTAAAACAAAGGTTCAACGCGCTGGAGGACCTTTGCAAGGGCATTCAATTGCTTGGTGAGCTACCAGAAAAAACAGCCCAAGAAATTGTCCATTTTGCATCTCTCCTTTCCTCTTTTCTTTTTGCATCTGCGACAAATGAAAAAATGGGCAACACCACATGGACGGACATCAGGGACTTGCTGATGGTAGAACTGATCAATGGTTCAATAGTCAGCAACGAGGGGGAAACCAGAAAAAACATTCAGGAAAAATGGGGCACCGCCCATTGGGGTATCCATGTTATTTCAGGAGGATCTGGAAGAGATCATAAAGGAAATACCATTTATTTTGGGAAGGGGGGCGCAGAGCTGTCTGCCGCATTTATTGCTGGCGCTGTGAAAGCAAGCGAAATGGAAATCTGGGCGTCCGGTTATGCGTACACAACCGCAGACCCGCGCTGGGTGAAAAACGCAAAAGTCATTCCAGAACTCACGTATGAAGAAGCCATTGAACTCACCCAATTTGAAAACAATGCAATTTCACCATCTGCATTGAATACAGCCATACGGAAAAGCATTCCCATACAGGTCCGCCATCTTGAAGAGATGCATCGAAACCACACTTTGATACACCATGGCGTATCGCCCAAAACAGAAATGATTACAGGCATTTCTTCCACTGACAATGTTGCCTTGATCAGCATTGAAGGCAGCGGCATGATTGGGGTACCGGGGTTTGCAAAAAGGGTATTTGCCAGCCTGAATGACGCCTCCATCAATGTTGTGCTCATCTCACAGGGTTCATCGGAACACTCCATTTGCGTGGCAGTGCATGGCAATGCAGTAAAGGATGCACTTCAAAAGCTCCAAGCTTCATTTGAGACTGAAATCGTGAACGGCATACTTCAGCCCATCAAGACTGCTGAGGATGCGAGTATTGTCGCACTCGTAGGAGAGAACATGAAAAGTCACCCGGGCATCAGCGGCAGAATGTTCAGCGCACTTGGAAGAAATGGCATCAACGTGCTGGCCATTGCCCAGGGTTCGAATGAAAGGAATATTTCAGCAGTGATTGGTTCAGGCAATCGCATCAAGGCCATCAATGTATTGCATGAGGCATTCTTTGAAGGCGCAAAAAAAGAACTGAATCTTTTCATCGTTGGCACAGGAAATGTCGGGAAAAAACTGATTGAACAAGTCCGCAGACAAACAGAGACAATTGCCCAATTGCACAGGATAAAAATGAATGTGGTTGGAATCTGCAACAGCAGAAAAATGACAATTGATCAAGAGGGAATTGACCTCCACCAATGGCAGGAGCAATTGGCAGCAGCAGAAACAGCTGACCCATTGGCCTTCGCAGAAAAAATGATTGCATTGAACCTTCGAAACAGTGTACTGATGGACATCACGGCCAATGCGCTGATTCCATCCCTTTATGCAGGCATCTTGAAAAAATCAATGTCTGTGGTGGCCTGTAACAAAATTGCTGCTTCCGATGCATTCTTGCAGTATAAAACACTGAAAGATCTTGCGGTGTCCTATAACTGCAAATTTCTTTTTGAAACCAATGTAGGAGCAGCCCTCCCCGTTATCGGAACATTGAATGATATCATCAAAAGCGGCGACCGCATCCACAAGATAGAGGCCGTACTCAGTGGCACCCTTAATTACGTATTCAACAACTATGATGGGATAAAATCTTTTTCGTCCGTCGTAAAAGATGCCCAAAATGAAGGGTTCACAGAACCGGACCCCCGCCTTGACCTCAGCGGAAAGGATGTCATGCGCAAAATCATGATTTTAGCAAGAGAAGCTGGCATCCCCATGGAAATGAATGATATCCAATGCAACGGATTTTTACCTGAAAGTTGCATGAATGGTGGTGTAGAAGACTTTTACAAGGAAATGCTATACCAGGAGGAGCACTTTAAATCCTTGCTGGACAAGGCAAACAGCAACAATTCAAAACTAAAATTTGTGGCTTGTCTTGAAAACGGAAAGGCCTCCGTAGGTCTACAGCACATCAAGCCGGAAAGTGAGATGTACCATTTGTACGGAAAGGACAATATCGTATTGTTTTATACCGACCGGTATGCCCAACAGCCCTTGGTCATCAAAGGCGCTGGCGCTGGTGCAGAAGTAACTGCAAGCGGTGTATTTGCGGATGCATTGAGAACCATCAACAATTAAAACATGAACAAGATCAGCATTACATCACCAGCAACCATTGCCAACCTTGTATGTGGATTCGATATTCTTGGGCTTGCATTGGAAGAACCCTATGATATCATGACATTGGAAACCGGCGACAGGCCTGGATTGGAAATATTTCACCTGGATGAGCATGGACTTCCTACTGATCCGGAGAACAATGTGGCGGGCGCGGCCTTGCTTGCAATGATGGAAGAACTCGATTCAATTCCTTCCTGGAAACTCACCATTGACAAAAAGATAAAACCTGGAAGTGGCTTGGGCTCAAGCGCTGCAAGTGCCGCCGGAGCAGTATTTGCAGCCAATGCCTTACTGGGAAATTGTTTCAGCAAAGACGATCTCATCCGATTCGCCATGTTTGGCGAAAAAGTGGCCAGCGGAGTAAAACATGCAGACAACATCACTCCTTGTCTATTGGGAGGAGTTACACTCATCCGGTCGATACACCCCCTTGACATTGTAAAGCTTTCTGCGCCAGAACTGTTCATTACTGTGGTGCATCCACAAATTGAAGTACGCACTTCTGATGCAAGGCAAATCCTAAAAAAGGATGTGCAGTTGAAACAGGCCATCAAGCAATGGGGAAATATTGCAGGATTGGTAGCCGGTTTTATGCAGGGGGACCATGCACTGATAGGACGCTCACTGGAGGATGTGATCATTGAACCGGTCAGGAGTATTTTGATCCCTGGATTTGACGAAGTGAAACAGAATTGTATAGCGGCAGGTGCCCTTGGAGGAGGCATTTCAGGAAGCGGACCTTCCATTTTTATGTTGAGCAAACAAAAGGAAACTGCTGCAGCTGTGGAAACTGAAATGAAAAAGGTCTACACAAGACTCGGCATAGCGCATAAAACCTATGTGACCATGCTCAACAGCGAAGGAATTAGAACTTTATAATTCAAGCCACATGAGATATTTCAGCCTTAAAAAAAGGAATGCTTTTGTAGACTTTAGACAAGCCACTCTGGAAGGGCAAGCCCCGGATGGAGGGCTGTATTTTCCCGAAAAAATCCCTGTATGGAGCAATGGTTTGATCCGTGGACTAAGACAACATTCAAAGGCATCCATTGGAATTGGCATCATGCAACCCTATGTGGGAGATGCCATCCCAACCAAAGAACTTTTTACCATCGTTGAAGAAACACTTTCATTTGATTTCCCCCTTCGACGCATCGAAGAACGCATCAGCAGCCTTGAGCTTTTTCATGGTCCCACCTTGGCATTCAAGGATGTGGGTGCTAGGTTTCTCAGCAGGTGCATGGGCTACTTTGCGCAAACCCTTCATCAAAAAATTGTTGTGTTGGTTGCGACCAGTGGTGATACCGGAGGAGCAGTGGCTGATGCGTTTTACAATGTTCCTGGAACAGCGGTCATTGTCTTGTACCCTTCAGGAAAGGTAAGTCCGGTCCAGGAAAAACAATTGACAGCATTGGGTGGAAACATCCATGCGCTTGAAATCGAGGGTGATTTCGACGACTGCCAACGGCTGGTGAAAATGGCATTTCAAGATGAAGCCCTTAAGAAAAACATTTTACTGACCTCATCCAATTCCATCAATATTTCAAGGTGGCTACCCCAACAAATTTATTACGCATTGGGATTGGCACAATGGGATGCTGACAGCAACCCAATCATTGCGGTTCCTAGTGGGAACTTCGGGAATCTTTGCGCTGGACTGCTGGCCAAACAATCGGGATTACCGGTTGAACATTTTATCGCAGCCTGTAACGCAAATGAAGTGTTCACTTCCTATATGAACACAGGACAATATTGCCCGACGGATTCCATCCCCACCCTATCAAATGCCATGGATGTGGGAAACCCCAGCAATTTCATCCGTATCCTAGAATTGTTCAACAATAACTGGCAAGCCATTAAAGAAACCGTCAGCAGTGTTTCCATCACTGATGCAGCAACCACTGCAACCATTCAAAAAGTACATGCCTCAAAAGGGTATATATTGGATCCTCATGCCGCTGTTGCTTACAAGGCACTGCAAGACCACCTGGAAAACAATGAAACCCAAAAAGGATTCATATTGGGGACAGCCGATCCCGTGAAATTCCCCGATGTGGTGGAACAGGCCATTGGCATTTCACCGGTTGTTCCTGAAAGACTGAAAAAATTAATGAAAAAACAGAAAAATAGCCAGTTGACCAGCTGGGAGTATCCCGCTTTTCGCTCAAGGGCGGTTGAGATTTTAAAAAATATATAGAAAAAAAGGTATTTGTTTCATTTTTTATAGAATTTTTAGTATATTCATTAAACGAAAAAATATTCGTACCCATTTTAAACCTTTTTTGAGATTTGTGGTTTATTGAAATGTGTTTAACGAAAAGTGCGCCAAACTTCAACGCTTGTCATTTTTTAACCTAAACCATAAACAATGAGTCCATTTTTTCTCGAGGCGGTTGCGCCTGACAATTATGTTGCTTTTACGTTTTTCGTAGGCACCATGGCCATGATGGCAGCATCAGTTTTTTTCTTTCTTGAATTGAACAGCACTGAAAAGGCATGGCGCACTTCAGTACTCGTTTCAGGATTGATCACTTTCATCGCTGCAGTACACTATTACTACATGAGAGGTTACAACCTGGAAACTGGTGGAGAGTCTCCAACCTTTTTCCGTTATGTAGACTGGTTGCTGACTGTTCCCTTGATGTGCGTTGAATTCTATCTGATTACCAAAAAATCAGGTGGTACAACAGGCCTTCTCTGGAAATTGATTTTCGCTTCTGTAGTAATGCTTGTAACTGGCTACTTTGGTGAAACCATCTACAGGGAGCAAAGCGTTCTTTGGGGTGTAATCAGTGGCGCTGCTTACTTCTACATTGTTTACCTTGTATGGTTCGGTGAAGTTGCCAAATTGGCTACTGCTGCATCTCCAGCGGTTGCCAAGGCCAACAAAACACTTGGATGGTTCGTTCTTGTAGGATGGGCTATTTATCCACTGGGTTACATTGTTGGAACTCCTGGTGGACTTTTCGGAGTATCAGCTGATGCACTGGGAATTGGTGGCCTTAACATGGACATCATCTACAACATCGGTGACGCTGTAAACAAAATCGGTTTCGGTCTTGTCATCTATGCACTCAGCCGTTCTGAGTCCAAATAAAATAAAGATTTCTTGAAGGGGAAGGCCTGTGTTTTACATGGGCCTTCCCTTTTTTTAACTTGCTCCCACTATGAAACGATTGCACCGCATGAACAGCTTTAGCAAAATCACCTGGATCAATGCTTTTGTAGGCATCGCCCTGATGGTTTGGCAGTGGACAGCAGGAATGATACCAATAAAAGTCCAGCTCTTTTATTTCGCCATTATGATTGGGGCAACTGGAATTCCACACGGTGCACTTGATCATATCATCGCTAAAACAAATGCGGTGTTGAATCGACAAAACTTTGTCATCCAGCAATTTCTCATGCGTTATGTCATAGCCATCCTGGTTTATGCCACATCCTGGATCTTTTTTCCAGGCATTAGCCTTATCATTTTTCTCATTATATCTGCGTGGCATTTTGGAGAAACCGATCTCTCCTCCGCAACCCACAGCTGGCAATGGAATACCAGCAGGCTTTTATGGGGTTGCGTTGTCCTGCTGGTCATATTGCTTTCACACTTTCAGGAAATGCAAGCTGTTGTATTGCGGATCACAAAAAATAGTGACACAGCAATTGCCTTTTTGGGTCACCTCGAGCAAATGGGAATATATTATGCCGGAATATTCTTGATGTTGCTGATGACAGCAGCGTTCATGGCATACAAGAAAAATGCCATCAGGATTTCTTGGCACTATGTGCTGAACCTTGTTCTTGTGATGTTCATTTGTTCCCAATTGCCACTGCTTCCCTCATTTGCACTGTATTTTGGGGGATGGCACGCCATCCGGTCTTTTGAAATCATTTTCAAGTTTCTGCATGCTGCAAAAGAGGAAACTGCCATAGAACCGCTGACCATGTGGAAGAATGCACTTCCTTTGACATTCCTTGCAGCATTTGGATTCATTTTCATGGCATTTATCTGGAATGGCGTTGGGATGAAAATGGATCCCCTACCAGCCATTTTCATCTTTCTTTCCATCATAACTGTTCCTCACCTTGATGTGATGGACAAGTTGATCCAACGAGGATCGAAGCAGTAATCATCGGGGAATCTGCAGTTGCATTAACTTTGCTGCATGTCCGAAAGATTCAACATCCGCAACATTACCAAAGAAGACAATCCCACCATTGCTGCCATCATCAGGGCCTGCCTTGCCGAATTTGGAGCAAACAAGCCTGGGACAGTTTATTTTGACAAAACCACAGACCAGCTTTTTGAACTTTTTCAAACAGATCAATCGGCCTATTTCATAGCAGAAAAAGCGGGGAAAACAATCGGCGGTGGTGGAATTTTCCCAAGTCCGGGCTTGCCCAAGGGAACATGTGAGTTGGTCAAGATGTACCTGCTGCCCGAATCAAGGGGTACAGGGATTGGTGCAAGCCTGATCAATGCATGCATGCATGCTGCAAGAAAAATGGGGTTCGATTCAATGTACATAGAAACCCTGCCAGAACTCCAGAAGGCCATACAGGTTTACGAAAAATTTGGATTTGAGTACCTAAAGAAACCCCTTGGAGACACCGGTCATTTTGGTTGCTCGGTTTGGATGATAAAGGCATTATAGTTCATTCTGCAGCTTCACTTCATAAATGGGACTGAACAAATAAACCTTGCCGGTGCTGACTTCAATTGCCTTGATTCTTTTTCTACCTTTTTCTGCCCGCCTGAACAGCCGATTTTGCTTGATGAGAAACAGGGCCCCAACAGGAACATCTTCCACCAGGCAAAAACCCTGCTTTACAGGATCATATTTCCTCAATACCCGCATCAACGCATCGTCTGCACAAGAACTTGCGGCAGGGTTTTTAAGGGATACAGAGAGTTGATTTGCGATATCCATGGGAAATAAACTGGACTGTAAAAACTGTTGGAGCAGATCGGAAAACTGAGATTTCCACTCTTTTCCATGGGCTGAAACCTTGTTCCCAAAGCGCATGAATGTGATGAGATGTGCAAGTTCATGGAGCAGGGTAATCAAAAAGGCATATTGATTTAAATTCCCATTGACTGTGATCCGGTGCGCCTTGGCGCCATGTGCATTTCTGTAATCACCCAAAACAGTTTCCCGGGATCTCGTAATCGTCAAATGGACCTTGTAGTTCAACAGGAAAGGCTCAACCAAAGGGAATGCCCCCTGGGGAAGAAAGTCTGACAAGGATCCCAATGGTGCCTCGCTTTTTGACATGCGCTCAATCTTTTTTGACCAATTCAAGCAAGCCTTTCACCTCAAGATAAGTGTATACAAGGTAGAGGAACATGCTGGACAGCAATGCGGGTGTGTTGATGGAACTGCCATTCCATTGCGCATAAATGACAACCACCAGTGCCGCAAATACCAGCTTGATGATGAATGAACCATACACGGAAGACATGAAGCCTGCTGTTGACTTTGACCTTAGGCCATTGTTCATCATCCAAAAGGAAATCAATGTCAACAGGCAAATGAACAGGTTTCCGGCCAAAAATACATCAGGATCTATACCAACTTTTTTCATCGTTGAATAAAGGGCCGCGGCAAGAATATTCACCACTGCAAAAAGTATCAAAATCGGCCTTAACGCTGTTCTTACCTTCATCGGTTCTTTTTATTTGTTTCAATGATGATTTTCACCAGGTTGAAAATTATGGCAAACAGTGGAAGGACCCAGACCAGGACTGGTGAATTGAAAGCCAAGGTGGCGTCCAGCTTCCATCCAAGACCAAGCATGATTGCAATGGAACCGAAGAACTGTGCACCCAGGCCCAAATAGCGCATCCATTGACGGTCATTCGGACCTGGGGATTGGGGTTTGGGCTTCATGTCAATCCTTGGTCTCTTCCAATTCCGGAATGGTAATCATTGCGGTATCCAGTACAAGCTCCGCCTTCCCAGAAAGCACATTTCGTACATTTTCCCAATAGGCCTCCCGATAAAGCATTTGCTTTTCGAGTGAATCAGCCCTCAACTTGAGTTTGGTCAATTCCCTCCGTTCTGATTGACTGCCATACCCTGGAACATAATACTTCAAAGGTGTGAAACTGATCAGAGCAGTCGTCAGCCCGACCAGGAGTACAAAAACAAAACAGGAAACTATGTATACACTCAGTCGGGTCAGCTTGAATGTAACCACTTCTTCATAGGTATGGTCATTCATCACCACAAGCCTGTACCTGTTGGTCAATCGTTTGAACCTGCTTTGGTTAGTTGTAGCCTCACTCATCGCCTATAAATTGAAAAATCAGAACCTAAAGTTAGTGTTAATTGGCAAAATGGGGCCTTAAAAAATAGCAGGATTAACCGTAGTTTTACAGACCTTGAAAAGTATTGCATACCATATGTCCCTTCAGTGCATTAAAATGGTGTTGCTGGCGTTTGGAACCTTGATGTCAATGGGCGGCTACGCACAGGGAAACATCACCTTTGACCTTGTAAAACCAAAGACCTACGAGAACAGGAAACTCGCTTCTGAACTCACGCCTGACAAAAGGATCAATCCCTTCAAAAGATTGAAGGAAAACATTGTTACCCATTATAATTTCTATTTCAATGCACGTCAAAAATTGACAAAAGTTATTGCGTCAGCAAAGCAATCCAACAAGGATACTTTTACAAACCTCCTGAAATTCTACAATTACAGGCTGGAGCAAACAGCGCAACAACAACAGGAATTGGACTCTGTTGTTATCAAGGCCAACAACGGAATCCTGCTGCATGATTTAAGAAATGACTGGGTTGATGACCTTTACTTTTTAATGGGGCAATCCTATTTTTTTCAAAAGAAATTTGATTCAGCTTATAATGTATTCCAATACATCAATTACAATTTTCAGCCCCGGTCGAAGGATGAAATTGGTTTTGAAAAATCGATAGGTTCCAACATCAATGAGGATGGTGGAATCTTCAACATTGCTTCAAAAGAAAATGCGTTTTCGCCCCACAGGCCCATCCGAAATGATGCACTGCTGTGGATCATCAGAACCCAAATGGAAATGGGAAATGAGGATGATGCTGGCAGCATGATTGAAACACTGGAAAATGATCTGAAATTTCCTGCAAGATTAAAAAAACAATTGGCGGAGCTGAGGGCAGATTTGTACTACAGGAAACAACAATTTGATTCTGCTGCCGCATACCTGGAAAAATCATTGGATGCATCCCAGGACAATGCTGAAAAATCAAGAAAGTTTTTTCTGTTGGCACAACTCCATGCGAGGTCCGGGCAAGACAAAAAGGCAGATGATGCCTTTGAAAAGTCTGTTGCACTCACTACCGACCCCATCATGGAAGCCTATGCAAGAATCTATCAAATCGGACTGGCCTTGAACGAAACCGACAAGGATAAAAAAATAGATCAGAACATCAATGCCTTGGTCGTCATGGCGAGCAAAGAAAAATATGCGAGCTACCGCACTATCATCTATGGAGCAGCTGCAGAGATGGAAATCAACAGAAAAAACATCCCTGGCGCCATTGAATTTTTGCTCAAGAGCAACCAATACAATACAACAGATCCGGGGGGTAAAAACGCAACCAGCTTGAGCATTGCGGAACTTGCATTTTCCGCAAAAAAATATGCGCTTGCAAAACAATACTATGATAGCATTACCATTGGCAGCCAGGAGGGATCAGCAACCATCATCAAGAAGAAAGACATAACAAACGAGCTCTACAATAACCTTAAGACCATATCAGAGGAAGACAGCTTGCAGACAATTGCTGCACTACCCGAAAAGGAACGGGAGACCTTCTTGAAAAATCTTGTAAAAAAATTAAGAAAAGAGCAGGGAATCGCAGATGATGCAGAAAAGCAAAATGGTGTATCAACAGCAAAAAATACTTTACTCGATGACAATACCACAGCCCTGTTTCCGGCTGAACAAAAAAAAGGCGAGTGGTATTTCAACAACCCCGCCTTGAAGGCACAAGGAAGTATTTCCTTCAAAAACAAATGGGGCACAAGGCCCAATGGTGATAATTGGAGGCGTTCTGCAGCCATCAGCGCAGCCATGCGCTTGAGTGTACAAAAACAGGCCAGCACAGAAGGCAAGTCTGGAGAGAGCACAACCAAAAACACTGAACTTACCGTTGAGGCCTTGACAGAAAATCTGCCCCTGACTTCAGAAAAATTGAAGGTGTCGAATGAAAAGAAATTTGAAGCCTACAGAAACCTGGGGGTGATTTACAAAGACAAACTGGAAGACTGCAAAGAGTCCATTGTTTGGAATGAAAAACTGGTCAACGAAAAAACCAATGTGCCAGCATTGGAAAAACTCTTGTTTGACCTTGCCTATTGCTATCGCCAAATTGGAAATGGGTCCAAGGCAGGATTCTACCAATCAAAATTATCGGAAAACTTTCCCGCAAGTGAACGCAATGCATTGCTTCAAAATCCGTTGGCGGTGGGCAAGGCCAAGGCCACCAAATCAATGGAAACAACAAAAGCATATGACAGGATTTACGACTTGTTCCTCGCAGGAAAATTTGATTTGGCCCGTGCTGAAAAGAAAAAGGCAGACTCCATGTACGGTGAGAACAATTGGTCGCCACAATTGCTGTACTTAGAAGCCGTTTACCTTGTCAAGACCAGGCAAGATAGCCTTGCGATCGATGTCTTGAATAAAATTCCAGCGCTCTATCCCAACTCACCTGTGGCCATGAAAGCGGCGCTTTTAGCAGAAGTCGTTAACAAGAGGGAAATGATTGAAAACGAACTCCGTTCGGTTACTGTTTTAAGGCAAAAGGAAGACAGCATCAATTGGATCGATGACCGTCCGCTTCCAAAGGCCAAAGAAACCCTCATCAAGACAATAACAACAGAACGCAACATTGTCCAGGCCCCTGTGTCAACAAAGGC
Organism: Chitinophagales bacterium; assembly: GCA_030832085.1. GTDB lineage: Bacteria > Bacteroidota > Bacteroidia > Chitinophagales > Chitinophagaceae > Pollutibacter. The sequence goes on along the minus strand of JAURJU010000035.1, from coordinate 14,919 downwards.
GAAAGCGGATACTTCGGCCTTCAAAGCGCCCATCATTGAGAAAAAGGCTGATGGTTATGTGTACAACCCAACTGAACAATATGGTGTCATGCTTATTCTGAAGGATGTCGATATTGTTTACATAAACGAAGCAAAAAGAGCGCTCACAAAATACAATGCAGAACGGTATGCGGGAAATCAACTGGTTTTGCGCAACGATAAAATTGGTGAAACGCCCTACATAGTGATCAGTCTCTTTGCAAATGCCGCAGATGCCTTGGGATATGTAGAAAAAACGGCACCCATCGCCTCAAGGGAGATTTTCCCATGGCTGCCTGCTGAAAAATACAGGTTTACCATTGTGTCTCCCAACAACCTGAAAAGAATGCTCGAAGAAAAAACAACTGAGCCATACCTGCAGTTCATTCGGAGCCAATTTCCTGGAAAATTTTAGGCTTTCCTTTCCTTTAAAGACAGTCCTTTTATTTAGCTTTACCCCATGACAGGTAATCCGAAAATGAACGCCAATGTTTCCAAGCCGGTAAGGATTTTTTGGAAGATTTTCCTCTATGCTTGGAGTGCTGTTTTCTTGATCATATTGCTCATTTATGTTGGACTGTTTGGGAAACTCCCATCCATAGAGGAACTCGAAAACCCTTCCATGATGTCCTCCTCTGAAATATATGCAGATGACGGGACCATGATGGGGAAATTCTACCTGAAAGACAGGATCAATGTCAAATACCAGGATATATCCCCAAATGTCATCAGGGCCCTGGTTTCAACTGAAGACGAGCGATTTTACGATCACTCTGGAATTGACATCAAAAGCCTGCTGCGTGCGATTATTTTCCTTGGCAGCGAGGGCGGGGCAAGCACCATCACACAACAAACTGCCAAGGCATTGCTTGGACAGCAAAGCAGCAAAAGTGTAACCCGGATCATCGAAAAACTCAAGGAGTGGATTGTTGCCATCCGCCTTGAAAGCAACCTGACAAAAGAGGAAATCATTACGCTCTACCTCAACATGGTGAACTATGGGGATGAAACCTATGGAATCCGAAATGCAGCAAAAACATACTTTCAAAAAGAACCAGGTCAGCTTGCGGTTGAGGAAGCTGCTGTATTGGTTGGCTTGCTAAAGGGAAGCACCCGTTACAACCCTAGGAGAAATCCCAAAGCAGCCATGGCCAGGCGCAATACGGTCATAGACCAAATGGTTAGGAATGATGTGCTGACAAAAGAAGAAGCCCGTGCCATCAAGATTGCTCCAATTCAGTTGAAATACCAAAAACTGGATGAGAATTCCGGTATTGCGCCCTATTTCAGGGAAGTGCTCAGGGAAGAACTTAAAAACTGGTGCAAGGAAAACGAAAATCCCGCAACTGGAGAGCCCTATGATATTTACAAGGATGGATTGAAAATATTCACCACCATCAATCCCAAAATGCAGGAGTATGCTGAGATTGCAGTATACCGCCACATGCAGAACCTGCAAAAGGTTTTCAGCAGCCAATACAACATCAAGGATGGATCAACCTGGAAAAGCCCGGAAGGCAAGGCCGTACTGACCAATGCCATGAAGCAATCTGATCGGTGGAGAAATCTCAAGGATGATGGATTGGATGAAGAGGAGATCAGAAAATCCTTCATGGAACCTGTAAAAATGAAAATTTTTTCATGGAATGAAAAGCGGGAGACAGATACCATGATGTCCCCCATAGACTCCATCCGGTACCACAAGCAAATCATGCAGATTGGATTGCTTTCTATGGACCCGCAAACTGGCGAAGTCAAAGCGTGGGTAGGAGGAAGCAACTTTAGGCGCTTCAAGTTTGACCATGTCAACATTAAAACGAAAAGGCAAGTAGGATCAACGTTCAAGCCCATCCTCTATACCTTGGGAGTGATGAATGGATACAAACCAGAATCGGTTTTCCCGGGAGGGCCCATCAACATGGGTGGAAAAATGATTGATGGCACAGGTGGTCCGATGGCGGTTTGTTTGGCCTATTCCAAAAATCCAGGCGCTGTTTTTCTGATCAACCAGTTGGGTGTTCAGCGTACAGTTGATTTTGCCAAACAGTGTGGCATTGTCAGTAAAATACCCCCCTATCCTTCCATTGCATTGGGCTCTGCGGACCTTTCCTTGTTTGAAATGGTGCAGGCATACAGCATGTTCCCAGGAAGAGGATTCAATGTAAAGCCATATTTCATCAGCAGGATTGAAGACAGAAACGGCAATGTACTTGCCTCATTCCGGTCAGAGTCCAAAGAGGTTATCAGCGAAAGTGAAGCCTATATCATGACCAAAATGCTGCAAGGTGTGGTGGATTTTGGAACAGGGAGTTCACTCAGGGGTGCCTATGGCATCAGTGGTCAAATTGCCGGTAAAACTGGAACAACCAATGACAATGCAGATGGATGGTTCATCGGCTTCAGCCCGCAGCTGCTGTCGGGTGTATGGGTAGGCTGCGATGATCCTTTCCTCAGGATGCTCTATACATCTGGGGGGGCTCAGATGGCGATGCCGGCATGGGCATATTACTACCAGCAAGTATTTAACGATAAAAGCCTCAACATTGACCCAGGTGCTGCGTTTATTCCGCCTGCAAGCATGCAAAATGAAATTATTTTCGACTACAACCAGGCTGCAGCATCTGAAGAGCTGCTCCCCGTTGAGGGTGAAGATGGCAACAAGTCTGGAGAATATATTGAGATTCCCATCAGTGATGGCAAGGAAAAAGTAGTGACAGAATCACAAAAATTTGAGGACCCGGCAAAAACAAAAGAAGTACCAAAGGTTGTTCCGGCTCCAGTGAAGGAGAACATTCAACCTGAGAGAAAAGAGGACAGCACTGCTAAAAAAAGAGGTGGTCTCCTGAAGCGGGTCTTTGGGAAAAAACAATAAGAAAGGCCTGGAAAATTCCAGGCCTTCTCATGTTATATTTTTTATCTGATGCTTTATTTGTCAAGCACTGCGCTGAAACCAACACTGAAAAAGAGATGGTTGGCTGCATTTCCAGTTACCGGAATCCTGTACTGGCTTTGCAAAATAAAAAAAGTTTCATCGAAAATATTGAACTGAAGCCCAACTCCTGTAGGGATATATGCCGCATAGTACCCTTTCCATGCTGAAGCGCCAGCACCCAATGAAAGAAACGGAGAAACAATGTGCTTGTCTGTCAACAACTTCATGAACAGGTTGGCATCCAGCTCAAAAAAAGTTTTTGAACCTTGACTGGTTGCAAAAGGCTTATTGGACAATGTATATTCTACATCAGACATCCCAAGTCTTGCATTGAAGTCAAGATGATCATTCAGGCCTTCAGTGTAAGAAATCGCCATCCCTACTCTTTTCCTATCAAAATTGCGCCACTGTTTGCCTGCCAAGACAAAAGACATGCCATTGGAGTTAAGTTCGGATGCAGTCGTAAAATCATGGCCAGTGAAATGGATACCCAATTGCTTGCCTTTTTTATTGGAATCTTTTGATTGTGCAAAACCTGATTGCAGCAGAGCCATGGTAAAAATAAAAAATAACACCTTTTTCATAAACAGTATAGTTTTGAGTATAACAAAAATAGTCGGTGAGAGTTGAATCTTAAAATAATTATTGGTATTTGCGAATAATAATCACAATTGGCCCTTTTTCAGCACTTCAACCCTTACCTTGATCACACCGCCACCCTTGAAATCCAACTTTTCCGCTGCGGATCTTGATAAGTCGATGATCCGGGGATTCCTGTGGTGCAGTCGATCATTTACCCTTACTACGACGGTTTTACCATTTTTGAGGTTTGTAACAGTCAAAAATGTACCCATGGGATGGGTATTGTGCGCACAGGTCAATTTCTGCTGGCTAAACACCTCTCCATTGGCTGTTTTTTTGCCTATGAATTTATTCGAATAAAAACTGGCATACCCCTCAGCACTGTCCAAAGGGGCAAGCTTGCGAAAATTTGTCTTTCCTTGTGCGCCTGATTCAACAACCATGAACACAAAAAACAAGGTCATGATCAGGGAAACGATAATTTTGTTGAACTTTAAGGACATGCAGACAGCTTTTGTAAAACACAAAGTTACCGCTTCTGGCCAAGACTATGGCCGGTTTAGCGCATTTATTGGCAGGACCGAACAAGCAGCATTGATTTTCATCAATTTAATCATGACACCCTGATTCAACCATTTTAACTTGAACAACAAAACAACCATTTCAATTCTTTTTATTTTTTGGGCAACAGTAACAGTTGGACAGACCAAATCCGCCTGGGGTCTGAAGACGGTTTCGGACAAGAAAACATTCCTGAACATGGTGAAAATTGATTCAACACTCGAAATGGTTGAACTGAAAACACTTGTTCCGGACCTGGTCTATGATCTGCGTTATGCCGGCAAAAATAACTTTACAGGACAGCGTCTTTATCCCAAAAACACACAGAAGACCTACATGAGACTACTGCCCGCAAAGGCATTGGCAATGGTGGCCAATGAACTTAGGCAAAGGGGATTCGCCATCAAAGTATGGGACGCCTACAGACCCTACCATGTCACCGTCCGTTTTTGGAATCTTATCCACGATGAACGATATGTTGCGAAACCCTCAAATGGCAGTGGCCATAACCGGGGAATTTCCATTGACCTGAGCTTGGTAGATGCAATGACCGGGAAGGAGATTGCTATGCCGACTGGCTTTGACAACTTCTCTGATACTGCCCACCATGGCTCCACAACACCTGCTGCAGCAAAGATCAGGAACAGGGATATGCTCCGGGCAACCATGGAGAAATTTGGCTTCAACAGCCTGCAAACCGAGTGGTGGCATTATTCCTGGCCTAATCCTGGAAAATACGAAGTACTTGACCTTGGCTTTAAACAATTGGAAGCAATCCGTGAGCAATGATTCAACAAATCGACACCGTTACAACAGCATCCATATTGATGGGACCATAAATGTGCGGGAAGGTATTTTGGACGGAAGGAGACCATTCAAAAATAAGCTGGCTGGTCAATTTTTCGGTATCTATGGTCAGTAAAACAAGGTCTTCAACGCCTGCATAAAACCTGGACTTGATGTCTTCCACTTGCCCCTTTTCACTGCAATGGATGAAGCCCTCTTCCTTCAGGGATGGGGAAACATAGGCTCCAGAAGTTTTGGCCGCGGACCATGCTTCAGCGGTAGTTATGTGATAGATAAGGCTCATTGATCTGAATTATGCTATGAATATACCCTTTTTATCATTTGCTCGCGCAACATCAGATCAACCAAAACAATTGCAGTTGTGGCTTCCAATACTGGAGGAACGCGCAATGCGATGCAAAGGTCATGCCGGCCCCTTACAGCAAATGCTTCCATCTGGTCAGATTCCCAGTTGTAGGTAAATTGATCCTTTGGGGTAGATGAGGTTGGCTTGATGGCGATCCTGAACACCAATTCATTTCCATTGGTAATGCCACCAACGATTCCACCTGCATGATTGGTGGATGTTTTGCCTGATGCATTTTCGATGGCATCATTGTGATCAATTCCAAACATGTCTGCGGCCTTGAAGCCGGTGCCAAATTCAATTCCTCGAACCGCAGGAATGGCAAAAACAGCATGTGCAATGAGCGATTCCACAGAATCAAAGAACGGCTCTCCCAACCCAAGTGGAAGTCCATTGACCCTGCACTCTACAATTCCACCTACAGAATCTTTGTTTTCAATGGCCTTTTGCAAGCCCTTTTCTGTTCCAGGCTCCCCTCCAATCGAAGTGATGTCAGCAACGACGGTAACCGTTCTCAATATTTTTTTTGCCACAACACCTGCTGCCACAAGACAAAGGGTGAGACGTCCGCTGAAATGGCCACCACCCCTAAAATCCTCAAATCCTCCATATTTTTTGTGGGCTACAAAATCTGCATGCCCTGGCCTTGGTACAGCACGCTGTTTCTCGTAGTCGCCTGACCTTGTATTTTTATTTTCAAACAGCAATGTCAAAGGAGCGCCAGTGGTTTTACCATTGAAAACTCCACTTTTAAAAAAAGGAAGGTCTTCCTCCTGGCGGGGTGTCGTTCCTTTTTGGGTTCCACCTTTGCGCCTTTCTGTATCAATGATAAAATCTTCAACGGCAAGTGGCATACCTGCAGGACAACCATCTATCACCACACCAACACTTTCACCATGGGATTCTCCAAAAATATTTACCGAAAACAATTTACCAAAATGGTTCATGGATTGAAATTATTGCGTTTGTAATGCTATGGATGCGCCAAGAGATTGCATGTGTTCATAAAAATCGGGGTATGATTTGTCGATGGCCTCAGCATCATCAATCACCACTTCCCCATCGGCACGAAGTGCCGCAACAGCGGCTGCCATTGCAATGCGGTGGTCATGGTGTGAGTGGACCCTTGCAGCTTTCAAAGGAAGGCCGCCATGCACAATCATCATATCCCCTTCCAATTCTATTTTAACGCCCATTCTTCCGAATACATCCTGGAGGGTCAGTGCCCTGTTGCTTTCTTTGTGGGTCAGGCGATTGGCGCCTTTGATCCTTGTAATACCGTTGCAATAAGCTGCAAGTGCAACCAATGGCGGAAAAAGATCAGGGCATTCTGTTGCATCAAAACTGAAAGCCTTTAGCGCAGCGGGCCCAACAAGGTAAATGCCCTCCTTGAATTGTAAGCTGGCGCCAGCATCTTTTATTGCCTCCAGGATTTTAATGTCTGCCTGCACAGAATCGGCCCTCATGCCCTGGATGGAAACGTTTCCTGCTATGGCAGCAGCCACAAACAAAAATGCAGCACCACTCCAATCGCCTTCTACACGATAGGTAATGTCGCCAACAGGCTGCAGATGTTGCGCTGCTTCGAAAGTGAAATTTTCGTAATTGTCCACCAAAGGCGGTTTCATTCCAAACGACTTCAAGACGCCAAGGGTAAGATCAATATAGGGTTTACTCTTAAGGTCTTTGACCTTTATGGTGACCCCGTTTGCACCTGAAGCAGAATAAGCCATCAGCAAACCTGTGAGGAACTGTGAACTCAAGCTCCCATCAACTTCTATAGAACTGGGCTGCAACGGGCCTTTGATGACCAAGGGCAGTTTCCCTGCATTGGACGAAATGAAAATGCCCAGTTGAGGGAATATGGCATCAAAAAAATCCATGGGCCTTTTCAAAAGAGATCCTGTCCCAGAAATGCTCAATTCCCTGGCACTCATTGCAGCGATGGGTGAAAACATCCTGATGCCCAAGCCACTTTCACCACAATTGATTTCACGTGAAACTGGATCTACGCCCCGGCTTTGAATAGAGATGGCATCTCCATGATCAGTTACTGTTGCACCTAGTTTGGCTACCACATCCATGGCCGCCTGATCATCGTTGCTTCTTCCGGGATCAACAATATGCGTGGTTCCCTGGTGAAGCAATGCTGCAGCACAAGCCCTTTGCATGTCGCTTTTGGACCGTGGAGCACGAATGGACCCTTCAATGCCAGAGGGTTGAACGATTGCAATCATGTTTTCTTTTTATTTGATGCATTGAATGCAGAAAGGTGCAGCTTCAATGCTTCGATATCGATCGCATGAATGATGCCTTTTCCTGTTTTTTTCAACAACACATAATTCATTGTTGTGCTGACCCGTTTCTTGTCCATGACCAAGACCTTGAAAACCTTCTCCACATCAAAACCAGCACGGGTGGGCAATCCAAAATTGATCAGCACGTTTTCCAGGCGTTCAATATCCTTGAATCCAAGCAGTTTTCCTGAAAGCCATGCAGCAAATACCATACCCAAAGAGACGGCTTGTCCATGTGTCAATTCATATTGCGTTTCCAGTGCATGACCCAAGGTGTGTCCAAAATTCAAGAGCTTTCGATCCCCGTTTTCAAACTCATCTTTCTTCACTACACCAGCCTTCAATTTTACATTGCGCAGTATGATGTCCTGCATCAACTTGCGGCTCTTTTTGACCCTTTCCAATGTTGTGGATGCCAACAAATTGAATGCCTTGGCATCGAGGATGCATGCATGCTTGATGATTTCTGCGAATCCATTCGACCATTCAGCGTCGGGAAGGGTCTTCAGGAATGACTGGTCGTAAAAAATGAAGGATGGTTGCCTGATGATGCCGACCATGTTTTTATACTGACCTACATCAATACCGTTTTTCCCACCTATCGAAGCGTCCACCATGGCCAGCAGTGACGTTGGAACAAAACCAAATCGGATGCCACGCATGAAAATGGAAGCCACATAGCCTGTCAGGTCGGTAACCACTCCTCCACCGACTCCCACCAGCATGGATGTTCTGTCGGCCTGAAATCCAATTAGCTGCTCTATGATGGCATCAGCCGTTGGCTGGATCTTGTATGCCTCGCCGGGCTTCAGCGTGATCACATTCCAGTTCCTGAACTTTGTTTTATGCGCTCCGAAAACATGCTCATCTGTGATGAGAATTGCTTTTTTTCGATCAACAACCTTGTCCAGTTGACTGAACAGTGCATCAAAATAAAAATCAACCGAAGCACTGGAAAATATAAATTTCTTCTTGTTCATCAATATCAATCATTCATGATCTTATTCTGCCTGTTGATGCTTTCCATGTGAATTGCATCCATGTAACGGGAAATGAACTCTTCACTCAATCCTACCTTTCCGGCCTTTTGCAAGGCCTTTTCAAGTATTTCATTCCAGCGCGTGGCCTGAAGAATGGTTACATTGTTGTTGCGCTTGTATTCACCAATCTTTTCTGCGATTGACATCCGCTGTGCAATCAATTGCATCAACTCATCGTCAATATGGTTGATCTGCTCGCGGAGCTTGTCCAGTGCAGCATGAAAGGATTCAGAAGTTACATCTTCCTTTCTCCAGGTCATGCTGGACAACATTTCAGAGAGGCGCTCAGGTGTGATCTGCTGTTTCGCATCACTCCAGGCATTGTCCGGATCGATATGGCTTTCAATCATCAACCCGTCAAAATCAAGGTCAATGGCCTTTTGGGCAGTGGATTGCAGAATATCCCTGCGACCACAAATATGCGATGGGTCATTGATGATGGGCATACCAGGCATTCTGCGCTTCATCTCAATCGCAAGGTGCCACATGGGCGCATTCCTGAATTCAGTATTTCCATAAGACGAAAATCCGCGGTGGATCAACCCTATTTGTTTGATGCCAGCCCTTGAAACACGTTCAACAGCGCCCTGCCAAAGTTCAAGATCCGGATTGATGGGGTTCTTGATCAATACGGGAACATCAACACCACGCAGTGCATCAGCAACTTCCTGGACACTGAAAGGATTTACGGTGGTTCTTGCACCAATCCACAGTACATCAACATCAAAGGTCAATGCGTCCTCAACCTGCTTGCCAGTTGCTACCTCAACAGTAGTAGGAAGGCCAGTCAGTTTTTTTGCCTGCTGAAGCCATGGCAATCCTTTTGCACCTATGCCCTCAAACATTCCCGGCTTGGTTCTTGGTTTCCAGATGCCTGCACGCAACATGTCAACCTTGCCCGTGTTGGCAAGACGTTGTGCAGTTTCAATGACTTGTTCTTCAGTTTCTGCGCTGCAGGGTCCTGAAATAATCAATGGTCTTTTGTTCCAAGCGGCCTGAACTGTTGATTGATGGGTTGTTTCAGTTGTTTCCATTTTGTAAAATTAACGATTTAATAAGGATGGTTTAAGTGTATTGGTACATTAGTGTATGATCCTGCGGATCTGGTTTGCCTTTTCCATAAGTTCATTCAAGTACTCCCAGTTTTCTTTTTCAAGACAGGATTTGAATTTTCTCAATTGTGTGATGTGTTCATTCAAGACATCAAGAATATTTTCCCGGTTTTGCATGAGTATCGGCGTCCACATTTCGGGGCTGCTCTTTGCCAAACGCACTGTACTTTCAAAACCCGCACTGGCCATTTCGAAGATGGCATTGTCTTCCTTCTCCTTTTCCAAAACCGTATTGGCCAATGCAAAAGATGTGATGTGTGAGATATGGCTGACATATGCCGCATGAAGATCATGGTCATTCGAGTCCATCTCAATGATGCGCATCTGCAACGATTTGAACAGGGCTGTTGCAAGCGCCAATGCGTCTTCATCCGTTTCTTTTGTATCGCAAAGGATTACTGCCTTGTTTTCAAAAGCATGCTCAACAGCAGCTGAAGGACCACTGTATTCTGTTCCCCACATTGGATGTGATGCAACAAGACGCCCCCTGTTGGGATGGTTTTTGACCAAGCCGGCAAGCAGACTTTTGGTGGACCCCATATCGATGACCACTTGTTGTGTAACCTGATCCAGCACCTTAGAAAGCATCGTTGACAAGACGCCAACAGGAACGGCAAGCGCAATGACATCAGCATGTTGTATGGCTTCTTCCATGGTCACCATTTCATCCACAAGACCCAATTCCAGGGCCTTCTTCGCATGTTCTTGGTTGCTATCAACACCAAAAATCTTCTCGGCCAATCCATTTTTTCTGCATTTGAGGGCCAACGAACCACCAATCAAACCCACACCAACGATTGCAAAATTCTTTTTCATCTTCCTGATTTTTACATTAGGTTTTATGCCAAAGCCTCTAGCCATTGCCGTACGTGTGATATTGCTTCTTCCAGCAACTCTTTTTTGCTGCAAAGACTTACCCGCACATATTGATTTCCAGCATCCCCAAAAATTCCACCCGGGGTGATGAATACCTTAGCATTTTTCAGAACGGCATCACTCAATTCAAATCCTGATGCATACTGACCAGGAACCCTTGCCCAGACAAACATGCCTACCTGGTTGGTGGCATAGGTGCAGCCCAATAGATCCAACAAGTGCATTGCCTGGTTTTTTCGCTGGCGGTAAATATCATTGACACTGTCAAACCATTCACGGTCAAGTTCCAATGCCTTGGCTGCAGCAAGTTGAACGGGTAAAAACATACCAGAATCCATGTTGCTTTTGAACCGCAATATTGCATTGATATGCGTTGCAGCACCAACCAGCATGCCCACACGCCAACCGGCCATGTTGTGCGACTTGCTCAATGAATTGAGTTCTATCACCACCGACTTGGATGCATCAAATTCAAACAGGCTCGAAGGTTCATCGTTCAGGATAAAACTGTATGGATTATCATGAACAATCAGGATGTTCTGCTGCTGGGCAAATTCAACGATTTCTTTCAGCAACTTCTTATCGGGCAGTTGGCCCGTTGGCATCTGGGGATAGTTCAGGAAAAGCAACTTCACCCTTCCCTTGCCGTTGTTATGGTATGCCTCAACCATTTCCTTCAAAAGACTGATGTCTGGTTGCCAATTGTGTTGCTCATCCAAACGGTAGGCAATGACTTCACCGCCGGCCAATTTTACTGCACTGGTATAGGTCGGATAGCCTGGATTGGGAACTAGTGCCGCATCTCCCTGATCAAGATAGGTCATGCAAATGTGCATGATGCCCTCCTTGCTTCCAATCAGGGGAAGCACCTCTGTGTTGGGATCAACATCCACCTGATACCAACGTTTGTACCAGGTTGCAATGGCGTTGCGCAGTACCGGCGATCCCTTATAGGACTGGTAAGCATGCGTTGTCGGCTTTGCAGCCTCTTGATGCAATGCTTCCACCACCGAAGGATGGGGCGGCAAATCAGGACTGCCGATGCCCAGGTTGACTACCGGGTGACCTGTCTTGTTGAGTTCTTCAATTTCCCTCAGCTTTGATGAAAAATAATATTCACCTATACCCTCCAATCTCGATGAAACCTGTATCATGGTGCTATTTGTTGAATTTTCCTTTTTTATACACACCCAACACCCTGAGGTATTCAGTGATTTTTTCCAATTTTTTGATCAGCCGCTTGTACTGTTCAATGGTATCAAACTCCAGATCTGCATGAAAACCATACTTGAACCTGCTTCCAGCAATTGGAAACGACTGCAGCTTGCTGAGGTTGATTCCTTCCTTTGCAATCACCGTAAGCACTTCAGACAGCCTTCCCTTTGCATGATCGGTGTGAAAATTGATAGAGGCCTTGTTGGCTCCTTCAATTTCAGTGGGTTGCTGCTGGAGGATTAGAAACCGCGTATAATTGTTTTTGACGTCATGGATCTTAGGGGCGATGATGTCCAATCCAAACAACTCTGCTGCCAGTTTTCCCGCAATGGCGGCAACATGTTTGCTTTTGCGCAGTTGTACATGCTTTGCACTGAGTGCAGTATCTTCTGTCTCAATCAATTTCCATCCATGCGGGTTCAAAAATCCAAGACATTGCTGCAATGCCATGGGGTGAGAATGAACTTCCTTGATGTCTTTCAATTCTACCCCAGGGTTGACCATCAGGTGCTGATCGATTTGCAAATACACTTCACCGGCTACAAAAAGAGATGACTTCTGCAACAGGTTATAATTGGGTAAAATGCTTCCTGCAATGGAGTTTTCGATGGCCATGATCCCCCCCCTGGTCACAGCAGGGTCAGAAGCCTGCTTCACCACTTCAATGAAGGTTGCACATGGAAGAATCTGGGCCTTTTTACCATAAAAGGATCTTGCAGCAACCTGGTGAAAGCTGCCTTCATAGCCTTGAATGGCCAAAGGGAGGTCTGCAGATGCCTTCTTGCCGTTTCCTGATTTTTTTGATGTTTCCAATTTCTTTACAATCATTGGGTTATGCTTAAAAAAAAATCCCGGGGGTTAACCGGGATCCTTATGTTGATGTTTTGTTTATTGTTTGGTTTTCAACAAAAAGTTCCCGTACCACCGGTAAAGTAGTAATAAGTATAAAAGAAGTAACGGGTTCTGTTTGATATCATCAATGCAAATATAAGAAAACTTAAAACATTTTCAAAAAATCTGATTAAAATCTCTTCCGGGGTCCACCACTGTCTGCATCGTTCATCCTGATTTGACGGCCTTTGAATTTTTTACCGTCAATCATTTTGATCATCTGGTTGGCAGCACCGCTTTCGATTTCTACCCAGCTGTTCATTTCCTTCATGTCAATTTTCCCCAGTACTTCTTTCTTGAGATCACTGAGATCGAGGATGAACTGAAGAAAACTTGCCTTGTAAAAGCCGTCCTTGGTTCCAAGGTTGATAAAAAGTTTTTTATATCCGGCTCCACCACGGTCAGAAGAAGACCTGAACGATCCCCTTTCACCCCCATCACGCCTGGCGGTTGAGCGCTCATTGTACCTGTCGCTGGTCCGTTCAGCCCTTCGGTCGTCCCTGACATTGAGGTCAGCAGCATTCTCATAATATTGAAGGAACCTGTCAAACTCGAGAGCGGCAACCCTTGTCAGGATTTCTTCCTTCTCCATATCGACAAATTTCTCCCTCAACAAGGGAATATAGGTTTCGTACTCTCCATGGCTGATGTCTGCATTCAGCATCTTATCAATGAAATGGAAAAATTGCTTTCTGCAAACATCCTTACCGGATGGAATATCCAATTTATGAAAGCGGTTGTTCAGCAGCTTTTCAATCTGGCGCAGCCTGTAAGCTTCCCTTTGGCTGATGATAGACACGCATATGCCGCTTTTCCCAGCCCTGCCTGTCCTTCCGCTGCGATGGGTATACACCTCAGGATCATCGGGGAGCTCATAATTGATGACATGGGTAATGCCTTGCACATCGATCCCCCGGGCTGCAACGTCGGTTGCAATCAGCAACTGGAGGCTTTTTTCCCTGAACCTTGCCATGACCTTATCCCTTTGGGCCTGTGTCAGGTCTCCGTGAAGGGCCTCAATATCGTATCCCTCCCTGATCAGGGATTCAGTGATGCTCTGGGCATCTGCCTTGGTACGGGTAAAGATGATACCATAGAGGCCAGGGTTGAAATCAATGATGCGCTTGAGGGTATGGTACCTGTTTACGCCTGATGTAGTATAATATTGATGGTCGATGTTGGCGTTTGCCGTATTGGCCTTCCCGATGGTTACTTCAGCAGGAGTGGTCATGAACCGCTTGCTCACCTGCCTTACTTCTGAAGGCATGGTGGCGCTGAACAGCCATACGCTGTTTTTGTTGGGGGTATTGCCCAGGATGAATTCAATGTCTTCACGGAATCCCATGTTCAACATCTCGTCTGCCTCGTCCAATACAATATAATTGATGTGCTCCAGGTTGATGGCCTTGCGCTCAATCAGGTCGATCAAACGTCCAGGAGTGGCTACTACTATCTGTACACCCCTCTTGAGGTCTCTTATTTGATCGCCGATGGAGGCGCCGCCGTATACGGCAACTGAGCGAATGGCTTTTTTGTGCAGGGAAAACTTGGCAATGTCTTTTGTGATTTGCATGCAGAGCTCACGGGTTGGGCAAACCACGAGGGCTTGAGGATGACGGGCCTCAGAATCAACAAGTTGCAAGAGGGGAAGCCCAAATGCTGCGGTTTTTCCAGTTCCCGTTTGTGCGAGTCCGACAAAATCTTTTGTACCACTAAGAAGGATGGGGATGGCTTTTTCCTGAATGGGGGTGGGCTCTGTGAACCCGAGGGCATGAATACCTTTCAATAACGACTCTTCAATGCCTAACGCTTCAAAACTCATATAAATACTTTTTACAAAGGTAAACCTATTCGGCGACACAGGGGTGGAAACAACGCAAATGACTGATAATCAGTTAAATAAAAAAGTCATCCCGTAGAAACGGGACGACTTCAACGATTGCTTGCCATATGAAAAAAAGATTACTTGGCTGCAGCAGCAGTGTCAACAGCAGCAGTTGTGTCAACTGCAGCAGCTGTATCAACTACAGCAGTTGTGTCAACTGCAACAGCAGTTGTATCAGCAGCTGGAGTCTCAGAAGAACCACCACATGAAGCGAGGGCTACGATAGCCAAGATTGCGAAAAACTTTTTCATTCTTTTGGGTTTTTGAATGTTAAAATTGAATAATTGTGAATTAATACGCGAAGTAAAAGAAAGTAACCCGAAATTTAAAAGATTTTTTTTTGTTCTTTTGTGGGTT
>JAURJU010000034.1 GCA_030832085.1 Chitinophagales bacterium | reverse complement strand
TTCACATACAAGATCAATGGCGTTCATGCCAAGGTTTCTGTGGTCTGGAACTACAAAGCACCAGAAGGAACGGGCGATACACATTATTCATTGATGCGGGGATCCAAAGCTTCATTGATCATACGCCAAGGCAAAGAAGAAAGTTTCAAGCCCACGCTGTATATCACCCAAAGGCAGATGGATGAGGCGTTCGAACAAAAATTGAATGCGGCCATCCAAAAAATCAGCAAGACCTTCCCTGGTATCGCATTGGTAAAAACCAATAACGGGTGGACCATCAGTGTTCCTGAAAAATACAATGATGGGCATGAATCCCATTTTGCACAGGTAACCAAAAAATACCTGGATTATCTTCAGAACAACAACATGCCTTCCTGGGAAGTACCCAACATGTTGGCAAAATATTTCACTACGACCAAGGCCAAAGAATTGGCCAATACAAAAAAATGAACTGTAAACTGATCTGTTTAATTGCATTTTTTGTTGGGCATATGAGCAGCTTTGCCCAAACCACCCAGGACATCAGCAGTGGAGCGGCAAGGAATATTTTTGATTTGCTGCGAACAATTCCCGGTGTTGAAATTGGCGCAAATGCTGGAATGAAAACACCACAGGTTTTTGTGCGTGACGCAAGAAACATGAAGGGAAAAGTGGCTGCACTGTTTGTGGTTGATCAGGCCATCTATGAAGGAGATATCGCGTCACTCAACCCTTTGGATATTGCATCAGTATCCGTATTGAAGGATGAATCAGCAACTGCTGCATATGGATCAAGAGGATTTGGAGGCGTAATTCTTGTTGTCACCAAAAAAGGAAGCAATTCTGCCGCTCCTTCAATCAATACCTACAGCAAATCCGCCTACCAATATTTTATCAGCAATGGGACAGCACTAAGGGTTATCGGGAAAGATGGCAAGACCATTGCCACAGGATCCATCAGGAAGGAAACAGACAGCAGTATTCTGCTCAGAAAAAAAGAAATACTGAAAAGAAACATTGAAAAAGTAGAGATCATAACACAATGAACATGAAAGAACTGAGACAAACATGGAGATGGTTTGGTCCGAATGACCCCGTTTCATTGCAAGACATCAAACAAACAGGTGCCGTTGGAATCGTTACTGCATTGCACCACGTACCGCATGGTGAAGTATGGAGCTATGAAGAGATCATGGAAAGAAAGGCCCTGATTGAATCCTATGGACTTAGCTGGGATGTGGTAGAGAGTGTAACCATCCACGAAGAAATCAAAACCAGGACAGGAAATTACCAATCCTGGATTGAAAAATACATGGAGAGTCTGCGCAACTTGGCCAAGGCCGGACTGCGGGTCATTACCTACAACTTCATGCCGGTAAACGACTGGACCAGAACCAACCTGGATTATGTTATGCCAGATGGATCAAAAGCACTTTACTTCAACTGGGTTGACCTTGCAATATTTGACATTTACATCCTGCAAAGGAAAAATGCAGCAGCCGCCTACCCTGCCGAAGTTGTTGCTGCGGCTGAAACCCGTCATGCAGCGTACACCCAGGAAGAGCTCGACAAAATTGCAGGCGTTGTGATGTTCGGCATCCCCGGTGAAAAAAAGATTACCGTTGAAGACATGCGCGAAAAACTTTCGCGTTACGACAACATCAATGCGGATGTACTCCGGAGCAACCTGGTTTATTTCCTGCAACAGATCACGCCCCTTTGTGATGCGCTTGGACTTGAACTGGCCATCCATCCGGATGATCCGCCCATCGATATCCTCGGGCTCCCAAGAATCGTCAAGAATATTGAAGATGTTGAGTTCATCATCAATGCAGTGCCCAACAAAAGCAACGGCGTTTGCTTTTGCACAGGATCCTTTGGCGCAAATCCGAACAATGACCTCCCGGCCATGGCCAGATCACTGGGCAACCGCATCCACTTTGTTCACCTTAGGAATACCAGGCGTGATGCAGAAGGCAATTTCTTTGAAGACGATCATTTGGGTGGAGACACCGACATGTATGCCGTCATGAAAGAATTGCTAAAGATCCAACAGGAAGTTCCTAACCAGATTTCTTTCAGACCCGATCATGGACACCAGATGATCGATGACCTCAAGAAAGTGACAAACCCAGGTTATTCCTGCATCGGAAGATTGAGGGGACTTGCTGAACTCAGGGGGCTGCAATTGGGAATTTTGAGAAGTGGCCTTTAGGATGTCAGTCAACTTCAAGATCATCATGGCACAATCATTGCACGGGTAAAAGACAACAAGATTTAGCGATGCTTTCATCGCAACAACAGTTAAAACAAAAAAATGGGTTATTCAACATTGTTCTCATTGAAAGACAAGGTGATTGTAGTCACCGGAGGAACAGGCATCTTGGGAAAAGCGTTCATTGATGGAATCGTATCGTTTGGAGGTACTGCCGTCATCGTTGGAAGAAATGAAGAGGAAGGAAACAAGCGTGCCGCAGAAATCAATGCCAACGGTGGCAGGGCCCTGTTCGTCAAGGGAAATGTGCTGGATGAAAAAGACATGGAAAAAGTCAGGGATCTGACACTGGAAACGTTTGGAAGGATTGATGGATTGGTCAACGGTGCTGGAGGAAACATGCCCCAGGGTGTGATCCAGCCAGACCAGGATGTGTTTGACATGAACATTGACGGATTAAGGCAGGTACTTGACCTAAACCTCATGGGAACGATCATCCCCACTAAAATCATCGGTGCAAGCATGGCAAAAGGGAACGGCGGGAGCATCGTCAACATTTCTTCTGTGAGTGCAAAACAGGTCATCACAAAAGTACTTGGATACAGCATTGGCAAGGCAGGTGTTGATTGCTTTACGAAATGGATGGCGGTGGAAACAGCCAAAAGACATGGGGATGCAATTCGGATCAATTCCATCATGCCTGGGTTCTTTCTGACGGAACAAAACAGGACGCTGCTTACACAACCGGATGGGAGCTATACTGAACGCGGGAACCTTGTGATCAAGAAAACGCCAGACAACAGGATGGGCAAGCCCGACGAATTGATTGGTGCACTGATCTATCTCCTGAGCGACGCATCCAAGTTTGTGAACGGCACCGACATCGGAGTGGATGGCGGCTTTGTAGCATTTGGAGGAGTATAAAATTACAATTACACATATGAAAATCAAATTGACAATCCTATCGTGCCTTGTTTTTACCTTGGCAATGGCACAGCAAAAAAGCGAATGGACATCCCTTTTCAACGGCAAGGACCTGAGTGGTTTCAAACAGTTGAATGGCAAGGCCAAGTACCAAGTGAAAAATGGGGAAATTGTTGGAACAACAGTGCATGGAGAACCGAACTCTTTTTTGGCAACTGAAAAACTATACGGTGATTTCGTATTGGAGCTTGACCTGAAAATGTTTGCAGACATGAACTCGGGTGTGCAATTCAGGAGCATTACATCCAACGAGGGCAGTAACAACAAAGTATCCGACAGGGTCAGGGGCTACCAGGCGGAAGTGGACCCTTCTGCAAGGGCATGGAGCGGTGGCATCTATGATGAAGCCAGAAGGGGTTGGCTCTATCCACTCGAGTACAACACGGGTGCACAAAAGGCCTTCAAGCCAAGGGATTGGAACCATTACAAGATTGAATGCATCGGTAACAGTATCCGTACCTGGATCAATGGAATCGCTTGCGCGTACATCATCGATGACATGACACCAGAAGGATTCATTGCACTGCAGGTACATGCCATATCCAACAAAGCCGATGAAGGCAAGGAAATCCATTGGAAGAACATCAGGATCAAGACAACCAATCTCAAGCCTTCTCCATCTGACAATATTTTTGTGGTCAATCTTTTGAGCAACAACATATCGGCTGAAGAAAGCAAGCAAGGATACTCACTGTTGTGGGATGGCAAAACTTCTGCAGGCTGGCAGTCTGCGAACACCACCGCATTTCCCTCAAAAGGCTGGTCCATTGAAAACGGCGAATTGAGCATCCGCAATGCAGACGAATCCAACAGCACCGATGGTGGTGACATCATTACAGAAAAAGAATATGGTGCCTTTGATTTGCAATTTGAATTCAAACTGACAGACAGTGCCAACTCAGGGATCAAGTATTTTATAGTTGCCCATCCCGATAAAAAATCTGGCGTTGGCCCAGAGTACCAGGTACTGGATGATGCAAAACATCCCGATGCCAAAATGGGTGCAGGAGGAAACAGGACCATGGCTTCATTGTATGACCTGATTCCAGCCGCTCCAAGCCTCGACCCGAAGGCAGCAAGGCGCGACAGAATTCCCATCGGCCAATGGAACCGCGGCCGCATTGTGGCACATCCAGACGGCACCATAGAGCATTGGTTGAATGGTTGGAAAATGGTAGAATACAAGCGGGGTACTCCCATTTTCAATGCGTTGGTGGCCCGCAGTAAATTTGCCAAAGCAGAAAATTTTGGAATGGCGCCCAAAGGCAGAATCCTTATCCAGGACCATGGAGATAAGGTGAGCTACAGGAGCATTAAAATCAAGGAATTGTAATTCAACTTCTTAAACCCTCATTATGACCCAACGCAGAACATTCATCAAACAAACAGCACAGGCAACAGCAGCTACTGCACTGGCTTCCATGGGATGGACAGCCAAATCTTACGGAAATATTCTTGGTGCCAATGACCGTGTCAGGGTTGGTGTTGTAGGATTTTCAGACAGGCACAAGCAGTCGCATATTCCTGCTTTCATGCAACACTACAAGGAACTCAATTTTGACATTGTTGCCGTATCAGACATTTGGAAATTGCGCAGAAATGAAGGCGTTGAATTTCTTAAAAGCAAGATGCAGCATGATATTGTTGGATGCAAAAACAATGACGAGCTCTATGCACTGAAGGATATTGATGCAGTGATGATTTCCACCGCTGACTTTCAGCATGCGCTCCACACCATTGAGGCATTGAAAGCCAACAAAGACATTTATGTAGAGAAGCCCTTTGCAGAAACCATGGAAGACAACCGTGCAGCATTAAAGGCTGCCAAGGCTTCAGACAGGATCATTCAGCTGGGATCACAAAGAAGGTCAGGTGCAAACTACCATGCAGCTGAAAAATTCATCAAGTCTGGACAGTTTGGCGACATCACCATGGTTGAACTGACCTGGAATGTAAACCAACCCGGCAGGTGGAGAAGGCCTGACCTGGTGGCAAAATGCCATGAAGAAGACCTGGATTGGAAACGTTATTTGATGAACAGGCCATTTGAAAAATTCGACCCCCGCAAATACCTTGAATACCGTTTGTTCTGGCCTTATTCCTCCGGAATGCCAGGCCAGTGGATGAGCCACCAAATTGATACTGTGCATTGGTTTACAGGATTGTCGCATCCAAGAAGTGTTGTTGCAAATGGAGGTGTTTACCAGTGGAAGGATGGAAGAAGAAACTGGGATACCACCACTGCAGTATTCGATTATGGTCCTGCTGACGACCTGTCCAAAGGATTCCAGGTTGTATTCATGTCGCGGATGCACAATGGCGATGACAACGCCAGTGAAGTATACTATAGTGTTGGTGGAGAATTGAACCTTATCAACAACAAGGTTTCGCCCAAAGGAGGACTGACCGAAAAGTTTGCAAAACCAATGGGAATGAAAGCAGTATTGCTCCCTGAAATGAACCTTACTGATAAAGCGGTCAAGGTTGAATCAGGTGCAAACACAGGAAGTGATCCCCTGACCTCGGCGCATGTTCGCAACTGGATGGAATGCATCAGAAGTAGAAAACAAACCAATGCCCCTGTGGAAGCGGGATACAGCCACTCCATTGCAACCATCATGTCAAATGCTGCTGCAAGAACCGGAGAGAAAGTGACTTTCGATGAAAAAACACAAGAAGTAATGGCTGGTGGAAAGGTATTCAAATACTGACCATCCGAAAACAGATGACTTTAAAACGGCGGCCGCACTTGTGGCCGCCAACTTTTTCTATGGCACCAATGTCATCGCCGTAAAACTGGTCTCCCCTTCCCTGATCAGTCCACTTGGTTTGTCTTTTGCAAGGATGTTTGTCAGTGCACTTGTCTTGCTGACCATCCCAATCTTCATCAAACCAAAAGAGAGAATACTTCGTTCAGATTATCCACTTTTAATTTTAGCAGGTTTTCTGGGAATTACCTGCAATCAAATTCTTTCCATCATGGGGATTGCATCAACCAATCCCATCAATGCGTCCCTGCTCAACATGGCAACGCCAATTATCGTTACACTGCTTGCCACCATATTCATAAAAGAAAAATTTGGCATGAACAATCTCATTGGATTGTTGCTCGGATTGGCAGGTGCAATCATCCTCATCAGTGGGAGAAAAAGTACCATCGGAAACAATGAGGCGAGCATCAGGGGTGATTTGTTTGTATTGCTTGCATCCGTCTGCTACTCAACCTACCTCATCCTAATGAGGCGCATTTCCACCAGGTACACTCCCCTGACAATACTTCGTTTTGTTTTTCTTTTTGGAACTGTCTTCAGCATTCCATTTTGCCTCGAAGGATTCATGGATGCCGCATGGGACAAATTCAATGGAACAAGCTGGTATGCGATTTTTCATGTCATCATCTTGGGAACATTGCTGTCCAACATCCTCATGAACTGGGGAGTAATGAAATGGGGACCATCAAAGACGGGAAGCTTTGTTTACTTTCAACCATTGTTTGGTACGCTTGGTGCCGTCATGCTGATGGGAGAACAATTTACATCCTTGAAAATTGCAGCAGGCCTGCTGATCATTGCAGGGGTCTGGATTACATCAAGAAAAAGCAAGAAGACCTCTTCTTAAGGGATGATTTTTGTTTGCTGCATCCATTTGGCCAGGAGGTCCGTCCACTTTACTTCACTGGTCTTGTTGTTCATCCCAAAACCGTGACCCCCTTTTTCATAAACATACAGTTCTCCGGCAACTCCGTGTGCTTTGAGGGCAGACAAATACATCTGCGAATTTTCGATGGGAACAGCCTTGTCGTCCTTGGCATGCACCAAAAATGCAGGAGGAGTTTTTTCATTGACCTGGAGTTCACTAGAGTAATACTTGATGAGGCTGGCCGTTGTATCCGGACTCAACAAGTTGTTCCTAGAGCCCAGGTGGGCAAATTTTTCAAAGCTGATGACAGGATAAATCAATACCTGAAAATCGGGGCGCAATGAAACGGTTCCTTTGAATTTATTTTTGGGATCATCATGGTGAACCGCTAAAGATGATGCAAGATGACCTCCAGCTGAAAAGCCCATGATACCTACCTTTGCAGCGTCAATTCCCCATTTTTTGGCATTTTTCCTCACCATGAATATGGCCTGCTGGGCATCCTGAAGCGGCGCAATTTCCTTGTGGTTTTGATGCTTTGATGAAGGAATTCTGTATTTAAGCACAAGCGCATGCACTCCAATGGAATTGAAATATTTGGCAACATCCGTACCCTCGTGTTGAGCAGCCAAAATACCATATCCACCGCCTGGGCAAATGATCACACATGGTTTGACACCACCTTCCTTGCCCGCACTGAAAAAAGCGTATCCCGGAACCGACACTTTTGAAATCCGCAGAATGCCTCCTGTAACGGCTTCCGATTCCTCATTGACCGATTCGATAAAATTGGGAATCGTTTTCTTGTACAATGGTTCGTACTGGGCATCTGCATTCAGTGACATCATCAACGAGAATATGAATGAGGAAAGCAATGGTTTTGACATGTGAACAATTTAACCTTTGATCGAGCTGATCAACTCCAACACTTGTCTGGAATTGTTTTCAATTGCTGTATAGTCACGGGATTCCATGAGTTTTTTGCTGACGAGCTTGCTGCCCATTCCAACAGCACTTACTCCTGCCTTGAACCAACCCTCGATGCTTTCACGGGTGGTGTCAACACCTCCTGTAGGCATGAAGACCAGCTTGGGAAAGATTTCCTTGATGCTGCTCATGAACTCAGGCCCAAGCAAGTTGCCAGGAAACAATTTGATGAATTTAATTCCTGCGTTTTCGGCAGCGATGATATCAGTAGGTGTCATGCAGCCCGGGCCAAAGAAAATATCATTTTCAACACAATGCGCAGCGACGTCCGCAATATAGCCTGGGCTGACCAAAAAATCGGCTCCTGCTGCTAGATAAGCTGAAGCCTGCTGCATGTTCTTGATGGTGCCAACGCCGAGCAACATGCCTGGCATTTCTGCATTGCGCACCTCCACCAATTTCCCAAAGTTCTGCAACGCAGCATCTCCACGGTTGGTGTATTCAACGGCCACAACCCCTGATCGGTGAAGGGCACGGAGGATTTCTACACTAACGGATTCGTCAGGATTGAAATAAAGGGGAAGCATTCCCTGCGCAACGATTGCGTCCAAAACAACTTTAGCACTTGTCATCATCAGATTTTTTTATGTTTGCCATTGGGGCCCATGGGCAGGTCCCTTAGATTTTTACCTTGATCACCAGTTTTTTGATCTCGCCCTCCCCGATCATTGGGGCATGAACATCCTCCGGAAAAAAGATGGCAAATTGACCATCTGACAATTGGAAAAACATGTCAGGCTTATCGGTATAGAAAAGTACATCCTTCTCGAGATTGTAAGGCTCTCGCTCTGACTTGCAAGACTGGCGTGGCTTCCAGCCCAATGTCTCAACACCGCTGATGCAATATTGAATGTCAATGTTGGCATTGTGGCATTCAAATTTAGCAGTTGATTCTTCAGCAGTCATGCCTTTTTTATTGGACACAATGGCCAAGAGGCCCTCAGCAATTTGATATTTTCCAATTTCAATTGCTGCCAAATCCGTGTTGCGTATGTATTCGAAAGCCTGTGCAAACAAGGGATGAATGCTGGTGTATTTTGATGCGTTTTCTATTGATTCGATGATCATTTTTCTATTTTTTTATCCTACGAGGCGTCTTGAAGATTTGGTTTATCGCTGAACCCTTCCACTTCCATCACCCTTCATCAGGTCCTTCACCTCGCCCAAAGTGGCATGGTTAAGGTCTCCGGGGATGGTATGTTTTATGGCACTTGCAGCAACGCCAAATTCTGCCGCCTCTGACATCGGCATACCTGTAACAAGGCCGTAAATCAATCCACTGGCAAAACTGTCGCCACTTCCCACACGGTCAACAATGCGCACGTTGTATTTTTTGGTATGGTAGAATTCAGTACCATCGTACACAAGTGCACTCCAACCATTGTCACTTGCACTGTGGCTTTCACGCAAAGACGAAGCGATGTACTTGAAACCGAATTTTTCTTTCATTTGCTTGAAAACATCCTTGAAACCATCAAGGTCCAATTCACCTTTGGTAACATCGGTGTCCTTTGCCTTGAAACCAAGGGTGGTATCGGCATCTTCCTCGTTTCCGATGCACACGTCAACATACTGGCAAAGCCTTGTCATTACTTCTCTTGCCTTTTCCTTGCTCCACAACTTCTTGCGGTAGTTCAGATCAATGCTCGTGGTGATTCCCTTGGCCTTTGCTGCCTTCAGCGCTGCTTCGGTCAATGCTGCAGCCTTGTCGGACAATGCAGGAGTGATACCTGTTGTATGAAACCATTCTGCTCCGTCCAGGATTTTGTCAAAGTCAAACGCAGAAGGATCAACATCAGCGATGGATGCACCAGCCCTGTCATAGACCACCTGTGAAGGCCTCATGGAAGCACCCGTCTCCAAAAAGTATATGCCCAGCCTGTCACCACCCCTTGCGATGAACTGCGTATCCACGCCATAACGGCGAAGATGGTTGATGGCAGATTGACCGATTGGATTGTTTGGAACCTTTGTTACAAAAGTACCGTTCAAGCCATAATTGCACAAGGCTGCGGCAACATTGGCTTCACCACCACCATAGGTGATATCAAAAGTATCGGCCTGAACAAAACGCTTGAAATCAGGTGTTGACAAACGGAGCATGATCTCTCCAAGGGTTACAACTTTCTTAGACATGTTGATGTATTTATTGGTTCTTGTTGAATGATTATTTCAATGTTGGAATGGGCGCTGGGTCCATGTCTGTATAGTCAAGGTTTTCACCAGCCATGCCCCAAATGAATGAATAGTTGGATGTGCCGCTTCCGAAATGCATGCTCCAAGGGGCTGAAATCACAGCCTCATCATTGGCCATAACAAGATGACGGGTTTCCTGGGGCTCACCCATAAAATGGAAAAGCCGTTGTGCAGCATCAAGATCAAAATATAGATATACTTCCATTCTGCGGGTATGGGTATGGGGAGGAACAGAATTCCAAACACTTCCCTTTTCAAGGACAGTAAGGCCCATCACCAACTGACAACTTTGTATGCCATCCCTGTGGATGTACTTGTACACAGTTCTTTTGTTTGAAGTGGATGCATCGCCCAACTCAACCGGGGAAGCATCTTCCTTCGTGAATTTTTTTGTAGGGTGTGCATGGTGTGCGGGAGCAGAAAGCAGATAATATTTTGCTGGGGCTTTTTTATCTGCGGAGCTGAATGTTATTTTTTTTGCACCCTTGCCTACATACAGGCATTCCAATTTCTTGAGTGCATGTTTTTTTCCATCTACCAATATCTCTCCCTTACCGCCAATGTTGATGATCCCAAGCTCCCTTCTTTCCAAAAAATATTCAGCGCGCAATTCGGCGGGATTGGAAAGGGTGATGGATTTTTTCACTGGCAACACACCACCAATAATCATCCTGTCGTAATGAGAATACGTCAGGTTCAACTTGTCTGCCTGAAAAAGATCGCTTACAAGGAAGTTCTCCCGCAACCCGTTCGTGTCCAATGCTTTTGTCTCGTTTTTCCCAATGGCAAACCGTATATCCATGCTTAGCTTGTTAAGAAATCAAATATACAAAACGCAGCACTAGCTTAGGGATTCACAGCATCTTTTTTACGAAATCGTTCCCGTAACAACAATCCATTGCTGGCCGAACAAATCGAACAATGCGTTCCATTTTTTTATAACTTGTAGGAATATTATTCATAAAGACAACTTCATGATAAAACAACTGCTCTTTTTTGCCCTTTCATTGTCATGTTTCGCCTCCACCGCACAGAAAAAGGTCCTGGTTGGAGGGACCCTGGTGGATGGATTCGGTGGGAAACCCATTCTCAACAGTGTGGTCATCATCAATGCAGAAACCATTGAAAAAGTCGGGAGACTTGGGGAAGTTGAAATTCCAAAGGGGGCGCAAATCATTTCTACCGAAGGGATGACCGTAATGCCAGGACTCTGGGATATGCATGTCCACATGATGATCAACGGACATTCAGACTATACTTACTGGGATAAAAAATATCCTCCACTCTTCAAAAAAGTAATCATGCCTGCATCTGCTCATCAATTGCTCATGGCAGGAGTTACCAGCGCACGCGATCTTGGAGGTCCATTGGAAGAAAGCCTCTGGGTAAGGGACGCCATCAACAGGGGTGAACTGCCAGGGCCAACCATGTATGTCAGCGGACCATTTTTACAACACCGACCCTATCCGGGAACTGAGCAGTTTCGATGGGGGATCTATGGAGAAAAAGATGCCAGGGAAAAAGTTCAAACCTTGGCAAAAGCAGGTGTGGATTGTATTAAATTGATCGATCAGGATGAAATGTCAAAAGAGGAGGTATTTGCCATTGTTGATGAGGCCCACAAAAACAAGTTGAAAGTGGTTGGACATTCCCACAGGCCAGATGAAATCAGGATTGGATTGGAGGCTGGCATAGATAATTTTGAACATACTGGCTTATCCTCTGCACCTGCCTATCCTGATGATATTGTAAAAGCATTGGCAGAAAGAACAGCGCAAATGAACAAGGGTCCACTTTTTTGGACTCCCACTGTCGAAGGGCTGTACAATTATGAGGATGTGCGCGACAATCCCGAAAAACTGGACGACCCTTCCTGGCACCTGGATCTGCCAGACTCAGTGGTCAAAGACATCAAACAATCCTTGACACATCCCGGAAGAATGAGCTATTTCCAACTGACCCCCATTAGAAAACCCACACTTGAAACCAAGTTCAGGCAGCTGCAAAAGTCAGGTGTTGTTTTGCTGGTCGGGACCGACAGCGGAATCCCTATGAAATTCCATTCTCAAAGCACCTGGAATGAACTCGATGTATGGGTAAGGGTCTTCGGTGTAGACCCTGTTCAAGCCATAAAATCTGCCACGTATTGGCCTTCAGTGTTCATGGGTGTTGACAACAAGGTTGGAACCATCAGTGAAGGAAAACAAGCTGATATCATAGCCGTTAAAGGTGATGCATTGAAATACATCAACCTGTTGCAAAAGGTTGATTTGATCATGAAAAAAGGTAAATTCTACAAAGGAGCATAAGTTTATGAAAAAACACATCATATCAGTCATTATCATTGCAATGCTTGTTGGGGTTGCATTTGCACAACAAACACAAAAGCCTCCCTTGCATGGCAAAAACTGGATGGCAATTACAGGAAAGCCACTTGCCGCAACCGCAGGTTCCACCATTTTTAACAAAGGTGGCAATGCAGTGGATGCAGCCTGCGCAATGCTGGCAGCGACGTGTACGATGTGGGATGTGCTGAGCTGGGGCGGTGAAACACAGGCCATCATCTACAATCCAAAAACCAAAAAAGTAATCGCCCTTAGTGCCATGGGTGTTGCCCCCACTGGTGCCACCCCCAAGTTTTTCAAAAGCAAAGGATATGATTTTCCGCCCGAGTTTGGGGCACTGGCAGCCACTACTCCAGGCACCCCTGGGGGGATTTGTCACATGCTGGCCAATTATGGTACGATGAGCCTTAAAGAAGTGCTGACACCAGCAATGCAGCTTGCGGCAGGTTATCCAATCGATGCCCAAACGGCCAACAGCATTGAAAGAGGAAAGGATAAAATAAAGGATTGGCCCTACAGCAAAAAAGTTTTTCTAACCCATCCCGGTGAAAAACGAGAAGCCCCTGAAGCCGGGGAAATATTCAAACAAGCCGATCTCCTTGTCACCCTCTCAAAAATGGTAGAAGCAGAACAGTTGGCACTGAAAAAGGGACTGTCCCGCAAAGCCGCCATCATGGCTGCTTATGACAGGTTTTACAAAGGTGATATTGCCACTGAATTTGTCAGGGGATGCCAGGAACAGGGCGGTCTCATCACAAAGCAGGACCTGGCCAACTGGAAACCTGTTGAGGAAGAAACAACACATACCAACTACAAAGGGATTGATGTCTACAAATTACAATCATGGACACAGGGACCATCCATGCTTCAGGCACTTAATATTCTCGAAAACTTCGACCTGAAATCCATGGGATACAACAGCACCCAATACATCCACACCGTCTACCAATCGATGAGCATGGCATTTGCCGACCGCGACTTTTATTATGGAGATCCATCTTTTGGGCCAAAGCAACCCATCAAGGGATTGCTCAGCAAAGGATATGCAAAAATGAGGGCGGCACAGGTCAATCCAACAAGAAACGATCCCAGCATTGGACCGGGTGACCCCTATCCGTTTGAAGGAAGAACAAATCCATACCTTGAACTGCTTTCCAAAAGGGGATTTACTGGTTTTGACAGCTCAAAAAGAAACTTTGTTCCTGCCCACGATTCCACTGCCATGGCCCTGGCTGAGGTTCAATACCAGGACCGCCTTTGGAGGGGAACGACATCTGTTGAAGCGGCAGACGCAGAGGGCTGGGTCGTCTCCATTACCCCCAGTGGAGGCTGGATTCCTGCATGCATTGCGGGAAAGACCGGTGTTGGCATGAGCCAGCGCATGCAAAGTTTTGTACTCGATTCAACACTGAATCCCTTCAATGTTGTTGCTCCAGGCAAGCGGCCGCGGGTAACCCTGACACCCAGCCTTGCCATGAAAGATGGAAAACCTTTTCTTTCCTTTGCAGTTCAGGGCGGTGATACACAAGACCAAAACCTGTTGCAATTCTTTCTGAACATGGTTGAGTTCGGCATGACGGTACAACAGGCATCTGAAGCAGCAAATATCAATTCCAACCAACTATGGCTGTCGCTTGGCGGAACAAAAACTGAAGACAGAAAACCAAGACCAGGAAGCATTTTACTGCAAGACAAAACCCCCGCCCCTGTGAGGGCAGCATTGAAAAACATGGGATACACCATGAGTTTTACGGAACGCAGCTCAGGCCCCATCAATGCCATTTGGTTTGATTGGAAACATGGCAGTTTTTGGGGTGGGTCAAGCAACCATGGAGAAGATTATGGCATCGCTTGGTAACTGAATCAAAGACCGAGACGCAGGCAAATCAATCCAATACCAAACCTTCTGGCAATAAATCCTGTCAAAGGGATCAGGCAAGTTTTGCCAAAGCCGCTGTGATTCTTGCCATAGCATCTTCAATCTTCTGCATGCTGTTGGCAAATGATATCCGGATACAGGTCGGCTCACCGAAAGCCCTTCCTGTTACAGTAGAAACATGGGCTGTATTCAACGGGTACATGCAAAGGTCGTCGGCATCCTTGATCAGTTCCTCTCCATTCATTTTTCCGAAATAGGCCGTCACGACTGGAAAAACATAGAAAGCACCATCGGGCTCCGCAATCTGGATTCCAGGAATGGCTTTCAACAACTCCAGCATCCTCTGTCTTCTGCGGCCAAACTCCTCGTTCATGGCGATGCTGGGAGCAAGATCACCGGTAAGCGCCTCGATGGCACCCCGCTGGGTTACTGCATTTGCGCCACTTGTATATTGTCCCTGGAGCTTTTCACAGGCCTTGATCACATCTGGATGTGCTGCAATATATCCCAGCCTGTAACCTGTCATTGCATATCCCTTGCTAAGACCATTGATGATGATGATCCTGTCCTTGAGGTCTTCAAATTGTGCAATGCTCTCGTGCTTCCCCACAAAGTTGATGTATTCATATATTTCATCAGAGATGATGAATACATTGGGGAATTTCCTGAACACACCAGCCAATGCAGCCAATTCATCCTTGGAATACACTGAACCGCTGGGGTTGCAGGGGGATGAGAAGATGAAAAGGGATGTATTGGGGGTAAGCGCCGCTTCAAGTTCGGCAGGGGTCAATTTGTACTTGTTTTCGATGGAGGTGCGAACAAGCGTTACTTTTCCTTCTGCAAGCTTCACGATTTCGGAATAAGTCACCCAATAAGGAGTAGGAATAACGACATCATCCCCCTTGTTCACTATGGCCATAACCACATTGGCTAGGCTCTGCTTGGCACCTGTAGACACCAAAATATTTTCAGGTTTGTAATCAAGGTTGTTGTCCCGCTTCAACTTCGTGCACACCGCTTCCCTCAGGTCTGGATAACCAGCAACAGGTGTATAATGGCTGTAGTTGTCATCCACTGCTTTTTTCAAGGCTGTTTTGATGTGGTCCGGGGTATCAAAATCAGGCTCCCCGAGAGACAAATCAATCACATCGATACCTTTTGCCCTCAGTTCCCTGCCCAGTTTGGCCATTTTCAAAGTTTCCGGTTCTGCAAAAAGATCGAGACGAGAAGAAAGTTTCATGCTTGAATTTTTGGCAAAGTTAAAAAAGTCCTTGAACAAATGGCATCGAAAGTTAGTAACATTGGCGCGGAAGAACAGGGGCAAAATTCACTGGGGCAAATCAGATTTTGAGCTCAAAATCCCTATCTTTGCCCACCCCCGACAAATCGGGGTTTCATTTTTAAGCATAAACTAGAAATCACATGCAACTGAAAGGTTTGGTTCGTTTTTTTGCGATTGCACTGATCCTGATCTCATTGTACCAACTGCATTTCACTTGGGTTGTTCGCAGCCACGAGAAAAAGCAGGAGTCCAAAGCCCAGGCTTTTGTCAAGGCCAATTTTCCAAATGCTGACACTGAGCAGAAAGACATTGAGTTCAACAAGCGGTACCGCAGGCTTCTCGACAGCACCAGGGAAAACACTGTAACATATGGCATTACTGGCGCCATCAGCTATCAAAAAGCGAAAGAGCAGGAATTGAACCTTGGTCTTGACCTTCAGGGTGGAATGAGTGTTACCTTGGAAGTGGAATTGGAAGGCTTGATCAGGACATTGGCCAACAATCCAAAAGATCCAGGACTCAACAACGCGATCAATGAGGCGCTTCGCCAAAAGTCCAGCAGTGATGCGGATTTTATTACCCTTTTTGCAGCAGCGTATAAAACCCAGAACCCCAATGCCCGTCTTGCAGGATTGTTTGCAGGAACCGGTGGCAGAACCGTGAAGATGGAAGACAATGATAACGATGTCATCACCAAGCTCAAGGCTTCTGCTGAAGGCGCCATCAGCAATACATTCAATGTACTGCAAAAGCGTATCGACCAGTTTGGGGTTGCGCAGCCAAACATCCAACTGGACAAGACAAAGGGCATCATCACCGTAGAACTTCCTGGTGTCAAAGATGATCCTGAGCGTGTAAGGAAATACCTTCAGGCCACTGCCAACCTTCAATTCTGGGAATTGTACAACATCGGTGAACTGGACAAATCCTTCACGGATGCAGAAAAGGCATTGCAATCCTTCTATGCAGGAAATTCAACAGCCAAAGCCGATACATCTACAGCAACTGCTCCTGCTGCTGCAACAGCTGCCCAGAAAACTGATACCAGCAAGTCAGCCACCATCGGTGAATTGGTAAAAACTACTCCTGCTAAAGCCGATACAATCAAAAAAACAGCAAAATCATTTTTCACCATCTTCCAACCCATTCCTCCACAACAGGATGCACAAGGAAGAATGAGCTTTGCACCAAATCTTGGATATATCGCTGGAAGGGATACCGCTATTTTCAATGAGTACATGGCCATTGAAAATGTAAAAAGCCAGTTCCCCGGCAATGTCCGCTTTGCATTTGGCATCCCTGAGACAAACGACAAGGGTGTTAAAAGTGATATCGTAGCATTGTATGCCCTCAAAACAGTTGAGGGTTCTGATAAGGCAAGATTAGAAGGTGATGGCGTACAACAGGCTTCACAGGATTATGATGACCGTGGACGTCCTGCCATCAAAATGATCATGACCAAACAAGGTGAGAGAATATGGGGAGAACTGACCACCAACAATGTTGGCAAGCCCATTGCCATTGTGTTGGACAACAACGTATATTCTGCGCCAAATGTCATCAATCCCATCACAACAGGAAATTCTGAAATCAGCGGAAATTTCACCATTGAAGAAGCCCAGGATTTGGCCAATATCCTGCAATCGGGAAAGCTGCCTGCACCTGCGAAAATCGTTCAGGAACAAGTGGTCGGACCAACACTTGGTGCCTCTGCCATTGAAGGTGGATCCATGGCTTTCGGAATATCATTCGTTGTAATTTTCATCCTCATGCTTGTGTATTACAATACTGGCGGATGGGTTGCAAACATTGCCCTTATCCTCAACCTTCTTTTCACAGTAGGCGTTTTGAGCGCACTCGGAGCAACATTGACAGCGCCTGGTATTGCCGGTCTTGTATTGACGATTGGTATGGCGGTAGATACAAACGTAATCATCTTCGAAAGGATAAAAGACGAATTGAATTTTGGCAAAAGCTATCAAATGGCTGTAGCTGAGGGATACAAGCGTTCAATGGCCCCGGTTTTGGATGCACACATCACTACCCTGTTGACCGCTGTCATACTTTTCTACTTCGGACTTGGGCCTGTACTTGGATTTGCGACAACCCAAATCCTTGGTATCATCCTGTCCTTGTTCTGCGGTATCTTGATTTCAAGATTGATCACCGATTTCTGGACCAAGAAAAACAGGCATTTTGAATACTTCACAGCAACAAGCCGCAGGGTATTCAAACATGCAAATTTCAAGTTCATCGAGTACAGGAAAGTTGCGTATATCATTTCTGTATTCGTTTTGATCATCGGTGTTGCCGCATTGTTCAATGGTTTCGACCAGGGCGTTGAATACAAAGGTGGAAGAAGTTATACTGTTAAGTTTGACAAGGCCACAGAAAATGAAAAGATCAGGGAATCCCTGAAATCCGTTTTCGGAGAGCATCCTGTGTTGAAAACAGTTGGAGACAACAAGACTTTGAACATTACAACCTCTTACATGATTGACAACCCCAGCAAGAGTGCAGACTCTGCCGTTGAGGTTGCCTTGTTCAATGGATTGAAAGAAAGCCTTCCTGCAGGTCTGGCCTATGCAGACTTCCAGAAGAGCTACAAGCAAAGTTCACAAACGGTACAACCATCCATTTCTGATGACCTGAAAAAAGGTGCCGTTAAGGCAACCATTTTTGCAATCATTGCCATCTTCCTCTATATCTTCCTTCGCTTCCGCGACTGGAGGTATTCAATGGGTACCATCATTGCATTGTTGCATGACGTTTTTGTAACGCTCGCAGTATTCTCTTTCCTCAAGGGTATTGTTCCATTCCCGTTGGAAATCGATCAACACTTTATCGCCGCAGTCCTTACCGTGATAGGATTCTCGATGAACGATACCGTTATTGTATTCGACAGGATCAGGGAATACAGCAGCAAACTCAAGGGTGAAACAAAGAGCGGCATCATCAACAGGGCGATCAATGATACATTGAGCAGAACCATCATGACTTCACTCACTGTATTCCTTACACTTCTTATTCTCTTCATCTTCGGTGGCGAGGTAACAAGAGGATTTGCTTTCGCCATGTTGATTGGTGTTATCACCGGAACATATTCATCCATTTTCGTGGCAGCTCCAGTGCTGGTAGATATGGCGAAAAACAAGCCATTGGGTGAAGCGGATTCCGAGAAAGGAAAAAAGAAATAATCACATTGCATTCCATAAAAAAAGGCATTCGAAAGAATGCCTTTTTTGTTTCCAAGATCATGTGTTTTTAAACAGCAAAAGAAGTGCCACAACCACAGGTTGATGATGCATTGGGGTTGTTGAAAATAAAGCCCCTTGCATCCAATCCGTTCTTCCAATCGATTTCCATTCCAAACAAATACATGGAATGTGCAGGGTCTATAAGGCAAGGTATTCCATCGATATCAAAAACTTCATCCCTTTCGGAACGCTCGTCCATCTCTAGGAGATAGCTCAATCCAGAGCATCCACCACCCTTTACACCAACACGCAATAATTTCTCACTGCCTTCCACCTTGTTTTCAAACAAACGCCTGATCTCAACAATTGCAGTATCTGTAAACTTCACGGGTATCCCTGTTTGCATTTCCATACTGCAAAATTAACAACAAATCACAAAACAGCAATCCGTGCCCTTGGCGTACATTTGCTTTAACAAAGCACATTATGTCAGACATCAATTCCATGCTCAGCATCCAGGCCTTTGAAAGACTTGTGGCATTTGCCGACCGGTCAGGGTTCAATGCCCTGGCAGCAAGGTTTCCGGCGGGCAATCTCACGGCAAACCAGCTCGCTGCAGTGCTCAAAGAATCCATCCAGACTGAATTTGAACACAACCTCTCCCAGCAAATCTATGTCAGCGAAACCGCCTGGCAGGCCGTTCTTGACATGAAGGAACAACAGTGTTTCATCATCGATCAACTGATTGCGGCGCTTCCCGAGGATGCTTCGGGCAGCTTGTTTGCAGCCGCCATAAAGACTTTTCTTGAGGCAGACCCCAATGCATCCATTCAACCCATTGTACTTGAATTGCTAAAAAATGAAGCAAGAAAAAACCTTTCCAGCCTTTAAACAACATACAATGGAGAACCCTGTCAAAAACGATTCTGGTATAGTCATCAATAAAGTTTACACCGCCGATGATGCTACTGCACCCCTCCCCAACCCAGGAAAATTTCCTTATACGAGGGGCATTCAGGAAGACATGTACAGGGGGCGGCATTGGACCATGCGACAATACGCAGGTTTTTCTACAGCAGAAGAAAGCAACAGGCGTTACCAGTTTTTGCTGGCCCAAGGGGTAACAGGCCTGAGCGTTGCCTTCGACCTTCCCACGCAAATCGGTTACGACAGTGACCATGCGCTCGCAGAGGGGGAAGTGGGAAAGGTTGGTGTAGCCATAGACAGCATTGAAGACATGGAAATCCTTTTTGCAGGCATTGACATGGAAAAAGTATCCACCTCCATGACCATCAATTCCACTGGCTTTATCCTGTTGGCGTTTTATGCAGCAGTCGCCAGAAAAAAGGGAGCAGATATCTCTAAATTAACGGGTACCATTCAAAATGATATCCTGAAGGAATATGCAGCGAGGGGTACTTATATCTATCCCCCTGCACCGTCCATGCGGATCATTACAGACCTGTTTGAATGGTGCAGCAAAGAAATGCCCAAATGGAATACCATATCCATATCAGGATACCACATCAGGGAAGCAGGAAGTACTGCAGCACAGGAAGTGGCATTTACATTGAGCAACGGGAAGGCCTATGTCAAGGCTGCCATTGAAAATGGAATCGACATCAATGTTCTTGGCAAAAGGCTTTCATTTTTCTTCAATGCACACAACAACCTTTTTGAAGAAGTTGCAAAGTTTCGCGCTGCCAGAAAAATATGGGCAGAAACCATGCAATCCCTTGGCGCAACAGATCCAAAAGCCATGATGCTGCGCTTCCACGCACAAACAGGTGGAAGCACACTCACGCAACAGCAACCCTTGAACAATATTGCGAGGGTTACATTGCAGGCGCTTGCTGCTGTCCTGGGTGGCACACAATCACTGCATACTAATGGGTTTGATGAGGCACTTGGATTGCCGACCGAAGAGGCAGCACAGGTTGCCCTTAAAACGCAGCAAATCATTGCATTTGAAAGTGGGGTTGCTGAAACCGCTGATCCACTTGGAGGCTCGTTTTATGTTGAATCCCTCACTGCCTCAATGGAAGATGCCGTTAAAGAAATCATGGCACATATCGATGAAATGGGAGGAAGTGTTCGCGCCATTGAAGAAGGCTTCATGCAAGAACAGATTGCACAAAGTGCTTATCATTTTCAACGGGAAGTGGAACAGCAAAAAAAGATTGTAGTAGGCGTAAACAAATTTCAGGGTGCGAAAGATCCGGAGCCGACCTTGCTCACCATTGACGATTCCATCAGGGATCTGCAGACAGAAAAATTAAAAAAACTGAAGGCGAAAAGAGACCAGGAAAAAGTTGTGCATTGCCTTAAGATGATTGAGCAGGCTGCCGCCAATGGCAACAACATCATGCCTTCGGTAATGGATGCTGTAGAACAGTTTTGTACATTGGGGGAAATATCCGATGTGCTCAGAAATGTATTTGGCGAATACCGCCAATAGCCATTAGAGCACCTTCACATAAAAATCATTGAACGCAGTCCTGAAATCGTTGACCTGTTCCTCAAATGATTCAATCTTGTCGCGAATTCCAAAATGATGCACCGTTTGTAAGTCCTTTTCGAGCCTGTTGGCAACAGCAGGAACCAGGTCCATTTCATCAATGTGTTCACTCACTGAATATGAAATCCCATAAAGCCTTTCCTTCAGCTCAATGAGCTGCTCAGAAAAATTTTCCACTTTCCTCTCGTCAATAACTTCCTTTTCCAATGAAGACAATGCAGAAAGCCTGTCAGCAACAATGTCCAGATAGGTATGGTAAAAATCTACGGCATTCAGCCATTCAAAATGTTCGGCCTGTTGCGGTGCTGTTTCGGTGAGCTGCATGTTGCTGGTATTTGAAACAAATGTCAGGTTTCAAACCAAACAACAACATGACCAATGTCAATCCATATGATGAGTGCCGTCAATACATTTCTGCCCTGAGTTCCTGAACACGCTTGTCCGCCAGGTACTCATCAAAGGTCATCAGCCTGTCGATGGCGCCCTTGGGAGTAAGCTCAATTACCCTGGTGGCAACGGTTTGCATGAAAGTATGGTCATGAGAAGTCAACAAAACCACACCAGGGAAGTTGATGCATCCTTCATTGAAACTTTGAATGCTTTCCAGGTCAAGGTGATTGGTAGGCTGGTCCAGGATTACACAGTTGGGATTTTGCAGCATCATGCGGCTCACCATACACCTGACCTTTTCACCTCCACTCAACACCTTTGTTTTCTTTGCAATATCATCCCCGCTGAAAAGCATTTTTCCCAAGAAGCCGCGGAGGAATGGCTCATCTGCATCCGTGACATGGGGCGGAACGTATTGCCTCAACCAATCCATCAACCCATACTCTTCTTTGAAGAATGCTGTGTTTTCAACCGGCAAATATGATTTCGTGATTGTGGTTCCCCACTCAAATTTTCCGCCATCTGCGGCCAGCTCATTGTTGATGATTTCAAAGAAAGAAGTTACTGCCAAAGGATCCTTGCTGACAAAAGCGATCTTGTCGCCCTTGCTGACAGAGAAGTTGATTTTATCAAACAATACCCTTCCATCAACAGACTTCGACAATCCCTCCACAGAAAGAATCTGGTTTCCCACTTCCCGCAATGGTTGAAAAATGATACCTGGATATTTTCTGTTGGATGGTTCAATCTCTTCGATGGTAAGCTTTTCCAATGCCTTCTTACGGGATGTTGCCTGCTTCGACTTGGAGGCATTTGCACTGAACCGGGCAATGAAGTCGATGAGCGCCTGACGCTTTTCCTCGGTCTTTTTGTTTTTGTCGTTTTGCTGCCTTGCCATCAACTGGGAGGACTCATACCAAAACGTATAGTTACCGGTGAAGACTTTGATTTTCTGCCTGTCCACGTCAGCGACGTGGGTGCAAACCGCATCCAGGAAGTGACGGTCATGGCTCACCACCAAAACAATGTTTTGGTAGTCCGCCAGGAAGTTTTCCAACCAACCGATGGTCTCAAGATCAAGTCCGTTGGTAGGCTCATCGAGCAACAGGATATCAGGATTCCCAAACAAGGCCTGCGCCAACAATACCCTCACTTTCATGTTGGAAGGCATGTCTTTCATCAGCGTATGCTGGTACTGCTCGGTAACACCCAAATCGCTTAGAAAAGTTGCAGCATCGCTCTCTGCAGTGTAGCCGCCCATTTCACCAAATTCAGACTCCAGCTCCCCTGCACGGATGCCATCCTCTTCAGAAAAATCCTCCTTTGCATAAATTTTTTCACGCTCTTGCGCAATCTCCCACATTTTCTTGTGCCCCATCAGTACCGTATTCAATACCGTTTGCTCGTCGAACTGAAACTGGTTCTGGTTCAGGACCGCCATCCTTTCGCCGGGGGTAATGTCAATGGTTCCCTTGTTGGGCTCGATCTCTCCACTCAAGATCTTGAGAAAGGTACTTTTTCCAGCACCATTCGCGCCAATAACTCCATAGCAGTTTCCCTTGATGAAATTGATGTTCACTTCATCAAAGAGGACCCTCTTACCATAAGCGAGGGTTATGTTGCGTGCACTGATCATTGTTTTGAAATTTTATCTTTCGAAAGGCTGCAAAGTTACGGAAAATGCTTGTCAGTTATCGGTAAGGATGGATGAAAATGCTTATTTTACGAACACAATCCAAGATTATGCGATTATCTCTTCTTCTCACCGCCCTTCTCTTTGTTGGCACGACATCCCATGCACAATCACCAATGGAATCTGCCATTGACAGCAGGTCCAGGGCCATATCCCCAAAACTCATAGAATGGAGAAGGCATCTCCACCAAAATCCAGAATTGGGAAACCGTGAATTCAAAACCCAACAGTATATTGCCACCCACCTGAAAAGCCTGGGCATTGAAGTGACCCTACTCGCAAAAACAGGCGTACTGGGTGTGCTGCGCGGTGGCAAGCCCGGACCAGTCGTCGCACTGCGTGCGGACATTGATGGCTTACCCGTAAAAGAAAGGGTTGATGTCCCCTACAAATCTACCGTGACGGCCGACTACCTCGGCACAAATGTTTCCGTTATGCATGCCTGCGGACACGATACCCATACTTCTATTCTCATGGGAACGGCAGAAGTGCTGGCAGGAATGAAAAAAGACATTTCGGGAACAGTAAAATTCTTCTTTCAGCCCGCTGAAGAAGGGCCTCCCGGTGATGAAGAAGGTGGAGCACCCTTGATGATCAAAGAAGGCGTAATGGAGAATCCAAAAGTGGATGCAGTGTTTGGACTCCACATTGCTTCGGCGCTTGAGATCGGTAAAATAAAATACAAAAGCGGATCAATGATGGCATCCTCTGATTGGTTCACCATCAAGATCAAGGGCAAGCAAACCCATGGATCGACCCCTTGGACAGGCATCGACCCCATTGTTGTGGGCACACAGATCATCAACAACCTGCAAACCATTGTAAGCCGTCAACAAGACCTGACCGTTGCACCAGTTGTCATTACTGTGGGTAAATTCCATAGCGGTGTCAGGGCCAATATTATTCCAGAAACAGCAGAACTGGAAGGCACCATCAGGACCCTTGACAGCAAAATGCAAAAGGATGTGCATGAAAAAATAAGACTGGTAGCAAAGAATGTAGCCGAAGCTTGGGGTGCTGAAGTGGATGTCAAGATTGATACAAAGACATTGGTTACCTACAATGATCCAGCGCTGGTTGCCGCTATGGTGCCATCGCTTGAGAGGGCTGCAGGTAAAGGAAATGTTACTCCTGGGATTTGGACAACCGGTGCAGAGGATTTTTCATTTTTCGGTGAAAAAGCCCCATCATTCTTTTTCAACCTGGGCGGCATGCCAAAAGGAACTGAAGCGTCAAAAGCTGCACCGCACCATACACCTGACTTCTTCATCGACGACAGCATGCTGGATGTAGGGGTGAGGGCATTTTGTAATTTGGTAATGGATTTTGCGGGAAAGAAGTAGGGATGAGGGACATGAAGGGACGAGGGACAGGGGACGAGGGACAAGGGATATGAAGGGATATGAAGGGACGAGGGACAGGGGACGAGGGACAAGGGACAGGGGACGAGGGACAAGGGATATGAAGGGATATGAAGGGACGAGGGGGGGCAGCAGATTCTACGTGCTAGCCTCTGGCGCCAAACAAGAGACTCCCTACCCTGACCATGTTGCTGCCAGATTCAAGCGCAATGGGATAATCGCCGCTCATCCCCATGGAAAGGGTATTGAATGCAGATGCATCTGAACCATAGAGAGAACGAATCTCATCGTATATTTTTTTCAGGTCGCTGAATTCTTTTTTAAGCAGTTCCTTGTCTTCAGAAAAGGAGGCCATACCCATGATACCGCAAAGCGCAACAAAAGGATATTTTTTTTCAAGAAAATACATGGCCGCTGCCTGCCTTGCTTCAGCAAGATCCAAACCGAACTTTGTTTCTTCTCTGGCAACATGGACCTGCAAGAGACAATTGATTTTCCTGTTGATCTTTTTTCCTTCCTTGTCAATGGCTTCCAACAACCTGATGCTGTCGACCCCATGGATCATGTGCACAAAAGGTGCAATCATCTTTACTTTGTTGGTCTGCAAATGCCCAATAAAATGCCAACGGATATCTGCGGGAAGTTCCGCTTGCTTTTTAACCAGCTCCTGCACATAGTTCTCCCCAAAATCCCGCTGTCCAAGTGCATACAATTCCATGATATCTTCTGATGGCTTGGTCTTGGAGACGGCTATCAATGTAGCTCCCGATGGCTTCATGGCCGCTGTCAATGTTCCAAATACTTCCTTGTTTACACCCATGGCTGCGAATATTCAAACAATTTATGGTTTGCCAAGGAATTAAACACCATTTGAATGAATAAGTTTTTTGCATGACTGCATTTTAATATATTGGACCCAAATTCTACCATGACCAGTGAACATGCAAAGCTCAATTTCAGGATCCAACGGGTTGTAGCCATCGTTGCAGTTGTGTTGTTTGCATTCAAACTCGTTGCATGGTGGATGACGAGGTCAGTGGCTGTATTGACCGATGCACTGGAAAGCACTGTCAATGTGGTCGCCGGGTTTATCAGCCTTTATAGCCTTTACATCGCCTCAAAACCAAGAGACAAGGAACATCCCTATGGCCATGGGAAGGCTGAGTTTGTTTCAGCCGCTGTTGAAGGGAGCCTGGTGGGCATTGCAGGAATGGTCATCATATACGAAGCCATCAACAATTTTATTCATCCACATGTCATCCAAAAACTCGATACAGGAATGGCGATTGTGGGATTCACTGCCATCATCAACTACGTTACGGGATGGTATGCCATCAAAACCGGAAAGAAAAACAACTCCCTGGCACTGGTGGCATCTGGCAAACATCTCCAAAGCGATACCTATTCAACAGTTGGCATTGTTTTGGGAATGGCCATCATCTTTTTTACCAATTGGATCTGGCTCGACAGTGCCGTTGCAATTGGATTTGCATTCTTCATCATTTATACCGGATATACCATTGTCAGAAGTTCCATTGCTGGCATCATGGATGAGGCCGACCACGAACTGCTGCAAAAACTTGTTGCAAGAATGAATGCAGACAGAAGAGAAAACTGGGTTGACCTGCACAACTTGCGCATCATCAAATTCGGATCTGTATTGCATGTGGATTGCCACCTCACCGTTCCCTGGTTTCTCAACGTACATGAGGCACACAATGAAGTAGAGGCATTTTCTACGATTGCCAAAAATGAGTTTGGGGAAAGCCTTGAATTGTTTGTTCACGCAGACGGCTGCCTGGATTTTTCTTGCAAGATCTGTTCCAAGTCGGCATGTGCTGAGCGAAAAAATCCCTTTGAAAAAAGGGTTGAGTGGGATGTGCACAATATCTCCAGCAATGAGAAGCATGGTGTGGAAACGCAGTTGCATTGATTACACTCGAACAAACTTCACCCTGCGCGTTGCAAATTCAATTTCGAATGTTTACGAATAATGTTGGTGTTGAATGCAGATGCCATTGTAATTTTCTGTCTTGATACTAACCTAGTGTTGACACAACAATCCAATCACTTGCTCAAAAATATCCTCTGATATGACTGGAAACACTTGTCAACATTATCAATTTACTCAATTGAGCAATCGATAAATTTCTATTCCGGCTCCTGCTGGCTCAAGCAATGGAAACTTCCCAGCCCCCAGATGATATCTGTTGAATTAATGCCCACAATTTCCCGGTCAGGAAAACATCCCTGAATGATCTGCAACGCCTTATCATCTTTTTTAGACCTGAAAGTTGGCACAACGACCTGTTGGTTGGCAATGTAAAAATTCGCATAAGAAGCGGGCAACATTTGTTCTTCCCAAATGACCGGGTCCGGCATTGGTAATGTTACAATGTTCAATTGTTTCCCACTCAACAACCGCATGGCATTCAGCTGTTTCAGGTTGTGCTGCAGCAATGCATAATTGTCATCGGACTTGTTTTCCTCAACAACGGTAATAACGGTGTCCGCATTGACAAACCTTACCGTATCATCTATGTGGCCATCGGTATCATCACCAACAATTCCCTCGTCTACCCACAAGACCTGGTCTTGCCCGTAATAGTCTATCAAATATTGTTCAATCTCCGCCTGATGTAAATGCGGGTTGCGGTTGGGATTCAACAGACAGGCTGTTGAAGTAATCACAGTTCCCGCCCCGTTGAAATCAACAGACCCGCCTTCCATGATGATTCCCGGATTGAAAACAGGTAAACCCAACTTTTGACCAATCAAGGTTGGAATAACATCATCCAAATCAAAGGGCGGATACTTGTTTCCCCAGGCATTGTAATCCCAATCCACAATGGCCTTCTTGCCGGGATTCGTTTTGTTCAAAAGAAAAGCAGGGCCATGGTCCCTGCACCACGCATCATTGGTGGGGTGAAGATAGAAATTGATGTTGGACATATCGACACCTGCAGCCTCGATCAGCTGATGCGCACGCTGTTTCATGGCTTCATCCACCACGTTGATGTTGACCCGTTCAAACCTTGAAAGCGTCTTGATAAATGCAACATATGATGGATAAATGGCATCGATTTTTCCTGGCCATGAAGCTTCCTTGTGTGGCCAACTGAGCCAGGTTGCCTCATGCTTTGCAAATTCTGCAGGGAAGTAGTAACCGAGGGATTTGGGCGTCATGTGTTTGAGGGATGAGGGATGAGGGTTGAGGGATGAGGGTTTTTAAGGGATGAGGGTTGAGGGATGAAAGTTTATGGGTTAAGTTATTTGAGGGATGAGGGATGAGGGTTGAGGGATGAGGGTTGAGGGATGAGGGTTTTTAAGGGATGAGGGTTGAGGGATAAACTTTTTTTTAGATTAAGTGTGAGGATGGATGAATAAACTTTTAATGAGATGTGCTTAGCGTTGAGGAATGAGGATTGATGTTTAAAAATCAAGGTTCGAAGATTAAGAGATGAGGATTGATGTTTAAGAATG
Source organism: Chitinophagales bacterium (assembly GCA_030832085.1). Classification (GTDB taxonomy): domain Bacteria; phylum Bacteroidota; class Bacteroidia; order Chitinophagales; family Chitinophagaceae; genus Pollutibacter. The sequence goes on along the minus strand of JAURJU010000034.1, from coordinate 9,051 downwards.
AAGGTTCTAAGGTTAAGAGATGAGGATTGATTTTTTTAAGGGATGTGACGATTGAAATTGTCAAACAAAAGAGATTGAACCCTCGTCCCCTGTCCCTCATCCCTGGCTGTTCCCTCAATCAATAAACCTTTTAACAATCTCCCCATAACTGTCAACCCTCCTGTCTCGGAGGAAGGGCCAATGGGTGCGGTAGCTGTCAGTTTTTGAGAGGTCGAGTTCAGTCACGATGACTGCCTCATCTTCATGGGATCCTTTTGCAAGCAGGGTGCCAAAAGGATTGGAAACAAAAGATCCGCCCCAAAATTTCATTGCACCGTTCTGTTCAAATCCAACCCTGTTCACGCTCACCACATGCACGCCGTTGGCAATGGCATGGCTTCGCTGAATGGTCTGCCACGCATTGTATTGTTCAGTGTTGGTGGCTTCATCCTGAGCAGTTGCCCATCCAATGGCAGTTGGGTAAAACAGGATTTCCGCACCCATCAAACTGGTAAGTCTTGCTGCTTCAGGATACCATTGGTCCCAGCAAATCAGCACGCCAATCTTAGCAAATTTCGTCTCAAAAACCTTGTACCCCAGATCGCCTGGTGTAAAATAAAATTTTTCAAAATATGCAGGATCATCAGGGATGTGCATCTTCCTGTACTTGCCCAGATAAGTGCCATCCGCATCTATCACGGCAGTGGTATTGTGGTAAAGGCCCTGTGCCCGCTTCTCAAACAGGGACGCGATGACCACTACACCTGTTTCTTTCGCCACCAAAGACAATGCATCAGTAGTTGCGCCTGGGATGGCTTCTGCCAACTTGAAATTCTCATAGTCCTCCACATCACAGAAATAAAGTGATGTAAACAGTTCCTGCAAGCAGACAATGTTTGCACCCTTGGCTGCGGCATCCCTTATTCCAAGAATGGCCTTGTCGAGATTTTCCCTGGCATCAGATGAACAAGCCATTTGGACGAGACCAACATTTACTTTTGACATGATTCACTTTTATTGATTAAATGAAAAAACAGGCGCCCAAAAATTCATCTAGGTTTCATTGAGCACCAGGTCTTCCAGACTTCTTATTCCAATGTTTTTCTGGGTCACAAACCCTTCTGCATATTTCACACCAATCCGCTTGCCCATCAACCGCGACCTCGCAACCAAAGCGTCCAGAAAATCAGGAGTCGAAATATAGGTCTGGACTCCTTTGCTTGAGTCGGAGCTTGTATGAAACTGCGTGGCATAGGCCTTGATGGCTTCCATCCTTTGTTCAAAAACATCACTGATGTCCACCACCAGATCCGGTTCATAAAACCTGTCCTGGATATAGTGCAAGACATGCTTGGGCCTCCATCTTTTCTGAGGCTGGCCGGTTTCGTCAAAGGTTTCGATTTTGCTGAGCCCCGATAGAAATGCTGCATCCACCACCAATCGTCCTGCCCTGCCATGATCGGGATGACGATCGTCCAGAATATTGGCCAGTATCACTTCCGGCTGGTATTTTCTAATGGCCCGGATGACCTTCATCTGGTGCTCTTCATCATTCTTGAAAAATCCATCCCGCATGCAGAGGTTTTCCCTTGCCGACAGCCCCATCAGTTCCGCTGCCTTGGCGGCTTCTTCATAACGGGTTTCAACGGTTCCTCTTGTCCCCAATTCACCTTGGGTAAGGTCAACAACACCTGCTGCATTCCCCTTCCGTACTTCATTGATCAAAGTACCTGAAGCACTCAACTCCACGTCATCCGGGTGAACCCCGATTGCCAGTACAAAAAGTTTCATGTGTTGTTTTTTACCGCGCAAAGATACAGAATCAGGAAGCATGTCCGTACATCCTTGCAACCTCCAGAACGATTTGTTCCATTTCAGCGTCCTCCCCTTTTGGATCGTAGTTTTGTTTGAGGCTTCCGCCAAATACCCATGCGATGGTCTGCCAAAATTTCGCAGAAAAACCACCCTTGTATTCCTTTACAAGTTCGTAACAGGTGTTGCTGGTCTCGCGGTTGATGAGCTTCATCAGGATTTTTCCCTGGTAAACAGAAAGGTTGGTGAGTGGCTCGGTAAACTCCTTTTTCAAGACCTTTTCCCGGGAGTTGAGGTATTGTTTTCTTTTCTTTTCGTCGATGATGTGTTGGAGACTGCTGTTGACATCATTGATGATATGACCAGCCTTTTTTGCATATGGATAGGTAACATAGACCGCATTCCGAAGCCTGGTCCACTCCCGGTTGGCCTTGCGCTGGGCATTGGACATCTTTCCCCAAACCATGACCATGTCCAATTGGGCATAGGTCATGGTATCACCGCCATAAACAATATACGGCACAACAAGCGTATCGTTTGGGCCATACCTGGACTGTCCAAAAGAATGTGATGAAAGCATCAACAGCAATATGGGGAGCAACTTGCGCACATTCAAATTTAAGAAAGTTGGGGATAAAAAAGTGTTAATGAGGGATGGGGGGACAGCTGGGGATGAGGGATGAGGGAACAGCCAGGGACGAGGGACAGGGGACGAGGGACGAGGGGGGAACAGCCGGGGATGAGGGATGGGGGAACAGCCAGGGACGAGGGACAGGGGACGAGGGACGAGGGGGAACAGCCGGGGATGAGGGAACAGCAAGGGATGAGGGATGAGGGATGGGGGGATGGGGGACAGTCTAGTGATGGGCACTAGACTGCGTAGAGTTTGCTCTTGATCCTGGAAAACATGCTGATCATGAATCCTATGACCATGATAACGGTTCCCAGCCAAAGCAGGTTGATCCAGGGAAAGCGATAGGCTTTCAGGGTGATGTAACGCATAACCGCATTGGACTCCTTGACGCCCAGCTCTACTGCACCAGAAGGCTGTTTGTTCAGGGTTAGCACCAGGTTTTGCTCCATGATGGTATCGGTTTTGCCGGAGGCGCCACCATCCTTGATAAAAAAGGCTGGCGTCGCGGAGAACTTTCTGCCTTCTTTGGAATAAATGGACAATTCAGAAAGCCATGCACTGTCTACCAATGGCAGTTCCTTGTTGTCATTTTTATTGGCGGCCAGCACCCTGTCCACCACAACAAATCCATTGGAGTAATACACCGTATCACCGGCAGCAACAGGCTTGTAATTGAAGCTAGCGGTATCCTTGATGTTGTCAGGATTCAACCAAGAGGTGATGTAAACAAACACATCATTGGACAGATAATGTCTTGCACCAGGGTTCGACGACAACTGTGTTCCCTCCTCTCCTTTCATCAAAAACGCATTGGGACTAACATCAAATTCCTCTGTGATGCTGTTGTCGGTGGAATCGGTTTTGATGAACTTTATCTTGAAATACACCTTGTTGTTCTTTGTTTCTGTAGAATCGCCAAGGTAGGTGACGGTGTACTTTCCCATGGGAGTGGGAATATTGTAGATCAAGGTGATGTTCTCCAATGGGTTTTCATCCCTGCCTTTTGCATCCTTCAATCCTGAAACAGCAATGCCCGTGCGGTTTTCAGACATCAATTCCTTTTTTGCAGAGGAAATCAGGATCCCCACCAACATCAATCCAAAACCAAAATGGGTGATGGAAGATCCTGCTGCTTTCATTTTCCACTTCAACACCACGATCAAATAACTTGCATTGGCAATTACCGCATACACAGAAGTCCACAGGGCAAGATGAATTGCTGCAAGAAAACCGGCACCATAATTGTCATAATCGATACCACCGAAGATGCTTATCAATGCTGACAGCACAACAGATAGTATGGTTGGAACCAGAAGCTTTGACCAAATGTATTTTCTTGTGGTATCCTTGTACTTGAAATATTGGGTGATGGCCGTGAGCAGGCCGATGATGATTGCCACAAGAATCATGATCCTGTTGTACACATATTCAACGTCCTTTCCTATCGCCCAACTGGTACCGAAAAGTTTGTTGAAAAAAGGCAATGAAGTCAAAACGATGATGTATAATCCAGAAATCAAAAGCAGCAGAGAACCCACAAACATCCAGAATTCGCGCGAGTTCATGCTTTCCTCTTTCATGACCACCGGAACATTTTTCCTGTCTCTCCAATACAACACCAGGGGAAGGAAAATAAAGAAAAGCTGCATGATGATCAGGTGCCAATAAAGCGTACTGCCCTCTCCGGTAAAGGAGTGCACAGAGGTATCACCCAACACCCCGGTACGGGTAAGAAATGTAGAATAAAGCACCAGCAAAAATGCAAGGCAGATGAAGAGATAACTGGCCTTGAGGGAGAATCCTGTACTCTGAAAAATCAACAGGGTATGGATGCCGGCCACCAGCAAAAGCCAGGGCACCATCGAGGCATTTTCTACCGGATCCCAGGCCCAGTAGCCACCAAAGGTCAAGGATTCATAAGCCCAAGCAGCGCCCATCATGATGCCCAATCCAAGGATACCGGCACAAAACAAGGCCCATGGCATGGCAGGCCTTACCCAGCCCGCGTGGTCTTTCTTCCACAATCCCGCAACCGCAAACGCGTAGGGTACTACAGAAGATGCAAAGCCAAGGAAAAGTACGGGTGGATGTATCACCATCCAATAGTTTTGCAGAAGGATGTTCAAACCATTTCCATCGGTCAGGTACTTGGCCAGGTAGTCGGCATCCTGAAAAATCGGTGCATCAGGAAATTCATTCCGCATCAGCACAAATGGGTTGGTTCCGATGCGTACATCAAAAAAATAAATCCCTATCAGGAAACTGGCCAAAAACAACTGTACCATGCTCATGACGGTCATCACGGGAAACTCCCATTTCTTGGCCCACTTGATGAGCGCCAGCCCCAACATGGCATTCCAAAATCCCCAGAGCATGAAACTTCCCTCCTGCCCTTCCCAAAAGCAACTCAACAGGTATTGCATATCAAGGCTTCGCTTGGAATGCTGGTGCGCGTATTTGTATTCGAAATAATGGTTGTAAATGATGAGATAAAGGGTAAGGAAGAGACCTATTACAGCAACTACATTGGTGAAAAAAGAAATCCTTGCCAAACGTTTCCAGGCACGTTCATCAAGAATGTCCTTTGGGGATGCAGCCTTGAAATTGGCATATGCCGCAACAAGGGCCGAACAAAAGGCGAGCAGGGTTAAAAAATAACCTATCTGTCCGATGAGCAAGTGCTCCCCATTGAATTTGATCATGTTGATTGAATGTTTTTTATTGCACTATTCTGCAGTCTTCATCGATGTTTCGGTGACCATGCCCGGGGCTTTCGGTCCTTTTTCATCTGTGTATTTTGATGGACACTTGAGGATGATTTCCTGGCATTGAAAAGTTTCCCCAACCATGGATCCCTTCATCACCACGCGTTGGCTTTTTTCAAAATCTGTAGGCTTTGCATTTTTGTACACCACTTTTGTTGATGCCCCCAATGAATCAATGGCTGTGAAAGCCAGGTAGTTGGGATCTTTCAGGGGATCATACACCACAGGGCTGGCAGTATCCACCTTGGCAATCAGGTGAACAAACTTTCCCTCCTTTTTTCTTGCCGAAGCAATTGAATCATAGGTGCTTATATCATCCATCAGGGTCAAAAGGGCTGCTATTGCTCCTGCAATCAGCACCAAACCGAGAATATGCATTTTTTTCATAGTGAATGTATCGCTGCAAAGTTAGTTAAAACTGCAATAGGGAGAGGAAGAAGCACTGCCAGAAATGGCGGTATTTTTTGCTGAAAAAATAACAACGCCGATGCTCAATTGTTTCTGCTGCATGCCTGATTTTTATTTAACTTGCAGCGTTTTCTTGAAAAAAAATGCCTTACCCAACACCACAATGATCCAATAAAATGATTGCAGATCTATCCCGGTTTGACCCCAATGGGGTCAGTGTAGCGAACAACAACCTTTTCGGACTTCCTTACAATGCTGAAAACGCTGAACTGATCATCATCCCCGTTCCCTGGGAAGTGACTGTCAGTTTCAAAAGCGGAACGGCCAGGGCGCCTGAACAAATCCTCAGGGCAAGCCTGCAAGTGGATTTATACGACAGTCAATTCCAAAACAGCTGGAGAAAGGGTGTGTTCATGGAGCCTGTCGACAAGAAAATGCTGCTGAAAAACGACTTCCTCAGAAAAGAAAATGAGCTTTACCTCAATTTCATCAACTCCGGTGAAAAGATTGAAACCAACAAGTTCATGTGCAAAACCCTGAAAGAGGTGAATGAGGGTTGCGCGATGATTGCACAATGGGTTTACCAGAAGTGTATCGAACAATTGAACAAAGGAAAAAAAGTAGGCTTGCTGGGTGGCGACCACAGCATTGCATTTGGTTTCATCAAAGCCCTTGCGGAAAAACATGAAAACTTTGGCATCCTGCAAATTGATGCTCACTGCGACCTGCGCAAATCATATGAAGGCCTTGATCATTCCCACGGATCCATCATGTACAATGTATTGAACAGTTTTCCAAACGTGAGCAAGCTGATACAATTGGGCATCAGGGATTATTGCGAAGCGGAGTGGAATTATATTTGTGAGAGCGAGTACAGGGTTGTCACCTACCTGGAAAGGGAAATCCGTGAAAGACAGTTTGAAGGATCCACCTGGGCACAAATCACCGATGAGATCATCGCACAATTGCCGCAGCACGTTTACATCAGTTACGATATCGACGGGTTAGACCCCAAACTCTGCCCACATACTGGAACGCCCGTCCCTGGAGGATTTGAGATGGAGCAACTCAGTTATCTCTTTAAAAAAATCGTCAACAGTGGCAGAAAAATCATTGGCTTTGACCTGAGTGAAACAGGTACAAGTAAGGATGGATGGGATGAAAATGTTGGCGCTAGGGTGCTTTTCAAAATGTGCAACCTCATGTTGAGCGACAACTGATCGGATGGGAAAGCAAAAAGTACATGACTATGTCGTGGTGCTGAAAAACCACAACAAACATGCGATTGAAATCACAGGTTGGTTGCTGGCCCTATTGTCCATCGTCATCTTTCTTGTTATCATTTACCAAGAACCCACTGATTGGGGAATCTTTTTCACTTTGCTCACCATCATTGCATTGATGGCTTCCAACTTCTTCGAAAAAAGAAAGAAGAAAAAAATCAGCTTTGCAACCTTGCTCATTTGCACGGGCATCGGTCTTTCATTTTTTGCAGAAACAGGATATGTTGACAGCCTTTTCATCTTGGCAGGCATTGCTGAAAAATTCTTGAACAAAAACAAGGAAATAGGTTTTTCAGATAGCGGTATTGTAATGAGTGGATTCATTCCCAAAAAATACCAATGGTCTGAGTTGAACAATGTACTGATCAAGGATGACCTGCTTACATTGGACTTCAAGAACAACAGGGTCTTCCAAGATCAAACCGATGACCAGGAAGATGATGAATATGAAGTGGAGAGTGATGAATTTAATCAATATTGCCAGCAGCGGTTGGGCAGTTGAGTGAAAATCTATGCTTGAACTGCCTTGTCTTCAACTTGTCAACCTCCAGTAAACAGGCAGGTTCAGCTTGTGTCAGGAAGCACAACGACAAGCAACCAAATCTTCCACCATTTCATCTCATTAAGCCTTAAATTTGCGCATGGTCATTTCGCAATCACCTTACCTTCTGTACTCCGACGGAAAAGGAAATATTTTTGAAGACAATACGCTTTTTGCAATTGGTCGCGCAGGTTGGGATGCATTTCCTGTTGAAGTTGAAGAATGGATCAAACTCCCTGATGGTGGTTCCCTGTATGAACTTCCAGGCAGAAAGGGCATTGGCATTGATGTTCAAACTGGTGAAATGCGGTTGTGTGAGAAGGGATGGGCTGTTGCAGCATTTATTCCCCCTGCACATACAGGCACTTTTATTGCTGCCTTTGAAACTGCTACCGATGCAGAAACACTTCCCTTGTTTTGTTATACAGCAGCAGGATGGCACAATGAGGAATTTTATGTCACCGCTGTAAGAATTGAAAATGATATACGCCAGGAATGTGCAGGATATGATCCGGAAAAAATTGAATTGGGCGTAGAGAATATGTTGGCGGCGTTTCCCAACAACAGGTTGGTCAACCATCTTGCAGAAACCTGTTGCAGAACCTATACATGCCCGGCAGCAAGAAATTATTTTATAGGAAGATGGGAATGTCCTATTCCCACATCACCGGCCTGCAATTCAAACTGCATTGGATGTATTTCTTTTCAACCCGAAGCGGAGTCTATCACATCTCCACAAGACAGGCTTCAATTCAAGCCTTCTGCTGAAGAGATCGTTGAATTTACAGTACCTCATCTTGCAGAAGCACCATTCCCCCTTGTCAGTTTTGGACAGGGATGCGAAGGAGAGCCACTCCTGATGTGGGAAACCATCAGGGTAGCCATCAAAGAAATCAGAAAACATACTTCAAGGGGGAGCATCAACATCAACACCAACGGATCGATGCCCAAAGCAGTTCGCGCGCTCTGTGAAGCAGGCCTGGACTCTATCCGCGTGAGTACGAACTCCCTTCAGAAATCCTGGTACGAAAGGTATTATCGTCCAAACAATTATCAATTTGAAGACATCATCGAGAGCCTGAAAATCCTGGATGAATTTGGCGGATGGAGTTCCATCAATTATTTTGTTTTCCCGGGCATGACCGATACTGAGGCTGAATACGAAGCCCTTAGAAAAGTCATCAAGGACACCAACCTCAAGATGATCCAATGGCGCAATTTCAATATTGACCCTGACTGGTACCTTGGACGAATGGAGATTACGGAACCAGGAGAACCAATAGGTGTGCGCAACATGATGGAAATGATCAGAGAAGAATTCCCTACACTGAAATTCGGTTATTACAACCCTCCCATGGAAAGGATCAAGGGAGATTTTGAAAAGGACTTTGCACAATGGGGGTGAGACACCTTATTGCTTGACACACACTTAAAAAGCAATCTTTACATTCATTTTAGCCTTATAGAAACTTTCCCTTTTGGAAATGGGCAAAAAAAAGCCCTGATCTTTCGATCAGGGCTCAATAAATATGGCACCTACCTACTCTCCCGGGACAAGTCCCAGTACCATCGGCCATGAGGGGCTTAACTTCTCTGTTCGGTATGGGAAGAGGTGAACACCCTCGGCAT
>JAURJU010000033.1 GCA_030832085.1 Chitinophagales bacterium | reverse complement strand
TTTAGAAACAGCGCCCAATCTTGCATTGAGCATCGCAATGGGCAACTCACCAAAAACATCCCGCACATTGAATTTTTTAAAAGAGGTGATGGCAGACATATATACCAATACAGTATCTGCATTGGCGACAACAATTGAACTATCGGTATTGCTGCGTTTTCCTCCCTTTGCATTGACAATAGCTTTGGCCATGTAATCCATTCCATTCTCTTGTAGTTTGCCCCTGAAAGATATTGAATTTGATGTGACAGCAGTCTGACTGGCACGCGTATCTTTTAGTGCAATGGCCATATTCACTGACGATTTCTTATCAGCAGTAATCATTATGATCAGGGATTGATCTGGATGACTTACAAAGTATTCCCTTTTGAAATGGGTTCCGTGATGCTGGTAGGTAATGGTATGCATGGCATCACTGAGCGATAGGCTCCTTTTGTAATCACTTGCATTTTCATGACCAAAATCAAAAAAGAGGTTACCAAAAGGCTGGTAAAAACCAACCAGATCAGGCGTACCGGTAACAAGAGAATTTTCATTGAACTGAATTCTCTCCTTTCCAGGATGACCATATACCATTGCACCTAGTGTGCCATTTCCCAGTGGCAATGCTTCCAACCAAGTTGAGGCTGGCTGATTGAACCAGATCTCGTTTCCTGAATGGTTTGTGGGGGTTAAGCCTACAGGCCCTTGTGCATAGATAGCATTGCTGCTGAGGATCAGTGCTGCAATCAACAATAGATTTCTCAAAAATTGTATGTATGAATGCTTCATTCTTGAATAGATTTGTTGTCTGAATTGCCAAACTGTTTTCTGGCAGCTTTCGCTTTTGCAGATAATGATTTTGTTTTAAGCGGAACCGCAATGTTCATGGAATGCTTTCGCTTGTCAATTCCCATGGCACCAAAAAGATAGATGGGCAAACCATTCTCCATCAGAAGACATGGTCGTTCCAGTTTGTCATCAAACTTTTTCCCATTCTCTCCATACACATCCTTTGAAATCACCTTTGGAAATTTTGCAGGATTCCATTGGATGGCATCTGTTGATGAGAACAATGCCAAACCACCTGCACTACCTGTAAATTTACCTACCACATCCCTCACGATGGCATAGTTCGTTCCTTTGTAGTTCCAGATGAATGGATCTTCAGCAATCATCCATTCCTTGTCATTAGGGTTTTTCTTGTCCTCAAAAATAGGATTGGGATGTTTTGTAAATGGCCCCAAGATGGATGTAGAAAATGCTACACCGTACCGCACCCTTCCGCCACGAAAAGTACCATTCTTCTCCACCTGTTTGTAGACCAAAATCGCACGTCCGTTCTGGTCTACCGTTATGGCGGGATTGGAAACCATCATGGCATCATAGGCAGCAGAATCCTTGCTGACATCCAGTACAGGTTTGTCAAACCGCTTCCATTCCCCTTCGGGATGATCGGCTACGGCAACACCAATGCGCTGGTTGTTTCTGTAGTTGTACCAGGCCGGAGAATAATCAAAACCCTTCTTGATTTCAGCATTACCTGTGGCGCCCATGTAGTATAGATAATATTTCCCTTTATGGACAATCGCAGCAGGATTGTGGGTACATACCCCATCCCAGAATTGATTGCCCCTGGCTTTGAAAACAACCTTCAGGTATTTGTATGGACCTTCCGGACGGTCAGCTTTTGCCAGTGCAATTTCCGAGTGCGTAATCCAGGCACCATGTCCCTCAGACTTGGGCCAGCGGCTGTAAAACATATAGTACTTTCCATTGCCGGCCTTGATGACAGAGCCACACCAGATGTTGTACGCAGAATCAATAAATTGGTTTGCTGCTGGAACAGGTTGAACCATCAGGCTGATATCCACCTCGTTCATGTCCAACAATTTGCCTTTTGCATCTAACTTGGGCAACTGTGCGAAAGCAACAATTCCCAACAATGTAAAAATGCATCCGAGCAATGCATGCCAGAAAAAAAATTGCTTGCTGATCATGGCAAATATTTTATTGTGTAACAATCTTGTTATAAATCCGGACATGCTGTAAACTGCCCCTGAATATTTTCATGGCCAAAGACTCTTTGTCTTCTTTTCCAACCTGCATCACCACGTCCCCAACTGCTTCAAATTCTTTTCCAACTGTTCCCACCCTTCCCGCAGCAGTGGCATCCTTGGTATTGAAAGCACCAACAAACTCTTTTTTCAACAACAATCCGTTTTTGTAAACAGAAGCATTTCCATTTTCAAAGACCAATGCAAAGGATACTGGCTTTCCGGGCTCATACACATGGTCCACAAAAACATCATGATGCTGTTCAACACTTCCTATCCGGAAAATCAATCCGCCGGAAACAGTTGTCTGCACAGACCAGCCAGCATTCCCTTTCTTCGGAATTCTCGCGATGGGTGTCATGTTCGCATAGATGTCAGCAGTAAGATCAAACAACACGGAAATGCTATCGCCATACCCAACATTGCGATCAAAAAAATAAAACTTCTGATCACCCGTGAACTGGATGGGCTCTTTTTTCGCCAAATGCCACATGGGCAAAATGGAAGCCTGGTTTGGTTCTTGTTGAATTACTTCACCTTTACCCACTGGTTTCATGAGTTGAAGGTCATCGATTTCCAACCAATCTGATTCATTGCCTTTTGATACAACTGAAATTGTGATTTTATTTTCATTGACATGAACCTTTGGTATGCTGATCTTTTTCCAACGTTCATTGGGTTTCAATGGATAAACAATATTTTTATCACCCAAGCCATCAATGACGATGGAAGACCCTATGTGTCCGGAAGAAGACCTGACCATTGCAGAAAATACATAGTCTCCATTCATGATGTATTCAAGTGACTGAACCAATTTGACATCATGCTTTTTCCCTTCACCAACAGACAATTTGTAGTCGCCACGTGCAGCATTGCCCAATGTGAGTTTTACAGCCCCGGGTGTTCCCCGCACTTCCCAGCAAAGTGGTTTGAAAGGATCTGTTTTTTGCTGATTGAATTCAAAATTGCCATTGGGAAGAATCGAATGGCCGGGATAATCCTTGCCATAGTACCTGAAATACTTGAAGATTGATTCTCCAGGCAATTGTGTGGAATCAACTTTACCAACCCCATTCAACGCGGTCAACCAAACAACCTGGTGTGCATTCAAATCCTTGTATTCGGCTTTCGCCACGATTTGCCCATTGTCATAAAATATCACTCCTTCTGGGCTGAATTCATAAGCATCATGAAACCATCCATCTTGCTGAAATCGGAACGGCACCTGTGCCCTGTGCGGCCAAGGTGTGTAAGTATATCCATTGTAAGGAATGTCCACATATAAATTGTTGGTGGCTACCCAGGTTTTGGAATCAATCTCATATGAATCGATCTCAAAAATATTGTTGTTTGGATTGGCACCACCACGCTGCCAAAAAGAGGTATGAACGCCATGTCCTTTCATGAAGGGTTTCGACAAGGATTCATAATAGCCGTACCCAAAATTGTGTTTGCTGATGATGCCACCACCTGTATTTTCCCACTTCCCATCAATCAACTCATGCCTTACCGCAATATGCAGGGCACTGTCCTTGACAAAAACATTTTCCTTTAAATTGAGCCCGTCCATGTACCCCATCCCCGTGCGGCGACCTGTTCTGTATTGCCAATCTCGCTCGTTCAATGTATTGCCAACAAAATGATCTTCATACAACAACTGAAAGCCCTTTCCAGGAAGTTTGGAAGTAGTCGATGCCTCTGGCGCTGAATCAAGGGGAATGGCAACATTGTAATTATCATTGCCATCATATACAGCACAAAACAACACGGTTGGTTTTCCATCTTCAATCAACAATTGCGGACGCTCCAGTTTTTCAACTTTTTTGGCGCCCGATTTCCATGGAATCATTGTAGTAGATACCAATGCATGCCGCGAAAGTTTCCAATCAAAACCATCGGCTGATTCAAAAAGAGCAAGGCTCGTACCGGCATTGGTGAAAACACCTTTCATGTCTTTGACAATAGCCCAATATTTCCCACCCTGCGCCCAAATGAATGGATCTTCAGCCGCGAATTTCACAGTATCCTTGATGAAAATTTTATAAGGTGTTTTCACAAAAGGCCCTTCGGGTTTATCGGCCATTGCAGCTCCATGGGTAACCACTCCGCCAAAAGGCATGGGCCCCTTACTGACTCCCTTGTAAATCATTTGGTATTTACCATCAAGTCTTTTCATGATAGAAGGATTGGATGCGATGACATGATCAAATCCATTTGTAGTGGTATCCACCAATGGTTTTGAAACGCGCTTCCATGGGCCCAAAGGACTCTTAGAAGTTGCCAATCCAATTCTTTGGTGGTTGCGGTGATCCCACCACTCGCCATTACCATAATTGCCCATGTAATACAGGTAATACGTTTTGCCAAACTTGTGCACCGTTGGATTATGGGTCACATCTGCATCCCAAAACTGTTTGTCCCTTTTGGGCAAGACCACTTTCACATGGGTATATGGCCCGGTGGGCTGATCAGCCACTGCAACAGCAACCTCACTGTGCGTAGCCCATGCCAGGTGTCCAAGTTTTCTGGGCCAACGGCTGTAAAAAAGATAGTATTTGTTGTCATCACCTTTTACAGCAGAACCGCACCAAACCATGAAGCTATCGAGCCTGAATTTTGCACTGGGGTCTACCGGTTGAATCCATTTGGATACATCCAGATTCTGTGCATTCGAAGAAAAACCCAAAATAAAAAATGCAAGTGTAGAAAGGATAATTTTTTTCATACAATCATTGTTTGTTTATTGGTGCGCCCAATAATAAAATTTTACCAAGATAAAAGGTCTGCTTTTCGTATTTCAAGGGATTGTTCTTGAAATCTTCGTCTGTGGTTTTTGAAACAAACGTTGATTTATCAATTTTTTCTTTGGACAAAACATAACAAACCTTGTGTGTTCCTTCCTTTACACGCACCAATTCAAATTGACCCCTGTACCGTCCGAAACAATATTCATTGAAACGATTCAAGGTGTTTTTTCCTGTGTTGGCAGTATCAATCAACACCCAGCTTCTTGACCCGCTAGGGCGATCCAAGGACGCAGGTACCCCATCCACAGTTATCGAAACTTGTCCCACCTCGGGTCCGCCAATATCAAAAAAACCAAATCCCGTGCCGTTAAAACTAAAGCACAAACTTGAGTTGGGAGTTTCCGTTTTCAGTATGTACGGAAACCATGATGCAAAGGATGAAAGATCCTTGTTGTCTGCAGTAGTTACTTGCTGCCATTGACCTGTCAAGCTTGCATATTGTGCAGCATCCAGCATGGTGGCCTTCTCCCATTCATTTCCATAGATGGCGATTGGCATTGCTGTATTGTCCAGCGAGTTAATACGCAGGATTTTTTTCAATCCCCGCGCAATCGCTGCTGCATAAAGGTCTCCGCCTTGCCGCGTTGGATGAACGCCGTCTTTTGAAAAAACTATTTTCCCTTCTACATCCTCCTTGGATTTCCAAACCAGTTTTCCAAGACTTTCGAGTTGGGCAGCCCTTAACCCCATGTGAATGGAAGGAAGTTGATAATGCTCAGCGATTTTTTCCAGGCCCATAATGTATTCAGGAATTCTCCCTGCGGTATAAGCCTTATGCTGTTCACCGGCAATCGTATAGATAAAACAAATAGGCGTTGATGGTGAGGACATTTTCACTTGCCTGACAATTCCTTCCATTGCAGCAAAATCACCACCATTGACTGCAAATTCAACAAACAAAAGATCGGGCTTGTATTTCAATACCTGATCCTGCAAACGACAGGCACCAAGATCAGTACCGGTTCCGGAAACCCCGGCATTCACCCCTGTTATTTTCAGGGATGGATTCATGGACTGGATAAAATTGAGCGTCTGCTGCCGGTATT
>JAURJU010000032.1 GCA_030832085.1 Chitinophagales bacterium | reverse complement strand
GTGAGACTGTCTTTCAGGGTTATGTTTTCACTGAAACCATAGCGTGGCAGAGTATAGGAGAGTCCGGCAATGATCAGCAAGAGGGTGATGCAAATGCGTAACGGTGTAATTTTTTTTGACATGGTCTTGGGTATATTGTTGATTTGAATCGATGGTTAGTTTCCGTAAGCAAATGACTCCATCACTTCCATGCTTTTCATGGCCTCTTCGATGGAGCAGGGGTTGGATGATCGTCCGAGAAAATAATCAACCACCTTGCTGATCATGGGATGCTGAATGTTTTGCGGATGTTCAAATGAAATCAGGTCAGCGCCTGCTGCTGTTACGATCCTCAGTTCCGTTCCAAAAAATGGAAACTTGAGGTAGCCCTTTTCTCCAATGATCAGGCAACTGTCCTCCCTCATGATTTCAGGCATGGAGAAATTCCAGTCGCCCTGGAACAAGATATTGTTGGGAAGCTCCATGATGCCAGACACTGCATCTTCCGCTGCATAGAAGTTGGTTTGATGAGCAGCAGCACCTGATTTGCGCAGGGCTTCGCCAAAAATAAACTGTATGATGTCGAGCTGGTGTGGCGCCAAATCATAAAAATATCCGGCTCCTGCATATTTAGGATCTACACGCCAGTTGAACCCTGTATCGGCAACGATGTCTGGCCTATGTGTTTGGAACATGGTCAACCGGATGTTTTTTATTTTGCCCACAGCATCGGTTTCAACCAATTCTTTGATTTTTAAAAACATGGGCAGGCCTCTGCGGTAGTGGGCCACAACCAGTTTTCCCTCATTGGCTTTTACGGCATCGGCCATTCTTTTACAAGCAGCCACTGAAACGGCAACTGGCTTTTCGACGTACACCGCCTTCCCTTTTTCCATGGCGGCAATTGCATACTCCTCATGAAACTTTGGAGGAGTCGCGATATACACCGCATTGATGGCGGGATCATTGATCAACGCTGTGGCATCACTGTACCAGAAAGGCACCTGATGCCTTGCTGCATAATCTGCCGCCTTGGCTGCATCCCTGCGCATCACGGCGTGTAAGGTTGATTGGGCCACCTTGTTGAATGCGGGTCCACTTTTCAGTTCAGTTACATTTCCGCAACCGATAATTCCCCAGGTAATTATCGGTTCTCCATTCAGTACTGTTGTCATGTGTTCAAAATTAGATCGGCCCTTTTTGGTAGGAAGATTTATTGGACACCAATTTATTGAAAATACTTCAGTGCCACTGCATGCCGATCATAAACTTATTGGGTAACTTCAATAATCTTCATGCTTTATGTTTTGAAACCAACCCCTTAAAGATGAAATTATATTTTTCCCTACTGCTCCTGATGTCTTCCGCCACCATCCAATCCCAAACATTGGATCCTGATTTCAGGGAGGCAGTTGAGAACGGTAAACTGGTGAACCAGGGCTTCAACCGTTGCATTGCCTACGTGAATGCATGGATGAAATATGCTGACACAACAACCGGACTGATTCCAAGAAACATCAATGATTCAAAAGATTTTTGGAATGCCTGGGATGCAGCAGCAGACAACTATCCTTTCATGGTGCTGACCTCATCCATCTTGATGCCAGAATTCTTCAAAGGCAAAGCACTGGACATGTTGAAAAATGAACGGCGGCTTACAGCAAGGATCGGAAAGCTTCCCGACACCTACTCGTTTTCAAAAAAAGGTTTCAGGAATGAAAGCATTGATACCAACCAATTGATTTTCGGTGCAGCTGAATACATGAAGGATGGGCTCATTCCTCTCACAGAGTGGCTGGGCAAAAGCCCCTGGAGCAATCGCATGCTGGAGATCCTGGATGACCTGCCCCTGCTTACCAGGATTGCCAAAAACATCAACGGAAGTTGGTATGGCAGCAGCGGGACAGTAGAAGTGAACGGAGATTTATTGCAGGTACTTTCTCGAATGTACTGGTTCACTGGAAAAAGAAAATACCTTGATTGGGCCATGGAGATTGCGGACAATTATCTCAACGAAAAGCAGTTGCCCACAAGGGCTCTGGATCATTTGCGCATCCGCGATCATGGCTGTGAAATCATTTCTGGCCTCTGTGAAGCCTATATTGCCGCCTACTATGCCATGCCTGAAAAAAGAAAACAGTGGAAACCATTGGTTCATGGAATGCTGGATCGCATCCTTGAAGTGGGAAGGAATGAGGATGGATTGTTTTACGATGAGGTCAATCCCCAGAATGGCAAAATCCTTTCCCCAAGACTGGCCGACAATTTTGGCTATACCCTCAATGCTTATTGGTTCATTGCAAAAATCGATTCAACACCCACTTATAGAGATGCAGTCATCAAAGCCATATCATCCCTCAACCAAAAATACAGGAACCACAATTGGGAGGGAGGCAGTGCAGATGGATATGCAGACGCCATCGAAGGCACATTGAATCTCTTCAACCGTGAATCAATTGCCTCGGTAAAAGAATGGCTGGACAGTGAGATCAAGGTGATGTGGGCGATGCAAAAACCAGATGGCATGGTTGAGGGTTGGCATGGGGATGGGAATTTTGCCCGCACTTCCATCATGTACTGCCTTTGGAAAACGCAGGGAATTGTTCCTTCATCATGGGACAGCCAACTTTCGATTGGTGCGACACAAACGGCTACAGGTGTGAAAATTGCTGTTTCATCACCCGTTGGATGGAAAGGGAAATTGAAATTTGATGAGCCCAGGCATTCCACCATGATGCACTACCCTGCAGATTATCCCAGGATCAATCAATACCAGGAGTGGTTTGTGGTTGAAGACCATCAGTCTTATCAATGTAAAAGCAATCAGGCCGGAACATTAAACAACATCAAAGGCAGATCGCTTGCAAAAGGACTTGAGGTTGAAGTGAAAGCAGGAGAAACTGTTTTGTTGGAAATTATCAACAACTAGAATGGCGTAAGATCAGCCCTTTGTCTTATCTTTTCATATCATTGTTATCAAGACTAGAACAATCATGCCCATCACCAAAAGCAGAAGAAACTTTATCAAAAACAGCGCGGCCCTGTTTGCCCTTGCTTCCATCAAGGCTTCAGGGTTGGACACTTTTTCGCTTGACCCAACAAGAAGGGTTGCCCTGATTGGTACAGGATGGTATGGGAAAAGCG